>DASXRM010000172.1:0-5140 GCA_036506575.1 Gemmatimonadales bacterium | reverse complement strand
AGCCGAGACCGGTGCCGCGACCCGGCGGCTTGGTGGTGTAAAACGGCTCGAAGATCTTGGATTGGTCGGCCCGGGGAATGCCGACGCCGTTGTCCTCGATCTCGACCACGACCTCATCGGACCGGGCGGGATTTCGTCCGGTCCGTACCGTGAGCTGACCCCGCCGGCCATCCATGGCATCGACGGCGTTCAACATCAGAGCCATCAAGACCTGAGTCAGCTGCTCGGCGTTTCCATCGGTGGCGGGGAGCGACAGGTCCAGCTCGCGCACCAAGCTGAGGCGCTTGAATCGCTGGTGGTGTTTGAGGAGAAACAACGTCTCATCCACCAGCGCGTTGAGCACCACCCGCCCCTTGGCCTTACCCTTGGGCCGGCTGAAGTCCAGCAGCCCGTCCACGATCCGGGTACAACGATCCACTTCCTTATCGATGATCTCCAGGTACTCCCCGACCGCGGCCTTCTCGGCGTCGCTCAGGGCGCCCACACGACCGCCGATGGCCGCGACACAGGCGCTGATGGTAGCCAACGGATTGTTGATCTCATGCATGACGCCGGCAGCCAGCTGGCCGATTGCCGCCAGCTTCTCGCTCTGCATGATCTGGCCCTGGATCCTGCGCGACTCGGTGACGTCTTCCCCGATCGTGATCACATGACTGATCTCATCGCCTTCCAGCCGCATCGGGATCTTGCTCAAGCGGAACGAGCGCACCTCCCCGCCGAGAGTCACGTCGAGCTCGTCTTGCAAAATTTCGCCGGTTTGAAAGACCCGGTCGAAATCGGCCTGGAGCTCTTCGGCGGGCTGGCGAGTGAGCACCTCGAACACCTGCCTTCCCACCACTTCATCCCGCCGGAGCCCCGGAGCACCGATTTCTCGCTGCCGGTTCCAGATCTTGATCCGGTAGTCTCGGTCCACGACGTAGAGCCCGATCGGGAGACTGTCGATGATGAGACTGATGAACCGGCGCTGCTCGTCTATCTCGCGGGACTGGGCGGCAACCTCGACGGCAAGGTCGGCGGACAGCTCCAGCGAGGCCAGAAAGGGCGCCACCAAATCGGCGACCACCCCGAGGATCTCTCGCTCAGTGGGTCCTAGCTCGGGCTGAGCCTCGAGCAGACCCATCAGCGCTTCTTCGTGCTCCAGTAAAAGCCGGACTCCGGACAGGTCAGGGGGCAGGCTGTCAAGCGAGCCGATGCGCGGCGGAGCACCTTCGCTCGGCGGGGACGCGACCGCTCGGAAGCCGCTGGTCTGGGGATCGCGAAACCAGAGGACCACCCGATCGGCCGGCAGACCGGTCTGGAGCGCTTTTGCCACTGCGGCGAGGGTGCCGTCCGCCTCGCTCCCGGTGTTCAACAGCTTGGCGACCTGACCAACCAGCCCGAGTCCTCCGGTCACGGTCAGCGCGCGCTCTCTCTGGGGTGGGAGGCGACTGCCACGCTCAGAATGCGCCAGTCGCCATCGATGCGGCGCAGTACCACATGCTCGATCCAGTCGCGCTCGACCGAAGTGGGCCCGGACGGCGTGCGCCGCCGGGTGACGACCCAGGCGGCCGCCAGATCACCCTCCTGCCGCAGGTCGGTGCGGAGAACCCGCACGTCGAAGTTCTGCGGCTCGACGCCGCGGAGCCAGCGCTCGAATGTGTGAATAGCGACGTCGATAGAGATCGCCTGGTGATAGTCGGACGGAACCCCTGGCCCGATCGGACCGGCATACGTGCCATCTTGCCAGAAGAGAGACCGCACGCCGCCCCAGTCCCGCTCTGAGAGGCGACGCGCGTAACGGCTGATCAGATGTTGAATGGTGTCCTCGTCCCGGCGGCTACCGGTTGGAGTACGGTCTTCGATCCGGCACCCCGTGACCGCCAGGAAACCGAGCCAGACCGCCGTGAGTCCGGGGCCGCTTAGGCGGATCGTCGGTGCGTCTCCAGATGATCGAGGAGCTCCTGGTTCGTGGAGGTGCAGACCTTGGTGAACGCCAGGGGAAAGAACGCGAGGAGAACGTTCTTTCCCCTCAGCTTCGAGAGGGTGACGTCGGTCCCTGAGGTGGAGGGCAGCGCGAAGTCAGGGGCGGGAGTGCCCGACGATGGGAGCGAAGCCATGGGTCAGTCGCTCACCTCATGGCCTTTTCGAGGCCGCGGGCCTTCTCGAAGCGCTTGGCGATTACCGTCCAGTTCACCACGTTCCACCACGCCGCCACGTAGTCGGGCCGCCGGTTCTGGTACTTCAGGTAGTACGCGTGCTCCCACACGTCACAGCCGAGCACCGGGGTCTTGCCTTCCATGACCGGGGTATCCTGGTTCGGCGTGCTTTCGATCACCAGTTTTCCGCTCCGGTCAACCGTGAGCCAGCCCCAGCCGCTGCCGAATCGCTCGACGCACGTTTTGGCGAACTGTTCCTTGAAGGTCGCGAAGGCGCCGAATGCCGTATTGATGGCCTCGGCCAACGCGCCGCCGGGCTCCTTAGCGCCCCCGGGGGCCATCATCTCCCAGAAGATCGTATGATTCGCGTGGCCCCCGCCGTTATTGCGGACCTTGGTGCGGATCGCTTCGGGGACCTGGTTGAGATTGGCCAGCAGCTCGTCGATCGATTTCTTCTGCAGATCCGCGTGGGGCTCAAGCGCCGCGTTCAGGTTGTTGATGTAGGCGGCATGATGCTTGTCGTGATGCAGCCGCATTGTCTGTTCGTCGATATGCGGTTCCAGCGCCTTATAGTCGTAGGGTAGAGGGGGAAGGGTGAATGCCATGACCGACTCCTCGCGCTGAAGACATCTTACATTCCAGAAACTTTCCGGCTGAGTCGTCGAAATATCATTCCGTGCGGGAGAGGGGTCAACGACAGTACGAGAGGATCCCAGGGTAAGCCTCAGCGATGAGCGACGATTCCGTTCTGACACCGGTGGCCCCGGTCTTTCTGGTGGACCTCTTTCCCGGTCTCCACACCGAGCTCATGCATCTGCTGCGCGGGTTCGATGTCGTCGATTGGACCAGACCAACCGCTTGTGCGCTCTGGTCGGTCAAGGACATCGTCTCCCACCTGCTCGACAGCTGTCTGCGGCGGTTATCGTACGGCCGCGACCGGCTGGACCCGACACCGGACCGGCGGATCGCGAGTTACGCCGACCTGGTCGCATATCTCAACCACCTCAACGCCGAATGGATTACGGCGACCCGGCGGCTCAGTCCTCCAGTGCTGATGGACCTGATGGACCTCGCGGCTCCTCAACTCCACCGGTACTTCGAGTCGCTGGCCCCGCACGCCAAGGCGAGGTTCGGGGTTGCCTGGGCCGGCGAAGAGATCTCACCGAATTGGTTTGATGTCGGGCGAGAGTACACCGAGCGATGGCTGCACCAGCAGCAGATCCGAGAAGCGGTCGGAGCGCCTGGGCTGAACGAGAGACGGTGGCTCCATCCGGCATTGGACGTCTTCGTGCGGGCTCTTCCGTTCACCTATCGGGAGGTGGAGGCAGAACTCGGTACCAGCCTGCAGTTCGAGGTGCAAGGGGAAGCTGGAGGGGTATGGACCCTCAGCCGGGTCCGGGACGGTTGGCGGCTGTTCTCGGGGCCCAGCCGGGAGGCAGCCGCGCGGGTGACCCTGGGCCAGGAGACCGCCTGGAAGTTGTTCTCCAAGAGCCTTTCGACCGAGCAGGCCCAGGCCCGCATCCGTATCGAGGGTGATATCAGGCTCGGACGACCGGTGCTCGGGACCTCGGGCGTCATGGCCTGATTGTGGATCGTAACTTGCACAGCCCCCCTCCGAGCGAACCAGCATCTCGCCGGACGTGCTGACTCTCTCTCTGACAAAACCCATTCTGATCGAGATAGCGCCGGACGCTCGCCCTCGCACCCGTGGGGTGAAACGCAACCGTCGCGGATATATGCAAGCCCCTTTGAGGCTCAGGCACCCCAGCAGAAGGGACCCATCACAGTGACCGTAGCGATCGATATCAATCCGGCGGTAGCCTCGGCCAAGGCGTTCCTGAGCGACGCGAGAGCTCGCAACGGGCAACTCGTCAAACGGAAGTCCTGGCGCCCGGCCAGCGAGCTGGCGGTGGACCTGGGCACCGCCAATACACTGGTCTTCGTGAAGGGCGAAGGGGTGGTTCTGAATGAGCCATCGGTCGCGGCCATAGACCAGTCCACCGGCAACATTCTCGGTATCGGCCTCGAGGCCAAGCGGATGCTGGGCCGGACCCCGGAAGGAGTTCTGGCGGTCCGACCCATGAAGGACGGGGTGATCGCCGACTTCCACGTGGCCGAGAAGATGCTCCGGCACTTCCTTCGGATGGTGATCGACCGGACCATACTTCGGGTCAAGCCAACGGTTATCGTCTGCGTACCCTCGGGCATCACCGAGGTGGAGCGGCGGGCGGTTCGGGACTCGGCCCAATCGGCCGGGGTCAAGCGGCTGTTCATGGTGGCTGAACCGATGGCAGCGGCCATTGGGGTCGGGCTGCCGGTCGAGACGCCCGTAGGCAGCATGGTCATCGACATCGGCGGCGGCACCACCAATATCGCGGTGATTGCGCTGTCCGGAATCGTGTGCGACGCTTCGATCCGCACGGGCGGAGACGAGCTCGACCAGGCCATCGTGCAGTTCATGCGGAAGACGTATAGCCTTCTTATCGGCGAGCCGACGGCCGAGCGGATCAAGATCGCCTTGGGCTCCGCGGTTGCCCTGGGACAGGAAGGGGAGATGGACGTGAAGGGGCGCGATCTCGTCTCCGGTCTGCCCAAGACGATCCGCATCGACTCGCGCGGAGTGCGGGACGCCATTCAGGAGCCGGTCTCTCACATCATCAATGCGGTCAGACGGGCGTTGGAGATGACCCCGCCGGAATTGGCCAGCGATGTGCTCGAGCACGGCATCATGCTGACCGGCGGCAGCTCGCAAATCCGGGGGCTCGACCAGCGGCTGATGGACGAGACCGGCCTACCCGTCCGCATGGACGAGGACCCGCTGACCTCCGTCGTGCGCGGCACCGGGAAAATTCTCGACGACTTCGCGCGGTACGGCACCGTTCTGTCGACCTGAGCTCTCCCCGGCCTAGCGCCGGGAACACCCGTCCCACACACCGGCATTCCCGCCCCAGCGGCGAGGGTGCCGGTGTGTGGTTTTTGGCCAAGGACGCCACCATTGCCGCTCA
>DASXRM010000171.1:0-20339 GCA_036506575.1 Gemmatimonadales bacterium | reverse complement strand
CCGCCTTCTCCGCCCTCTCCGTCTTCTCCGTCCTCTCCGTCTTCTCCGTCCTCTCCATCCTCTCCGTCTTCTCCGTCCTCTCCGTCCTCTCCGTCCTCATCCCATCGCCCGCTCCATGTCCCGCCCGACAGTCCGGGTCGCCCCCAGGATTATCAGGCCGCCGACGATAGCCACCAGGGGAAGCAAGAGCACGGCCTGATCCAGCCCAAAGCGATCGGAGAGCGCCCCAATAAGCGGGAACGCCACGGTATCGCCAACCAGGTGAATGAAAAACAGGTACGCCCCGGCCACGGTGGCGCTGATCCTGGGGGGCACCACGTCGAAGATCACGGCGGCGATCGGCCCATTGAACCAGGAGAGGAAAAAGAACGCGCCGGAGAACACCGGGACAAAGATTCTGAGGTCTCGCACGGTGAGCAGCCATACGGCCAAGGGGCCGCCGATCAGCAGGCCCAGGCAGATTGTCAGGACCCTGCCGGTTACGGTATAACGCCGCAGCCAGTCGGCCACGACCCCCCCGACGAGGGCTCCCGCGATCCCGGCCACCAGTCCCCAACTTCCCAGCAGGGTGGCCGCTTGCGAGACGCTCAGATTGAGCTCGCGGGACATGAAGGTTGGCGCCCACCCCACCAGACCGTTCATCCCGAAGGAGATCAGAGCTCCCCCGAGGAAGATGTACACCAGCGTGGGAGTCCGAAGCACCACCGCTAACGAGATGGCTCGCTCGCCGAAGACTCGCACCAGGGCGCTGAAACCAGGTGCCGGTGCGCGGGCGAACCGCTTGACCCAGATCCGGATGTTCAGGGCGAGTCCCACCGTCACTGTCGCTCCGAACGCCGCCACATCGAGCTTGGAATCGGCGCCAAGGACTCGATCGAAGTAAAGCGCGAGAGCGCCACCAATGACGAGACTCACCAGCAGCGGAAGGAATGTGCGGACGAGGGAGGCGATTCCGACCTGCAGCTCCCGCAGCGCCGAGCGGAGCGGCACCCCCTTGTCCCGTCCCGGATCCTGTAGCCGAGCCGTGAGTACCGCCAGCACGAACCCTGGAAGGCTGACCGCGACCAGGGCGGCCCGCCAACCGTAGATCGCCTCCAGGTGGCCACCCAGCCATATGCCGATCACGCCGCCCAGGGTGATCCCGGCGGCCAAGATTCCCAAGGCGACGGCCCGGCCCCGTAGCGGGAAGTAGTCCGCCGTGAGCGACTGCGCCGCCCCGCTGAAGGCCGCGGCGCCCATCCCCACGAGGGCGCGACAGACCAGCAGCTGGCTGAAGCCGGTGGCAAAGCCGCTGGCCAGAGTAAAGCCGCTCCACAGCACGATACCAATCGTGATGACGATGCGCCGGGACCTGAGATCGCTGAGGATCCCGAACGGCAGCGCGGCAAGGGAGAAGACCAACACGTACGCGGATGCGAGCCAGCCGAGCTGCGCATCACTGATGGCCAGCTCGCGCTTGATGGGGTCGAACAGAGCGAATATGACGTTGCGATTGATGAAGCTCAGCAGGTTGGCAACCGCGAGCAGACTGAGCGCGTAGAAACTGTAGCTAGAAAGGGATCGCGCCCCGGGCGGGCTGGCCGGCGACGCCCTCACCTGCGCGCGACCGTCTCCGCTCCGCCTGCGCCCGGATGCCGGTGGGCCAGGGATTCTTCAGCGCGCTGATCGCGGAACTCGAGGGCCGCCCGGTACTCCGCGATCAAGCGGTCCATCATGGCACCTCGCCGGGCGTATAGTCGCTTGAGGGGTCGGGAAGGCCGCCGCTCCTTGGCGTAGGCCGTGAGCAGGGGGAGAGCGATCGAGCTGTCGGTGTAAACGACCACCGTACCCGGTAGCTGGTCCGGATCGATCTTGCCCCAGCTCACGGCCTCGGCCGGCGTGGCACCGGAAAGACCGCCGGTGTCGGGCCGCGCATCGGTCATCTGAAGGAAGTAGTCGTGGCCCCGCTCGTCGATCCCCAGCACTTCTTGGATCTGAGGCTCGGTTTGCAGCATGAAGTTTTTGGGGCTCCCACCGCCGACGATCAGCACGCCGCTCTTTCCCCCGCCACGCTTGGCCTCGAGGACGAGGCTCGCGGTCTCGTTCACGTCTGCGCTTACGTCGAAGCGGAGCTTGCTTCCACCCAGCGCCTGCTCGGCGACATTCATTCCGATCGAGCTGTCCCCCGGCGAGCTGGTATAGATCGGAACCTCAAGCTCGTGCGCGGCTGCGAGGACCGACCGCCGGGATAACCCCAACGCCCGCTCCCGTTCCTTGACGTAGCCGCCCAGCAGGTAGTGGTATTCCGCGGTGCTCATGGGGCGCTGGAACTCCTCCCTGGCCGAGATCTCACGGATAAATGCATCGGTCGAGAGCAGGACGCTGTAGTCGAAGAAGATGTCGTAGATCCGGACCACGCCCTTGTCGCGCAGCTCCACGTCGTCGGCGTTCGGGGTTCCCCGGTGCATCGCCAGACCCAGGGCAAAGTGGGCGTCGTGATAGAGATTGGCTCCGGTCGAGATCACCCAATCCACGAACCCCGATTCCATCAGCGGAATCAGGCAGCTCATCCCCAGTCCGGCTGGAGTCATGGCGCCGGTCAGCGTCATGCCGACAGTCACATCGGCCTCGAGCATTCGCTGGGTGAAGAGCTGGCACCCCTCTCGTAGACGGCCGGCGTTGTAGGCCAGGAACGCGTTGTCGATCAGCTCGGCCACGGACTCTTTCCCGGTGATCGCCTTAGGATCGATCCGCTGACCGCGGAGATATGGAGCAGAGGGTCGGGTCATCTTTCCTTATAAAAAAGTGGCCGCAGATGAACGCGGAAAACTGGGATAACACAGATCGCTCCTCACTGCTTGAAGCTCCGACTTCCTCGACAGGGGCCTATTGGTGTGCTGTTTCACCCAAAATCACCCATGTCAGGCTCGGACCGAGGAGGTCTGCTCTGTCATGGAGCAACCTGCGTCATCCTATTTTCTGCGTTCATCTGCGGCTAAATCTTTGTCATTCGTACGACAAGGGATCACCGCTTCTCGTTACGGGCCTCTATGACGAGCTGCGTCGCTTCTGCCGGGTCGTCCGTCACCCGGAACAGCTTGAGATCCTTGGGGTCGACCTTACGCTCGCCGGCAACGGTGCGAGTGAGCCAGTCCACCAGACCCGACCAGTAGTCGCGCCCGAACAATATCACGGGAAAATCCTTGACCTTGCCCGTCTGAATGAGGGTGAGCGCTTCGAATAACTCATCGAGAGTGCCGTAGCCACCGGGAAAAACAATGAAAGCGGTGGCGTACTTAACGAACATCGTCTTTCGCACGAAAAAGAACTTGAAGTTGAGGCTGCGGCTCAAGTACGGGTTGGATCCCTGCTCGAAGGGCAGCTCGATATTGCATCCGATCGACAGCCCGCTCGCCTCCAGCGCTCCCCGATTGGCAGCCTCCATGATACCGGGCCCCCCTCCGGTGATCACCGGAATTCCCGAGCGCGCCAGCAAGCGGGCGGTCTCGACCGCGGCCTGATAGTGTGGATCGGTCGACAGGGTACGCGCCGAACCGAAGATCGAGACTCCGTCCCGGACGTCGGACAGGTTGTCGAAGCCCCAGACAAACTCTCCCATGATCCGGAGCACCCGCCACGGATCGGAAACCAGAATCTGTTCTTTATCGTGGCGTTCCCGCGGCTGCGGCCCCTCCAGAAGAGTCTCATCTTCCGTGGGGCGCTTGTTGTCTTCCATCGTCCGGTAGGGGCTATTAGTCACGCTCACCCACTCGCGCGTAGCGCACCGGCGCTACGATTGGGGGAAACAGGAGGACTGCAACGAGGAACCTAGGGAGCGGAATATACCAATTATACTTCGCCAATGTCCCGCTCCTGGTTTTCTCTCACTGGCCGGCTGGCGTTGCGGGGGCTCGTGAATCCGCGGCTGGGGCTGGACCTGCTGAGAACCGCGTGGGCATTCCGGCGGAGACGTTGGTGGGCACAAGCACCTTACCTTCCGCTGCCGGATCGGGCCTATCTGCGCTGGCGGATGTACACGGCGTACGCCGACGAGAACGCAGTCCCGCCGCTGGAGGACGTGGTCCGCTTTGCCCGCTGGCGACGCGAGACGATGGGACTGTGACACCTCACGTGCTCGTTCTCGGAGGGGGCTTTGGCGGGCTCTACGCCGCCCGCCGACTCGGGCGCGCGGCAGTACGGGTAACCGTGGTGGATCGCCGGAACCACCATCTCTTCCAGCCGATGCTCTACCAGGTCGCCACCGCAGCACTCAACCCCAGCGACATAGCAGCTCCGATCCGCTCGGTGCTGCGCAAGCAATCGAATACCGAGGTGCTGCTGGCGGAAGCGGCCGCTGTCGACACCGCGGAACGCCGAGTGCACCTCACGGATGGCTCCGAGATCAGGTACGACTACCTGATCGTGGCGACCGGCGCCCGCCACTCGTATTTCGGCCATGACGATTGGGAGCCACTTGCCCCCGGCCTCAAGAGCCTCGAGGACGCGGTGGAGATCCGGCAGCGGGTGCTCCTGGCGTTCGAACGAGCCGAACGGGAGACCGACCCGGTGCGCCGCCACGCCTATCTCACATTCGTCATCGTGGGAGGCGGAGCGACCGGAGTAGAGACGGCCGGCGCGGTAGCGGAGCTCCGCCGCTACGCCCTGCGGCGTGACTTCCGGCACATCGATCCGGGCGAGGCCACGGTCATGCTCCTGGAAGGCGGGCCTCGGCTTCTTCCATCGTACCCCGCCAGCCTGAGCGACAAGGCTAAGCATGAGCTCCGCCGCCTGGGCGTCGAAGTACGCACCGAGACCATGGTCACCGACATTCGACCGGGATCGGTCGTCGCCGCCGGGTGGACCATCCCGACTCAAACGGTCATCTGGGCGGCGGGAAATCTGGCCAGCCCGATCTTGCGGTCACTGAATACACCGCTGGACCACGCCGGTCGAGCTATCGTAGAGCCCGATTGCACTATCCCCGGCCACCCCGAGGTCTTTGTGCTGGGCGACGCAGCCCTGTTTGCCCATCAGGAAGGTGGGCCGCTTCCGGGCATCTGTCCGGTCGCCATTCAGATGGGCGAGTACACCGCCGATACCATTCAGGCAGACCTAGCGGGGGAGCCGCGCCGAGCGTTTCACTACTGGGACAAAGGCCAGCTGGCCGTCATCGGCCGCGGGCGAGCCGTAGCCGATATCTGGAAGCTGCATTTCGGCGGCCTGCTGGCGTGGCTCATCTGGACTTTTGTTCACATCTTGTTCCTGATCGGCTTCCGCAATCGGGTCCTCGTCATGATCCAGTGGGCCTGGTCCTACGTAACCTACGGACGCGGCGCTCGCCTCATCGCCGGCGAGACACCGTGCACCGTTCCTCCGCTGCCGCCGGTGAGCGTTCCAGCCTCGTCGTCATGAGTCTCACCGAGGCGGTCAAGTCCCGAGCCCTCGAGCTCGGATTCATTGCCTGTGGGGTCACTCACCCGGGACCCACCGCACATGGAGATCGGCTGGACCGATGGCTGGCGGCAGGGTACGCCGGCACCATGCGATACCTCCATCGCCAAGCCAAGCGGCGGAAGACTCCAGCACTGATCGTTCCTCAAGCCCGGGCCGTCGTGGTGGTGCTCGATAACTACTACACGCCCGACGAAGAGTTCGATCTCCAGCCGCCCCGCATCGCCAAGTATGCCCGGGGTGAGGACTATCATCGGGTTACCCAGCGCCGCTTGGCCGACCTGGCGGACTTTCTGCAAGAGAGCGGCGCCCGGTTGAGCCGCACCTACGCCGATGCCGGTCCGGTGCCTGAACGCGAGCTGGCCCAACGCGCCGGCCTGGGCTGGATCGGAAAAAATACCATGCTGATCAGTCCGACCGCCGGCTCATTCTTCTTCATCGGCTCGGTGTTCACCGATCTGGCCCTCGACTGTGATTCGCCCTTCGACTCGGACCGCTGCGGCAGCTGCACCCGCTGTCTGGATGCCTGTCCCACCCAGGCCTTTGTAGAGCCGCGGCTGCTCGACGCCACCCGGTGCATATCCTACCTCACCATCGAGCAGAGAGGCCCCCTACCGGAGGCGATGACCCAGCAGTTCCAGGGTTATGCCTTCGGCTGTGACATTTGTAATGACGTGTGCCCCTGGAACCAGCGGTTCGCCCAGCCGACGGGCATTCCCGAGTTCCGGACCAGCCTGCCGCAGGCAGTAAAGGAGCCCACCTTCTTCGAGGAGATGACCGAGAAGGAGTTCACCGATCGCCTCGGAAATACCCCGCTGGAGCGGGCTGGGCTCGAGGGAATGCGGAGGAATTATCGCGCTGCGCTGCGATCCGTCTCCTCCGCCGCGGGGCCCTGATGATCCCTCTCCGCCGGCTCATCGATTACGACAGCTGGGCCAATCGAGAGACCTTGGGGGCCTTGCGGCGGACGACGGCGCCCGCCCGGAGCTTGAGATGGATGGGGCACATCATCGGAGCCGAGCTGCTTTGGCTGGCCCGGTTACAAGGCAGGCCGCCCTCGCTTCCGGTATGGCCGGACCTCTCAGTTAACGACTGCGCTCAGCAGCTGGGCCAGGTTTCCAGCGCGTTGCTGGAAAGCGCAGTCGCCTCCCAACTCGACCGCCGGGTCGCCTACACCAACTCGAAAGGCGAGGCCTGGACCAGCACCGTCGAGGAGATACTCACCCATGTGGTGATCCACTCCGCCTATCACCGCGGGCAGATCGCCTCCGACCTTCGCGCAGCGGGGCAAGAGCCGCCCTACACCGACTACATTCACGCCATTCGACAGCGCCTCATCGAATGACTTCACCTTCCGCAGGACCAGTGATCGTCATGGTCGGCCTGGCCATCATGCTGATCGGGTTTGCGGTGTGGTCGGGTGGTCTCAGCTGGTTCGGCCGGCTGCCGGGCGATATCCGGATCGAGCGAGAGACGGTGCGGATCTATATCCCCCTCGCTTCCATGCTGGTGCTGTCAGTGCTGCTGAGTCTCGTTATGTATCTCGTCAACCGCTTCCTTTAGCGTCCAGTATCCGGTGTTGTGTTCCGTTCTTGGCTTCCGCTCAACCCATCTTCCGATCCTGTCAGTGGCGGTTTCCTGCGCTCGAGATACCGGTTCCCTTAGTATTCATGGATGACCGATCCGGCTCAGCATTGGCGTACCGACCCAGTGGTAAAGACTCGAGTACCGCGGCAGGTAGAGCGCCTCAGGACCATGACGCGGCTGCTCGACAACGCGTTCCGCATACCGGGGACGCCGTATCGGGTTGGCTTCGACGCGGTGATCGGGTTGGTTCCCGGTATCGGGGACGCCATCGGAGCGATCTTTTCGACGTTCATCATCTTTCATGCGGCTCGTCTGGGTACCCCCACATCCACGCTCATCCGAATGATCGCCAACGTTGGGCTCGACACCATCGTGGGTGAGGTTCCGCTGCTGGGCGATCTGTTCGACGCCGGCTGGAAGTCCAATGTCAGAAACATGGCCCTCCTCGAGGAGCACCTTCGGCAACCTGCCGCCGCAAAGCGGGGGAGCCGGCGCGTGCTTATTGGTCTCGGCGCCGGCCTGGTGTTGCTCCTGGCCGGCGTCATCGCGCTCGGGGTCGTGGTAGCCAATCTCGTCATTATCCAGATGCGGTGAGCTCTTGCTCATGAACCCTTCTCTCTACAGCGTCGCCATTTTCGTCCACGATATCGGTCGAGCCGTCGAGTTCTACCGTGATATGCTCGGTCTCCCGCTGACCAAGCAAGGCTCATTCGGGGCGGAGTTCCTGGAGGGAGAGACCCACGTGGGCGTGCACCCGGCGGTGCATCCTGAAGCGAAGTCGCTGGTGGGGAGGCACACCGGCATTACGCTCTTCGTCCCCGACCTGCTGCATTACTGTGGCGAGCTGCACGAGCGGGGCGTGCGTTTTACCACCGAACCGACTCAGCAGTCCTGGGGCATCATGGCGATGGTGGCGGATCCGGACGGCAACGTGCTCGCGCTGTGGGAAGACAAGCTGCCCGAAGGCCACGATCATCGCCCCGTGGATCAGGCCGACGGAATGGCCTGAAGCTCTTTAGCGCTCAGAGCCCGGGTGAAATGGCGAGATCGCCTGCGCTGCGGGATGGCCTCGGAAGCAATCTTCCACAATCTGCCCCTGCTGCTCCATTCCATAGGCCTGGAAGGGCTTCATCGGTTCAGTGCTGTACCGATATGGGCTGGAGCCGATTCCCATTCTGCGATGGAGCAGATCCCGCAGCTGGGTGACGAGCCCCCTGCCGAAGTACACCCAGGGTCCCCACTTCTGGTACTGGCAGCAGTGGGTCAGCTCGTGCGCCAGGACCGGCAAGTCTCCCTGACATCGATCCGGCAGAAACACGTGATTTCCGAGCGCCACCGCTCGATTACGGCTGACCCACAGTACGGCGCTCCGAAGCATCCCTGCCGCGCCGGCAGCCTCCCGGCGATATAACCGCACCCGGCTGCAATCCACGGCCGAAGCCAGGCTCCCCAATTCGGCACACTCGTTTGTGGTAAGGCGATCGGCAGGCACGGCGAGCGTCTATCTGCCCAAAAATTCCCCGACCGGGGCAAGGCTCTCGATGTGGTCGCAGAAGATCTTGAACGTAGCGATCAGCGGGACGGCGATAAAGGCACCCGGGACCCCCCAGATCCACCACCAGAAAACCAGGCCGACAAAAATGGCGACCGGATTCAAGGTGAGTCTGCGGCCGAGTACCAGCGGAGAGATGAACTGCGATTGCAGAAGGTTGACAGAGAGATAGGCGGCCGGCACGAGCACGGCATGGCCCACTCCATCGAAGGTCACCAATCCTGCGAGTGATAAGACCGCCACCAGAGCTGTAGCCCCAAGGTAGGGGATGAACTCGACTAGAGCAGCGAGCGCTCCCCACAGCAGGGGATTGGGCATCTTGAGCAGGAACATCACGGCGGCTACTGCCAGTCCAAGCCCCAGATTCACCAGAGTCACTGTGACCAGGTAGGTGGAAATCGAGGCTTCGGTTTCGCGGGCGATGGCCACCGCCTTCTTCTTGTCGCGCAGCTGGGGCAGTACCTTGATCAATTTCTGAAGGAAGAGATCGCCGGCGGCAAGCAGGAAGTACAGGAGAATCACAACCTCGACAGCGGACGCAACGATGGTCTGAGTCGTCCCGAAGAGTCTCTCGGTGAGCGTTGGGCCCTTGACCACCACCTCCGGAGTCTTGGCCTGGTCGTCCATCTTGGTGACCTGCTCCACCTGCTCGGCTGTCTTGCTTACCTGCTCTACCGGTTTACGAAATTGCCGGAGCCGAGCCTCTGCTTCGCGCATACTCCCCGGCAGCTTTGCTACCCACTCCTTGGCCGGTCCGGCGAGTCCGTACACCGTAACCCCGGCCGTTCCGAGCAACGCCACGATCACCACCGCGGCTCCTAATGGTTCGGGAATCCGGGCTCGCTTGAGTGTTCGAATGAGTGGACTCAACAGGAAATCGAGCAGGACCGCCAAAATGATGGGGAGGAAAAAAGCCCGGGCGAAATACAGGGTGTAAAAGGCGGCGAGCACGAAAAGGCCGGTGATGGAAAGCGAACGAATCTCGATTCGCTCCCGCAGCGCCTCGCCCAGCTTCTTGATATCGGGATGGGCGACCGGCTCACCAGCGCCGGGATCGGGAGCCGGCCCCGGAACGTCTGGCTCGAACGGTGAGGTGCCTTGATTCACCCTTGTCCCTCCGTCCCACCCCACAGTAGGTTAGCCCACTCCTGCACCTGGCTCTGTGCCCCAGCGTCCCGCCTTCTTCAGCCCGGAATAGAGTAGTATGTCGCGCCTCTGGCAATCGATTCTTTCACTGTGGGCCTGGCTCGTTCTCATCATCTGCATCCTGCTCTGGTTCCCACTCCTCATTGTCGTGCGGCTGCTGACTACTCCCTTCGATCGCGGCCGGTATCTCACAGGATACCTGTTCCGTCGCATCGGCCCAGTGATGGCCAGGTTGAATCCACTCTGGCGCTTCCGTTATTCGGGAATCATGCCGCAAGATCCCAGACGACCCTTCGTGGTCGTATCCAATCACGAATCCTTTGCCGACATCCTGCTCATCAGCCATCTCCCTTGGGAAATGAAATGGCTCTCCAAAGCCGAGCTGTTTCGGATCCCGGTCATGGGCTGGATGATGTGGCTGGCCGGAGACATCCCGGTGAAGCGGGGGTTCGGCCCCAGCGCCGTCGAAGCCATGGAGCGCTGTCGAGACGTGCTGCGACAGCGGGTTTCAGTGATGATCTTTCCTGAGGGCACCCGGTCCAAGACCGCCGAGCTGCTCCCCTTCAAGGACGGCGCATTCCGATTGGCGGTCGAGGCCGGTGTTCCTATACTGCCACTCGCTGTCTCGGGCACCGGAACCGCTCTCCCGAAGCACGGCTGGAAGTTCGGCCGTTCCGCGGCGGAAGTCCGCGTGCTCGAACCGGTCGAAACCGCGGGACTGACTCTCGCGGATGTGCCCGCCCTCAAGACCCGCGTCCGGGAGGTGATCGTGCGCACCAGAGATGAGCTTGCCGCCGCGCGCCGGTGAGTGGCTTCACCGCCCTAGATCGGCCGGGGCCCGCACCCGTCCCACCGCGCCGGCCAGAGCCAGCAAGGTCAGCAGGTACGGCAGCATCAGGAAAAGCTGATAGGGGGCTCGCGTCCCTAGAGCCTGAAAGAGAAACTGCATGGCGGTGGCAACCCCGAACAGCAAGGCTGCCAGTGCCACGCCGATCGGGTGCCAGCGGCCCAATACCACGATGGCGATCGCCAGAAAACCGCGACCAGCCGTCATCCGCTCAGTGAAGGTGCCCACCTGTGCCAAAACGAGGGTCGCGCCGCCCAGGCCGGCAAATCCGCCGCCGACCACCGTGGCGCCGGCCCGGATCCAGCCGGTCCTCACACCCGCTGCTCGCGCCATGGCGGCAGCTTCGCCAGTGGCGCGGAGTGCCAGTCCGAGTCGAGTCCGGAAGAGAATCCACCAGACCAGCGGCAACGCTGCAAAGGCCAGGTATGTCGGAACCGGCTGTTCGAACAGCGCCGGCCCGAGTACGGGAATCCTGGCCAGACCCGGGATGGCCAGAGTCGAAAACGTCGGAATGGTGAGTCCTGCGCCCGCCGCACCGAAGGCTTGACGGTAGATCGTGCCAGTGAGCCCAACGGCCGCCAGCGTGATGGCGGTGCCGGCGATGATCTGATCCGCGCGTGCTCCAATCGCGAGCACCGCGAATAGAGCAGCCATCAACATTCCGGCAAGGACTGCGCATCCGAGGCCGGCCCACGGCCCCCCCACCGTTGCGCCCAGGGCAGCGGCGAGCGCACCGGCCAGCATCGTCCCCTCGATGCCAAGATTGATTACACCGGAGCGCTCCGTCACGGTCTCGCCCGTGGCCGCGAAGATGAGCGGGGTTGCTACCCGGACGGCTGCGGCAAGAAAACCGCTTGCCAGCGAGATCGCATCCACTATCCGGCCACCTTGCGTGCCGACGGTCGCATTCTCCGAATGACTCGCGCGCCGGCCCAGCCGCCTTTGGGTGTTGTGGCCAGTACCGCGACCAGGATGATGACGGCCTCGACTACGTACACGGCGACGGCGGGGACCCCGGCTTCTCGTTGCATGGCTCCGGCCCCAGCCTCCAGCGCTCCCACGAGGATTCCAGCGATGAGAACCCCGATCGGATTCAGCCCGCCTAGCAGAGCCACGGCGATTGCGGTGAAACCGTATCCGGGCGACAGATTCTGAAACAGCGCATACGACACGCCGCTCACTTCGACACCGCCAGCCAGGCCAGCCATCGCCCCAGAGAGGAGGAGGGCTATCGCGCTCATGCGCTGGCTGTCGATCCCACCACTCACGTGGGCTGCACGGGGGCCCAATCCCACCGCCCGAAGCCGGAACCCCCACAGTGTTCTGGTAAATAGGTACCAGAGCAGGAAAGCCGCCCCGAGCGCCAGGAGAAAGCCGGCATGTAGCCGGGTACCTGCCAGCACAGGGAGCCGCGCGGACTCGGCGATGGCGTCGCTCTGCGGGTAGATCCGGGTCCTCTCTTGGAGCGGACCCTGCACCATGAGGCTCACCAGCGATTCGGCCACGAAGTTGAGCAGCAGTGTGCTGATGACCTCGATCACCCCGAAGCGAAGCTTGAGCCAGACCGGCACCGCGATCCATGCAGCCCCGGCCAATGCCGCGCTTATCAACAACATGCCGACCCCTAGTAAGGTAGGGCGACCGGCCACGTGAAGTCCCACCCAGGTAGCAGCAATCGCTCCGGCGTAGAACTGCCCTTCGGCACCGATGTTGAACGCGCCGCCGCGAAAGGCGATGGCGATCCCCAGTCCGATCAGCGTCAGTGGCACGGCCCTGACCAATGTTGCCGAGCTGAATGCGTACCACGATCCGAATGCCCCGGTCCAAAGTGCCGCCAGGGCAGTTGGCGCGTCATAGCCGGCTGCCTCGAGCCCGGCTGCCAGCACGGCCAGGCCGAGCACTACCGCCGCAACCGCCGATGCGAGCCGGATCACACCTCCGCCTCGTGCCCCAGCATCATGCTTCCCACCGCCGCGCGCGACGCGCTGAGGGGCGCCTCGACCAGCGCGCCACGGGTCACGACCACCACCCGCTGGGCGAGCTGCAGCACTTCATCGAGATCGCTCGAATAGAAGAGGACCGCCGCTCCGGCAGCGGCCGCAGACCGCAGGCGAGCATGAATCGCCGCCGCCGCGCTCACGTCGAGCCCCCGCGTCGGGTTCTCGGCGACGATCACCGCTGGGTGGCGGGAGAGCTCGCGAGCTACGATGAGCTTTTGCTGATTTCCACCGCTGAGCGCGGCCGCCGTCGCTTCAGGCCCCGGGGCGACTACTCCGAACTCTTCCAGCAGCTCCGATGTGCGAGCCCGGGCCTCGCGCCATCGGATCCGGCCTCGCCGCACCCAGGATGCCTCCGTGCCGAAACCAAGCACCATGTTCTCGGTGAGACTGAGCTCGGGGATCAGTCCCTCCGAGGATCGATCTTCCGGGATGAATCCGATCGGCGCGGCCACTTGCAGTCTGCCTCTGAGGGGCAGGATCCGGCCCGCGACCGCGCGCAGAAGCTCCCGTTGACCGTTGCCCTCCACCGCAGCGAGTCCGACCATCTCGCCGCCGTGCACCGCGAGTGTCGCATGGCGCACGGCGATGCCGTACCCGCTCTCCCTCGAGACCTCGAGCGCGTCGCAGCGGATCAACGCGCGGCCAGATACAGATTGAGGAGGATGCCGCGGGCCAGCGCTGGCGACGAAAGGCAGGTCGGGCCCCGCTCCGATCATCGCGCGCGCCAGGGAGTCCAGCGTTTGGGTAGCCAGTGCGCCGGTCTGTGTGACCGAGCCCTGTCGCAGCACAGTCACCCGATCGGCCGCACGGAGCGCTTCGTCGAGTTTGTGGGTGATGAGCACCGCTGACCCGCCGGACAAGGCGAAGGCCCTGATCACGCCAAGCAGCTCCTCAGCCTCAGCCGGCGCGAGCAAGGCCGTGGGCTCATCCAGCAGCAGAATCCACACGTCACTCGCAAGAGCCTTTACTATCTCCAACCGCTGCTTGAGGGCAACCGAGAGGCGCCCGGCACGCTGCTCGGGATCGAGCGGAAGACCCAGCCGCTCGCTCAGTAGACGAGCCCGGTCGCGCTGCTCATTGGGTCGGACAGACCAGCCGGCAAACAGGGCGATGTTCTCGGCCACCGTCATGGCGGGGACGGCAGTGAAGTGCTGGTGAACCATGCCGATGCCCAGCCGCCTGGCCTCCCGCGGCGAGGTGAGCGGGCGGGCGACGCCGTTGACCCGGACCTCGCCTGCATCCGGACGCACCAGGCCATAGGCCACGTGCATGAGGGTGGATTTCCCGGCGCCGTTCTCACCCAGCAGCGCGTGGACCTCGCCCGCGGTAAGCGTAAAATCGGCCCCGCGCAGGGCCTGCACGGAGCCGAATCGTTTCCGGATGCCGGCGAGCTCGAGAACCGGAGGCACCCTGGTCAAAGTCCGGTCGGATGGTCGTGGAAGTCCCACTCGAGATCGAAGCGCTCCCCCAGATGGGACGCCAATGCCTGCACGCCGAGCGTCTCGGTGGCGTAGTGACCAGCGTAGATGACATTTAGCCCCCATTCCATCGCATCGAAGTACGTGTGGTGGGGGCCCTCGCCGGTGATGAAGGTGTCGAGACCGGCGTCGCGGGCCGCCGCGATCATGTTGCCCGCCCCGCCCGTGATAATCCCGACGCGCAGAGGCCGCTCGGGGCCGCCGGCGATAAGAGTCGCGCTCCCCTTTAAGGTGTGGAGCACGCGATCGAGCTCGAGCGCTACCGACTCCCGCGTAGGAATGCTGCTGGGAACCTGGCCCCACACCCCTATAGCAATCCCCCGATAGTCCCCGAACCATCCCTCTACTCGAATCCCCAGCCGCTCAGCCAGAACCGCGTTGTTCCCGACTTCGGGATGCACATCGAGCGGAATGTGCGCGGCGTAGACGGGTATGTCATGGTCCAGCAGGGCGGCCATCCGACGGTACCTGCGCCCGGTCAGCGGCACATTCCCATCCCAAAGCAGCCCATGATGCACCAGCAAAATTGGAGGGGGTTGGCCCGGCTCGAGAGTGGCAATGACACCGTCGATCGTGGCCTGGGAGGCATCGACCGCCGCCACGATGCCGCCCACTCGGCCGCTGTTCTCGACCTGGAGGCCGTTTACGGCGTGGGCCTCGTCCGGAATCTCCTTGATCCGGAGGTACTCATCGAGGTAGCCGGTAAGCTCAACCAGCGGAACGCCGGAAGTCACGTGCGGTCCGGTCCCGCCGCTTCAACCAGCGGTGAAGCACGCGCTTCCATCATCGGGGGCCGGGGCGCGGCCACCAGGGTCCCCTTGGCCAAGGAATCGGCGGCCGCGGCCATTCGGACTCTCAGCGAAGCGGGGATCAGGCCCTCCAACCGGGGGTCGGCAACATACCTCACGACGCCGCTGCTGAGGCCGAACGCTTGGACATGAGGAACGAAGCCGCCCCGCTTCACCTCCGAGGTGATCAGGAGGAAGGCGTGGGGCAGGTCGATCACTGCACTGCCGGGGACATGGCCCGGTGCAAGGTTGGATTGATCCGAGTTGGCACCGAACACATAGATGCCGGGGTTCTGCTTGACCGCCTGGAAGAGACCAAGGGCAGCGGCATCGGCGTTGTGGTGGAACATGTCGGCGCCAGCTCCAATGAGCGCCAGCGCGGCCTCCCGGCCGGCCGCTACGTCATCGAAGCTGTTCAGATAGATCTCCCGCGAGCGAACCCTGGGGTTTACCGACTTGGCCCCGTTGACCCACCCCTGGTAGGCGGCCTTGATAGGGGGTAGCTCGATGCCACCTATGAACCCCAATACGTTGGTCTTGGTCAGGCGGCCAGCGACCATGCCCGCCAGATAACTCGCCTCTTCCAGCCGAAAGATCAGAGGCGACACGTTTCCATGGGCCCGGCGGCCTGACGTGACGATGAAAACCGTATGAGGATAGCTGGCCGACACCCGCTCGGCGGCGTCCTGGAATTCGAAGCCGTGGGCAAAGACCAGGTCGTAGCCTTGGGCCGCGTAGGTTCGGAGGGCCTCGCTCTGCTCGGCTGGGGTCCCAGCCTCCACATGACTGATCATGACCCCCAGGGAATCACGAATGCGCTGGAGGCCCTCGTACGCTCCCGAGTTCCAGGCGGCGTCAGCCACTGAGCCGGGGGTAACCAGTCCCACTCGCATGCCGCCGGGGATGGAGCGTTGAGAACAAGAAAGAAGCGCCATCACTAATACAGCATGGCGCCAATGCGGTGTCATTGCGTTTCTAGGTGGGACTGGTGCGAGAATTTGCACCGGTCAAAAGGGAAATGTGGCGGTCAAAGTTTTAGTTTCCACACACTTAGCCGAATTTTCAACTATTGTGGGAAGTCCCGACCGCGTCCTCCTGCGATTTAACATCCATTTTCACCTCCCCGGATACTCTGGCCCCTTCTACTATAGAGATCCTTGGCGTGAGAATATCTCCGGCTACCATGGCAGTGGCCTGTAGCTCGACGCGCTCGCCGGCGTGAATGGCGCCGCTCACTTGGCCGG
The DNA here is from genome assembly GCA_036506575.1 of Gemmatimonadales bacterium. GTDB lineage: Bacteria > Gemmatimonadota > Gemmatimonadetes > Gemmatimonadales > GWC2-71-9 > CAVVWJ01. The sequence goes on along the minus strand of DASXRM010000171.1, from coordinate 4,267 downwards.
CAATGACGGCCTCCTGAGTATGTAAATCGCCTTCGATCACCGCTCCCTGGGATACTAGTACCTGAGAACCGACCCGCACGGTACCGCGGACCCGCCCCTCGACTCGGACCACACCATCGGTCTCCAAGTCACCGATTACCGTCATGTCGCTAGCTATAATAGAGAACGGGATCTGGTCAGTACGCCGTCGCTTGAGCTCGTTTCCCTGCTCATCCCGGGCGGGACTAGAGAAGATGCCCATTAGCGCCCCTCCTTTACCATAGTCAATGGATCCAGCGACAGCCCACGCTGGCGAATTTCGAAGTGCAGATGGGGGGCCGTGGATCGCCCACTATTGCCGCTGAGTCCTATGACCTCTCCTTCAGCCACTGTCGCCTCCGGTGTAACTAAGATGCGAGATAAATGGCCGTACATGGACTGGTAATCCTGGGAATGCGCCAGAAGCACATAGAGCCCGTACTCAGGGTCCTCGCCGGCTTGCCGGACAGTCCCGGCCCCGGAGGCTCGGACCAAGTTTCCCACAGCTACCGCTATGTCGATCCCGGGATGAGCCTCGTCCTTACCTCCTGCCTTAACCTGCCCTCGAGTAAGGTATCCAGTCTCGTCTAAGGGCCACCGTCTCGGCAGAGTCCGGTCACTTGGTGACACCTGTGTGGAACCGGTGAGGCGCGCCCGAATCGGGGGTGCCACGGGGAGCTGCGAGGATTTGGCTACCGGGTCGCGGACCATCTCACCGCCCATCATCTGACGCACCTGCGCATATCGAGATTCGGCGCTATCCAGGGCTGCCGATAGCTGGCGCACTTTGATGTTCTCTGCCTGGAGTCTGGCTAGTTCGCGCTCCATGCCGGGGACTCTGGCAGCGGCCCGGACCACCGGGCCGTAGAGAGCCGTGACGAGCAAAAGAAGGAGGGCTCCCAGGCCCAGAGTCCCTACTCCCAGGCGGAGAGCCCAGATCGGAACGCGGAAGGACCGCGTCTTCGGCGTTCCGTCGCGCTGGATTACTATGGTCAGAGAGCGCGAGCGCTTCCTTCTTCTCATCCGGGGAACGGCTCACCCAGAATCAACTCGAGCAGCCGAGCCAAATCGTCGTTGGAGTAGTAGCTGATGCTCAGGAAGCCGCGGCCTCGCCGGCGGGTAGTGACCCGCACATCGGTGCCCAGACGTTTACGCAAGGCGTCCTCGACCCGTCGCACATCCGCGGTCGCCATCTTCTGGGGCGCCCGATGGCGCGCATCGGCTGGCGGAGCGGTGGTCCCCCTGGGAGGAGCATCGCCACGGGTCCTTCCCTCGATCTCGCGCACCGACCAACCCTGCTCGACCGCCTCATTGGCCAGCCGCACCATCGCCGCTTCATCGGAAAGGGCGAGTAGGGCGCGGGCGTGCCCCTCAGAGAGCCTTCCTTCCTGGATCAGTGCCTTGACCTCGCTCGGAAGCTTGAGGAGCCGGAGCAGATTGGCCACCGTCGACCGCTGCCGCCCGACCAGCCGCGCGATCTCTGCCTGAGCGAGCTTAAACTCTTCACCGAGGCGTAGATACCCGGCCGCCTCGTCGATCGGTGTCAGATCGTCGCGCTGAAGGTTTTCGATGAGGGCCAGTGTCAGGATGGTTCGGTCATCAACATCCTTTACCAGGGCCGGTATCTTGGCCCAGCCCAGGCGCTGGACCGCTCGCCACCGGCGTTCTCCCACGATCAACTCGTACTTGCCGTTACGGGGTCGCACGATGACCGGTTGAAGAAGGCCGGAGGCTTCTATCGATGCGATGAGCTCCAGGAGATCCGCTTCATTTATATGAGTGCGGGGCTGGAGTGGATTGGGTACCACGTTGCTGACCGGGAGCTCTCGCAGGGCGCCCGAGGCCTCGGCCTGTTCCCGGGATACTGATCCGAGTAAGGCCTCGAGTCCTCGTCCCAATCGCTTGGTCTCACTCATGAGTCGTTACCTCAGGAAGGAGGACGGGCTCGGCATCGGCGCTAGGCGACGAGGCCGAGGCGGACGCCGGACTCGCTGGTTCTTCGATGGTCACCGCAGGGCTCTCGGTCCGGCGAAGCAGCTCCTGAGCGACGGCCAGGTAGCTCCTGGCCCCGACGGACTGCACGTCATACAAGAGAATCGGCTTCCCAAAACTGGGTGCCTCGGCTAGCCGTACGTTCCTAGGGATGGGTGTGACGAATACCTTGGCGCCGAAATATTCCTTTGCGTCCTCAGCCACCTGCCTGCAGAGGTTGAGGCGGGAATCGTACATGGTAAGGAGGACGCCGTTGATAGCGAGTCCAGGATTGAAATGCTGCTGCACTAAGCGGACAGTGTTAAGAAGCTGTGATATCCCTTCAAGCCCGTAATACTCACATTGGATCGGAATCAAGACCGCATTCGCTGCCGCCAGGACATTGAGGGTGAGCAGCCCTAGGGAAGGCGGACAGTCTACGACTATGTAGTCGTAAGAGTCCTGGAGATCGTCGAGTATTCGGCGGAGGATGGCTTCCCTACCTTCACGATCGACCAACTGAAGCTCGGCGCCGACCAGATCCTGAGTAGCCGGAAGCACCGAGAGAAAAGGAAGCGCTGTGATCGGCAGAATGGAGTCGCGGGGAGGGCGACCCTCCACCAGGGACTCATACAGCGAGAGCTCTACGGTCTCCTTGGCGATACCAACGCCGCTGGTGGCATTCCCTTGGGGATCGGCATCGAGAAGTAGCGTTCGCCGCTCAGCGATCGCTAGAGAAGCGGCCAGGTTCACGGCGGTCGTGGTTTTGCCCACCCCGCCTTTCTGGTTTGCAATCGCTATGACATGAGCCATATGGCGAGTATGTGCCTCAAATTGTTGAGCGACAGATCAGTACCGGTAATCTTGATGCCGAACTCAAGGGGTGGGGGCGGGAAGACCGAAGCTCGGCCCGCACGAATATAGGAAGTTCGCCGTGGGGTGCAATCTCCTGCCCGAACTAATTGTTCTCGATTACCGGAATCGGGATACGCTTCGGATTGGTTTCACGTGAAACGCGGTTCGATCATCAGATCGTTTCACGTGAAACAGGGGTGACGGAGCGCCGGCGTTTCAGGACCTCGGTCACGAGGCCCTGCAGATCACTCGGAGAAACACCCGGGATACGACTCGCCTGACCGAGCGAGTGGGGACGAATGCGGTGAAGTTTCTCTCGGGCCTCAAAGGAGAGGGCTTTCAGGGCGCTGTAGTCCATTTTGTGGGGAATTTCCATGTCTTCCATCTGGCTGAGCCGCTGCGCCGCCGTGTGCTCCTTGGCGAGATAACCCGCGTACTTGATCTCGATATCAGCCCAGTCCGCCGTTCCCTCTGAACACTCGATGTCGGCAGCCTCGAGCAGGTCTGCCAGAGGAACTTCAGGCCGTCGGGCCAGCTCGGCGATTCGGACCGGCTCGTGTATGGGTGCCGAATCTCGGCGCGAAAGGACCGGGTTGGCGTCTTCCGGAGGGATCGGTGTGCATTCGGCCAGCACTTTGGTGTCTTCTTCGGTTCGGAGCCGAGCGTCCGCAGTCTTCTCCTCATCAGAGCTCAGCAGCCTCAGGCGCTGAGCCAGGGGGAACAGCCGGCGCAAGGCATTGTCCTGACGCAGCAGGAGTCGGTATTCCGATCTCGAGGTGAACAGCCGGTACGGCTCATCGACTCCCCGATTCACCAGATCGTCGGTCAAGACCCCGATGTACGCTTCGCTTCGACCCAGCACGACGGCTTCCAGATCGAGAGCCAGGCCGGCGGCGTTCAGTCCCGCCACAGCCCCCTGACCGGCGGCTTCTTCATACCCGGTCGTGCCGTTCACCTGACCGGCCAGGAAAAGACCGCCGAGGACCTTCGATTCGAGAGTAGGCTTGAGCTGAGTCGGCGGGAAGAAGTCGTACTCGATCGCGTAACCTGCCCGAGTCATCTTCACCCGCTCCAGACCCGGAACCGTGCGCAGGAACTCCAACTGAACCTGGGGCGGGAGAGACGTGGAAAGACCATTCACGTACATCTCCGAGGTGTCCAGCCCTTCAGGCTCAAGGAACACCTGGTGTCGCTCCGCATTCGGAAACTTGATGATCTTGTCCTCGATGGACGGACAATACCGTGGCCCTCGACTACTGATGGCACCACCATACAAAGCGGATTCTGCAAGATGGCGACGTACAACCTCGTTGAGGCGCTGACCGGAGTGAGTCAGGTAGCAGGGCCTCTGCACCGGTCGCGGCGGACGAGCGTAAGAGGAGAACCAGAACCCATCTGGATCGCCATCCTGTCGCTGCAACCT
>DASXRM010000170.1:0-10338 GCA_036506575.1 Gemmatimonadales bacterium | reverse complement strand
CCGCATGAGAGTGATAGTTCCGGCCTCGATGGCGACGTTGGTTCCGCCTCCCATCGCGATCCCGATATCCGCCTGCGCCAGCGCCGGCGCGTCGTTGAGGCCGTCGCCCACCATCGCCACGGATCTCCCCTGTTCTTGGATCCGGCGGATCTCCTCCAGCTTCCCGGCCGGTTGCACCTCCGCGACCACCCGATCCACGCCGACAGCCCGCCCCACAGCCTCGGCCGTACGGCGATCGTCTCCAGTGAGCATCACCAGCTCCAGGCCGAGTCGCTTGAGGTGGCGCATTGCCTCTGGACTGTTGGGTTTGACGGGGTCGGTGATCGCGACCAGTGCGGCAAGCCGCCGGTCGATCGCGATGTACACCGGAGTCTGGCCCTCGTGCGCCAGCCGCTCGGCCGCACTCTGAGCGGGTGAGACATCAACCCCCAGCTCACCCATGAGCTTCAGGTTCCCCACCGCCACCCGACAACCTGCGACCACGGCTGCAACGCCCTTGCCGGTGTGGCTCTCGAAGTCGGTCGCGGGAAGGAGCGGAATCGTCCGGCGCTCGGCTTCGAGCACGATGGCCTCTCCCAAGGGGTGCTCACTCGACCGCTCTGCCGAAGCAGCCAGTTGAAGCACGCGGCGCTCCTCGAGATCAGCCGACGGCTCAGCCGATGACAGGTGCAGGGAGCCGACCGCGGGACGGCCTTCGGTGATGGTCCCGGTCTTGTCGAAGACAACGACATCGATGTCGCCGGTTCGCTCGAGCGCCTCGCCACCCCTGATGAGCACGCCCAGCTCGGCTCCCCTCCCAGTGGCCACCATCACCGCCGTCGGCACGGCGAGGCCCATCGCGCAGGGACAGGCGATGATCAGCACCGTCACCGCCGCCACCAGACCGTGAAGGTAGGCCGGCGGCGGGCCCAAAACGAACCAGAGGACGAAGGTCGCGATGGCCACCGAGATTACGATCGGGACGAATATCGCCGAGATTCTGTCGGCGAGACGCTGAATCGCCGGCTTGGAGCCCTGGGCCTGCTGCACCAGACGGATGATCTGGGAAAGCACGGTGTCCTGCCCGATTCGGTTGACGCGAAAGCGGAAAGCGCCGTTGCGGTTGAGCGTCGCCCCCACCACCTGATCGCCCGGGCCCTTGTGGACCGGAACCGGCTCGCCCGTGAGCATCGACTCGTCCACGTGACTGGTACCGTCCAAGACCACACCATCCAGCGGTATGGCCTCTCCAGGACGGACCGCCACCACGTCACCTACGCTCACCTCGGAGAGAGCGATCTGCTGCTCGAGGTCATCGCGAACGACTCGCGCGGTCGGGGGCCGGAGCCCGATCAATCGGCGCAGCGCGTCCCAGGTCCGTGCCTTGGCTCGCGCCTCCAAAAGGTTGCCCAACAGGATGAGGGCAATGATCCACACCACCGCTTCGTAGTACACCTGCGGGGCCACCCCGCGGGCAAGGAACCAGTCGTGAGCAATGGTCACTGTTGCACTGAAGAGAAAGGCGGCTCCGGTGCCCAGCGCGATCAGGGTATTCATGTCCGCGGTGCGGTGGCGGAACGCGACCCACGCCCGGGTGTAGAAGTGCCGTCCGGCCCAGCCGACCACCGGCAGCGTGAGACCGAGAAGGAGATAATGAGGCAGGTTGGGCAGCATCGTGAGCACAGCGGCCACGAAGCTCACCCAGAATTTCCGCTGAAGATCCTGGATTTCGACCGCTCGTGATTCATCCTGCGCGTCCAGCATTGCTTCAGTCGAGTCGGACCGGGTGGGAAGCTCGGCACCATAGCCGGTCTCCCGAATCGCATCGACCAATCGCTCCGGCGTCGTGGTTGACGGGTTGTAGTCGATGGTGGCAGAGCCCGTCATCAGGTTTACGTTGGCGGCGCTCACGCCCGGCGTCTTCTCGAGCGTGCGCTGCACCCGGCCGCTGCAGCTGGCGCAGGTCATTCCCGAAACGGGGATGGTGCAGGTTTCAACCGTCGGGACGCCGATTTCCGCTGTTGGCATGGGATAGTTGGTCAGTGTGGGCCACGCTCAATCTAATAGGGGGTAGGGGTATGTCAAGCCCGCTACTCTCTTGAGCATAGAGGCGAGCGACCTGCAAGAGACGCGGGCAGGACGCCACCCGTCTGCGGCGAGTTTTCAGCGCAGGGCCAGGCTCCGTCGGTCAACCTTCCACCGCGCAATCACTTGCCTGCTCTGCCGCAGGGGCATACCTCCTGCCTCTGAGCGGCTCATGAGCTCCGAACTGCACGACGAACCGACCGAGGATCTGCTCTCTTCCGGTGGGAGTGAACCGCTCGTTCCCATTCTGGGAGTCGATGACGGTCAGGTCGATCCCGTGGCCCTCGCAACCTGGCAGCAGGCGCTGTCGAACACCGTGGCCGTCGAAGTTCCCCATGACTTGATGGGCCTGTGGTTGTATCCGGCACAAGGCGGAGCGGTCCTGCTGGGCCCACCGGAGTTGGCCCAAGACGAGCTGGTTGCTCCCTTACCAGCACCCCATTTGAGGCCGGAGCAAGTCTCGTTGGTCGAGCAGATCGTACGGGACGCCGGCTACGGATCGGCGACCTGTCTGCCGATTCGGTTCGGGAAGCGCGACGTGGCGATGCTGCTGGTGGCGGATCTGCTCGCCGAGCGCTACGGCCCGGTCGAGCGGGTGCTGCTCCAGTGCGTTGCCCAGCGAGTGGCCCCCATGCTGGGGAGGATCGCCCGGCAGTGGAAACCCGCTGAAGCCTCGTCGTCCCGGCAGCAGGAACGAATCGCCGGATTACTGGAAACTGTCGCGCAAGCGAATGGCGACGCCGGCACCCCCCAGCGCTTCGTGAGCACCATCGGGCGCGGGCTGGCGCCACTCCTGCCGCATGATCATGTCGAGCTCCTGGTGCCGGATCCGGCCGGCGGACGGTACTTCCGCCTGGGCGAGCATCCCGGCGGCCCTCTGTGGACGGATCCCTCTCTGGTGATCAGCGGAGAACATCTCGACATCGCGGACATCTTTGGCTCGCGGAGTCGTTTGCTCGTCGGCGATACCTATGAGGATGAGCGGTGGCCCCGAGGGTTTCTCACGGCGAGCGAGCCTGCCGGCGCCGATCTCCGAGCAGTGGTCGGTGCGCGTCTGAGTCTCCGGGGCAACCTTTCGGCCTATCTATTGGTAGGCAGCATCGGGCCGGACCTCTATGACGCGGATGATGTGGAGTTGCTGGTTCTGCTCGCCGGCCTGATCACGCCCCAGATTGGAGGCTTTCTGCGGCCCGAAGAAGCGCCTGCGCCGGCGGAGCGGGCGCCCCAACGGGATCCCTACGCGGAGCTTCTCTTCCGGATCGCCGGACTGTTGGCGACCACCTCGGACCCGGGCGTGGCCACTCAGCTGATCGCGGCCGAAGCCAGAGTGGCTCTGCCTTTCGATAAGCTCACCTTTGCTTTGCGAATAACCCAGGGCGACCGAGTGGTGTTGCTCGAGCCGGGAGAGCGGCGGGCGCTCTCGAATCTTCCGCTGGTCTCGGTGGCGGGGACGGCGTTGGCGCGAGTTCTTCAGGGCGACCTGCCATGCGCCTTTGCGCAGGCCGGCGGGGAGACCCGGATGATGGTGCCGCTGCGCGTCGCGGGGCGGGTTCACGGCGCATTGATCTTCGGTGCCGCTTCGCCCACGGCGCTGACCGAGCATCACGTCCTACCGGCGCAGCACCTGGCCGATATTGTGGCGGCTCACCTGGAGCTGCTTCGCCGGGTCGCTCTGCTACCCCACCCTTCTGTCTCCCGCGGGAAGCGAACCGAGAAGAGATAGAGGCAGCGCTCTCCGCAGGAGATATGCGCCGAGCAGCACCAGCCCAAACATGCAGACGACGACCGGCCCGGTTGGGAGATCGTAGTGAAACGAGATCCATAGCCCGCCGGCCGAAGCGAGCGCCCCGGCCAGCCAGGAGATGAGCGCGAGAGTGCCCTGGCGACGAGTAAACTGGAAGGCGATCGCCGCCGGCACCACCAGAAAGGAGAAGACCAGCAGGACCCCGGCGATGGGCACCGAGAAGGTGATGACGATCCCGAACGAGAGATAGAACAGGAAGTCCCACCACCGAATGCGCCAACCCTTGACCATGGCCGTCTGGGGATCGAAGGAAATGGTCAGGAACCGTCTTCGCAGCATCCAATGAAAGATCCCGATCACGGCGTAGATGCCCGCGAGGCGAAGGATCGTGGGCCAGGTGACCCACAACAGGCTGCCGACCAGGATGTCCTTGATCGCCTCGCCCCCACGCGGGGTTCGATCCGCCACCAGAATCGCGGCCGCGGAGGCCATGACGAATACAATGCCGATGATGGCCTCCTGCGGGACTACGCCTTTCTCCGTCGTTCGGGTGAGGGCAAAGACGGCGGCCCCGAGTGTGGTGAACCCCAGAGCGTAGACCAACGCGCTCGGGGAATCCGGCTGGCTACCCGCGAGAATGGCGACCGTCGATCCGAGAGCCGCCATCTGGGCCAGCGAGAGATCGACGAAGATCACCTCTCGGGCGATCACGTGCAGTCCCAAGTAGGAATGGATCGCGACGATGACCAGACACGCTACCAGCGGCGGCAAAAAGAGACTCAGGTCCATTAGGGTGCTCCGGCCTTGAACGCAATGTCTTTGAAGCCCAATGCGAGACTGCTCACCCAGGTATTCATCAGATCGAAGTAGGTGTTGACACCGGGGGCGCCCAGGGTGTTCTCGGGGACGATGACCGCTCTGGCTCCGGTCCGCTCGGCCACCTGCTGAATTTGCTTCCGATCGAAGTAGTTCGACGCAAAGAGGACGGGAATCTTGCGATCTCGCATCAGCTTGATCACCTCCTGCACGTGCCCGGGGGTCGGAGGAATGCCGGGTTTGGCTTCGATAAACGTGACGCAGTCCACCCCATAGCGACGGCTGAAGTAGGCCCACTCCTTGTGGTAGCAGGCCATCTCCTTCCCGCGGAACACCTGCCCCTGCTTGAGCCAGCCGCCCAACTGGTCCATGAGGGGCTTACCCTGATACTTCTGCCGGCCGAGGAAGTCGTAGAGCTTTTCGCTCCGGAGCAGCTCGAACGCGGTGGCCGGAGTGAGGACCGCAACCAGCGCCGGGCCCATGGTCGCCCCCAGCACCCGCTTCTCGAAATCCTGCTCCCGGCCGGCATAGTACGATGCGTCCCCGGGCGAGACCCGCTGCAGGCCGGCGAGAATGTTCCGGGCGATGATGATCCCATTCAGCGGGTCGGTATGGATGTGGGGGTTGCCGTCCACGTGGATGTCGCCTTGGGACCGGCTCAAGGAGGTGGGCACCTCCAGCAGATCGATCCCGCGGTATGCCGCGACGTAGCCGGGACCGCCCTCGAGAATCTTCCGGTTGCCGGCCCGATCGAGGAGGGTCGGCACCCAGAGCTCGAGGTCCATGCCGGTGGTCACGAAGAGGTCCGCGTTCCGCAGCACCGCCACAAAGCTTGGCTTCGGCTGCACGAAGTGAGGATCCTCGTTGCCTTGCGCGATCGAGGTCACGGAACCCCGGTCACCCACGATCTCCCGGGCGATCGCGCCGTAGGTCGTGAGGCTGGTGACGATCTTTACGGGCGGGGAAGCGGGGCGGGTGCCCTCTGGGCGGGTGGGAAGCGGGGAAGTATTTCCCAGCCAACCCACGAGGAGTAGAAATGGAGTAAGACTCAGCATATGTATCCCTTCAAGAGTGTTTGCCAGGCTAGAGATCCTTCGCTGCGCTCAGGATGACGGCTCATCGTCCCGTCCGCCTTTCCGCCCGTCCGCCCGTCAATACGTCTCGTGTTTGTGCGGGCCCATGGCCCATACGGCCTGGAGCGACAGCAGGTTGCGGCTGCCCTCGAGGTCGGTATGACGGTGCTCCCCTTCCAACCGCAGGAACACAAACTCACTCTGCCACCAGGTGAGGTTGGGGGTGATCCGCCATTCCGTGTCCGAGGGCCCCCTCGGCGCTTCGACCCAATCATATCGGGCGCCCAGAACCCAGCGGCGACTGGTTCGCGCCTGGAGGTCCAGAAAGGTGCCGTAGCGGTTGGTCGTTGAACCGATCTCCGTCGCGTGCAGGCGATACCCTTCGGCCCGGAAGGTGATGTCTCGCCGGGTGCCGGCCTCGGGAGGGCGGTAGGTCACCCGAAAATCGAGTCCCACCATGCGGCTCTTGAGCCCGGCGTCATCGTTGTCGCCGCCCAGGCCGGTGATCCCGAGCTGGGCATACGTCGTCCGGGTGAGTTGCCAGAAGTTCTGCAGCCGGCCGAGTAACACCGGCTGGTGGCCTGAGGCGAGGAACCCCTCGCTCTCGGAGGTCGTTCCCTGGAGCCAGAGCTCGTGAGTGGCACCCGCGAGAGAGAACGGCAGCGAGGTGTAAAGTGAAAGGCCGATGCCGGTCAGTCCCTCTTCGGAGAAGAAGCGTTGATAGACCAGCGGGTACTCGGTCTCGGGCAGTGCATGAAGGTGCCACCGGTTGAGATCGCCCACCTGCTGGCGGAACTTGCCGACATCCAGCCGTAACCGGCCGGGGAGACCGGTCCAGTAGAGATATCCCTCTTCGATCCCCACCTCCTCATCCTCGATGGTCATGAAGATCTTGGTATTGGAGTAGGGGTCGAGAGCGGATTGGAAGGCGAGTTCGAACTCTCGCGCGACCGCGTTGTCCTCCTGTCTCCCCTCCCTGGCCACCACCCTGATATCGCCGGTTGCGCTGATCTCAGGATTCAGGAGGTTGGCGCCTCGCGGCCCCGCGGGTGGTTGCGACGGCTCGGCCGGCCTGACCCTGCCCGAATCGGCTCCGGCCGGCGGTGCCTGTCCCGCTGCCTCCGCCGCCGCCTTCCGAATCGCCGCCAGGTCGGCAGATGAGTCCACCGGCTGTGGGGCTGGAGTGCCGGGTCGACAACGGGCTTGGCGGAGAGCATTCAGGCGGCGATTGAGCTGTTGCACCTTGGCCGTCAGGCTGTCGGTGCGAGGATCGCCGGAGGGCCGGGGGGTAGCAATCTGGGTCTCAGCCGGGCACAGACCCGACTCCAGCGAATCGATGCGGGCGGTGAGTAGCATCAACGCCCGGCTGAGCGAATCCAGCCTGGCGGGGACTTGTCCCTCGAGCTGCTGCGCTCCCAGCAGGTAAGAGACCACGAAAATGGCCGTGCGGGCACGGAAGTGCATGTGGTCCTCCGATTGTAAGAGATTCGCGCCGGTTGCGGCGCGTTGACTCAAACAGCTCGGAGGAGTGGCGGGGCTCGAGAGCGGGGAGGCTGAGCCGACCCCGAGTGAACAGCGGGGTCGTCGTCGGACAGAGCCGTATGCTGCTCGGCGCTGCGGACGATGAATAGAGCGGCTGCGGCACTTGCGGTATGAGGAGCGAAAGCGGCGGCCTGGCAGAACGCGCAGGTAGCCTCATCGTGAACCGGAGGCGGAAGGGACTCCCGGGGAGAGCTTACGATCGAGGGGGCGAAGCGCTGCGGGGCCAAGTCGCCCGCCGGTGCAGCAGGTGGAGCCAGCAGCAAGTGCGTCCCGGCCAGGAAAACCGGGATCGCTCCTAGGAGCCACCGTATGAGGCGCCGCGCTACCATCATCTATAAGGGTAGTACCTTGTCCGGTCGATTCAAACCGCCCGGCGCATCGGACCGTCGGCGGGGAGCAGGAACCAGAAGGCGGTGCCCTTCCCGAAGACCGAGTCGGCCCCGATGGTGCCGCCGTGCATCTCTACGAATTTCTTCGAGAGGGCCAGACCCAAGCCGGTGCCCTGCGCCTGCCGGCTCGCCGAGCTATCCACCTGACTGAACTCATGGAAGAGCTTCGACATGTCCTCCCGTTTGATCCCCACACCATCGTCGCTGACGGAGATCCAGACCACATCCTGGGGCACCAGTCGAGCCCGGTCTCCGACTCGGTCAGCGGGCTGGCGCAGCTGCGCGCGGGTGCGCACGGCGGCCAACGAGATCTTGCCGCCTTCGGCGGTGAACTTCGACGCGTTGGAGAGGAGATTGAAAAGAATCTGACGGACCTTGCCCCCGTCGGCCACGATGGTGAGTGGGGCGGAGTCCAGCTGGAGAGCGCACTCCTGTTCCTTGGCCGCGCGCAGGCTCGCCGTGTCCGCCACAGCCCCGACGATTGCCTCCCGAATGTCCGTCACCGCCAGGGCGAGCGACATGCGGCCGGCCTCGACCTTGGAGAGGTCGAGAACGCTGTTGATCAGTGAGAGCAGGTGCTTCCCATTGCGGAGGACCGCCTCGATAAACTCGCGTTGCTGGGCCGCGACCTCGCCCGCCCCTCCCTGGAGAAGGAGATCCGAAAACCCGATGATGGCGTTGAGCGGGGTGCGCAGCTCGTGGGACATGTTGGTCATGAACTCGCTCTTGAGCTGGGTGGCCCGCTGGAGCTCCAGGTTCTTGGTTCGCAGCGCAAGCTCGTTTCGCCGGCTGTCCGCCAATACCGAGGCGCGATCGAGCCCGACCACCACCTGATCGCCCAGAATCTGGAGCAGACGCAAGTCGTGCTCGCTGAAGGGGCACCCGTCCCGCCGGTTGTAAGCGCTCACCGTTCCGAGCACGACACCGGCCGAGCGAAGCGGGATGATAGCCGCGGTCTTCAGGTGTGCCGGCATCGAGGGCGGATGATAGCTCCGCGGGTCGGAGTCCATGTCGTCCGACACGAGCGAAGTATCCTGCCCGACGGCCCAGCCGAGCAGCGATCCATCCATGGGGATGAGGATCCCGGTCGCCCTCTCCAGCGGACCCGTGGCTGCTTTCACTCGAAGGAATCGTCCCTCCTCCACTACGAGCGTTACCGCTCCGCTTTCGGCCTCGAGCAGCTCGGCGGCGGCTTGGGCCACTTCTTTCGTCAACCCCTCGAGCTCGGTCCCGGCCAGCAGGGTGCCGGCCAGGTATCTCAGCCGCTCCAGCTCGCGATTGCGCCGGTCGGCCAGCGCCAGCGCGGTCCGGAGCGATGACTGCTGGGTCTCGGAGAGCTCGGCCAAATGGCGGAAGGTTACCAGGGTCAGCAGGGTTGCTACCGACGTGAGAAGCAAGCCCACCGCGTCGTCTCGGCGGATCAGCCAGACGCCGAGCCAGGTGATGATGATGGCGACGCCCGCGATCGAGCCGGTGTAGGATAGCCGGCGCCAGTTACGCTCGAGGCGCTGAGACAGGCTGCGGGCGGAGGATTCCTGCGCGGGGTTGCTCAGAGGTCGTCCGGGTTCAGGAGCTCGTAGAACGCGGTCTCACCCGTACGCAACATGCGCCGCAGGTAAGGACGACAGAGCCCGCACTGCGCGCCGCATCCAGTCTCCCGCATCAGGTCGGCCAGGCCCCAGCCGGAGGCTCGGGCCCTCGGGAGCAGGACATCGAACGCGGTCGCCTTGCAGACGCAGCCGGAGACGAGCACCGATCCCGAGCGGCTGGTCAAGGGATGAGTCGCCGCCGGTTCATGGATTGGTGGGCCGGATATCGAGCTCACTCACCATGGCCCGCTCGGGAAGGCTGATCGAGTGCACGATGGCATCGGCGACGTCCTCGGGCCGCAGGATCCGGTTGGGGTTGGACTGCAACATCGCCTGGTCCCGCAGCAGGCCGGTGTCTACCGAGCCGGGACAGATGGTGATGACCCGGATGTTGTCCTTCCGAGCCTCCATCATCAGCGAGCGGCTGAACCCCAGCACGGCGTGCTTCGATGCGGTGTATGCGCAGCCACCGGCGAAGCCGTTGCGGGCCGCCAGGCTGGCCACGTTGACGATGGTTCCCTCACCCCGCCGGCGCATCGCCGGCAGCACGGCCCGGGTCATCAAAAACAGGCTCCGCACGTTGGTGGCCATGGTAACGTCCCAGTCTTCCAAGGTCAGTTCTTCGAGGGGTTTGGCGATGAGAACGCCGGCATTGTTCACCAGGATCCCGATCTCACCCAGGGCCCGGGTCACCTGCTCGACCGCGCCCGCGGCTTGCTCGGGTCGGCCCACATCGGCCGCCGCACCTGCAGCTTCTATGCCCTCTCCCTCGAGCTGCTCGACCAGGCGCCGGACCTTGGCCTCGGTCCGGGCGCACACGCCGACCCGATGGCCGGCTCGGCCAATGGCGAACGCGGTGGCGCGGCCGATCCCTTCGGTAGCGCCGGTGATGAGGGCGGTGGTGGGGGGTGGGGGCATCGCGGAATTTAATAGTGAGAGGTGAGAGGTGAGAGGGAAGGCGGTACGGCGGTACGGCGGTACGACGGTAACGGCGGTAAGCGGGAGCGGGATCGAGAATACGGCGATTACCCGCACGGAGCTCGCGGTCCGGAGGACCGCGGACGCTCCGAGCACCGAAGAGTGCGTCATTCCGCTCACCGCTTACCGCTCACCGCTTACCT
>DASXRM010000169.1:0-18573 GCA_036506575.1 Gemmatimonadales bacterium | reverse complement strand
AGTGCACTAGACTGCAGCGGAGAAACCCTTCTATATATATGACTCATTAGCCCACCTCCCTGCCCTTACCCGGGAGCCAGCCGGCGAAGCTCCCGGACTACCTGCCGCTGCGCCCGCAAATCCTTGACCGCCAGGAAGATGGTATCATCTCCCGCGATGGTCCCCGCCAGGTCGGGCCAGGCGAGCCGATCGAGCGCGACCGCGACCCGGTTGGCCTCGCCCGGCGAGGTGTGCAGCACCACCAGAGCTTCCCCGGCCGTATCGATCGTGAGCACCCCTTCCGATATCCGGCGCTCGTCGGGATCGGTCCCCCCGGCCCGAGGAGGTGGCCGCCGGTACGCGCCGTCCACCTTGATCAGCCTCAGGGCCGCGATGTCCCGGCTCACCGAGGACTGAGTGACATCCCAGCCCTGGGCCGCCAGCGCCTCGGCCAACTCCTCCTGGGTGTGCACCGCCCGGGTGCTGATGAGCTCCAGGATCTTGAGGTGCCGTTTGCGCCGGTCGGCGGTCATGGACGGGCGGACGGGCGGACGGCCGGACGGGCAGCGGGGCCGGCGAGCTTGCGCAGTGCTTGGTCGAAGCGCCTGCGCTCCCGGTCACCCCAGGCTAGGGATCTACGAATCCGGGCCCTCAACGCCGGCAGGCCGAGGTTTCCCAGCCCGCCAGTGGACCTCCGCCGGGACAGCATCGACGCCGGCGAAGGCGATTCGAACTGCTCACCTTTTTTGAGAGCCGCGCCCACTTCCCGATACGCGGTTCGGAATGGACGGCCCGCCTCGACCCGGCGCATCACCTCGTCCGTCGCCAAAGCTCCGCCGGTGAGCGCTGCCCGGCAGCGCTCGGGGTCGACCTGGAGCTGGGGGACAGCTTGGGTGACCGCCTCGACCATCGCTCGGGTACGCTCCAGCCCCCGCATCAACGGCTCCTTGAGCAGCTGGAAATCGCGGTGATAGCCGCCGGAGAGCTTGGCTTTGATCTGAAGCACGGAGAGAAGATCGCCCTCGACCGCGGCAGCCCGTCCCCGGGTGAGCTCGAACAGGTCGGGGTTTCGTTTGTGGGGCATGATGCTGGACCCGGTCGCCAGCGTGACCGGCAGAACCAGGTAGCCGAATTCGTCGCCGGTAAAGAGGATCACGTCCTGAGAGAGTCGAGCGATGTCGTGGCCGAGCTGGGTGCACCAGAACAGCACGGCGGCCTCGAGCTTCCCCCGTCCCCCCTGCACCGCGGCGACGTTGCGGTCAAGGCCGGCGAAGCCCAGCGCCCGAGCCACCACCTGGCGTTCGAGCGGTAACGGAACGCCGTACCCGGCGGCGCTGCCGAGCGGGGAACGATCCACCTGGGCCCAGAGCGCCGGGAGGGATTCGATGGTATCGACGATCCCTTCAGCAAGAGCGCCGGCCCAGAGCCCGACCGAGGATGGCATGGCGCGACGCCCGTGGGTGTAGCCGGGCCACAGAACACTCCGATGCCGTTGAGCAAAGGCGATGAGCGCTTGGGCCAGACCGATCGCACCGGCGTGCACCCCCAGCAATTCATGCTTGAGGAACAGCCGGATATCGCAGGCCACCTGGTCGTTGCGGGAGCGGCCGGTGTGCAGGCGCTCGCCGGCGCCGGGCGCCCGGGCGGTGAGCCAGTACTCCACCGCGGTGTGGACGTCCTCGTGCCGGCGGTCGAGCTTGAGCCGCCCTCGAGAGGTGGCAGCGAGAACCTCACGCAGGCCCCGGCGCATCCGCTCGTATTCGGTTTGGGTGATCAGTCGGGCCGCCCGCAGCCCTTCGATGTGACCGAGGCTTCCGAGGATGTCCCAGCACAACAGTCGCGCATCCCAATCCCGGTCGTCACCGGTGGTGTATTCGAGTACCCGCCGATCGACCGGGGTGGAGCTCCATAGCGTCGTGGTGCGTTCCATGGTCTAGCGCCCCGCCAGATAGGCCCGGACGAGCTCGGCGTAGAAGCTGCGCGCCGCGGTGACCTCCGGCAGATCCACATATTCGTCGGCGGTATGCGACCGGCGGCTGGTGCCGGGACCACACTTGAAGGCGTCGTACTCCCGAAAGAAGACCCAATCGGAACAGGTGGGGCTGCCGAAATGCTCGGCAGCCGGTCGCAGCCGAGAAGCTGTAGCCAGCAGATGGGAGTTGGGCGGGGTCTCGCAAGGCACCAGACGGCGGGAGGTCACGATCACGTCGCTGGTAAGCGAGCCGCGGAGCTCCTCCGCCAGCTCCTCATGGGTCCAGTCCGGGGTACTGCGGACATCGAGGACTGCGCGTGCCACCGGTGGGGTCACATTCCGGCCTATCCCCGATTCCAGCATCGTGGGAGTGGCGGTGGCGCGACCCAGGAGGGGATGAGACCGGCCGTCGAAGACATGCTCCAGCTTTAACAGATCCCGGGCCAGGGCCACGGCGGCGTTGGTGAAGTCGCCATCCGCCGAAGCGTAGGCGGCATGACGTTGGTCGCCCTGGGCGATCAGATCCACCATCATGAGACCCCGCTGGGCAATCGCGAAATCGAGGCTGGTCGGCTCGCCGATGACGGCGGCATCGATCTCGCCTGCGGCCTCCACCGCAGCATCCATCGTGGTGTTCTTGGTCTCTTCCCCAAAGCCGAACAGGAGCAGCAACCGACCCGCATCCATCCCGCCGCTGTCAACGATATCCTTGGCGGCGTAAAGCATCGCGGCGAGTGAGGCCTTGGCGTCGCCCGAGCCCCGGCCGTACAACCGGGTGCCCTCGGTGACCGGGACGAACGGATCCCGGGTCCAACCGGACCCAGGCGGGACCACGTCCAGATGGGATGCGAGCGCGATCGTGGGACCCGCACCCCAGCCACGCACCTCGATTCGAATGCCGTGCGCGTTCCGGACCACGTCCAGTCCCCACCGGCGGGCCGTCTCCTCGATGAAGACCGCTATTTCGGCCTCCTCACCGCTCACCGACGGTATGCCCACCAGCTCCCGGAGCAGCTCGACCTCACCCGGCAAGGTCAACTCCCAGATACGTTGCCTTCTCCTTACGTCCCACGATCATGGTGCCGCATCCCGCCCCGGTGAAGACCTCCAGCAGAAGCGCATCCGGAGCGCGACCATCGATGATGTGGGTGCGCTCGACCCCGCCGGTTGCCGCGCGAATACAGGCCTCCACCTTGGGACGCATGCCCCCGGCGAGCGCCCCATTGGCCATGAGGCCGGCCAGGTCGTCGGGGTCGGCGAAGGTCACCAGGGTCGAGGGATCGTTGCGATCGCGTAGCACGCCGGGAGCGCCGGTGAGGAAGATCAGCTTCTGGGCCCGCAGCGCCACCGCGAGCGATTCGGCTACGGTATCGGCGTTGACATTGAAAACCTCGCCGCTCTCGCCACCGGCCAGGCTCGCGATCACCGGGACCATACGAGCATCGAGGAGCGTCAAGATCACCCTGGGGTCCACCCGGTCGATGTCGCCCACGTGCCCGTAATCCACTCGCACGGTGGCGCCCGCATCATCGATCACCGGGACCGGCGGGCGCCGATGCGCCGTAATCAGCTCGGCATCCACGCCGCTCAGGCCTACGGCCTGCACCCGGTGATCGCGGAGGGCAGCGAGCAGATCGACGTTGATCTGACCGGCATAGACCATCTTGGCGACATCCAGAGCGCCGTCGTCGGTTACCCTGCGGCCCGCGACCAAGCGGGGCTCGATGCCGAGCCGGCGGCTCAGAGCGGTGGCCTGGGGGCCGCCTCCATGTACCACGACGAGCCTGATGCCCAGGGACGAGAGGAGTGCGAGCTGTCCGGCCACGCTGTCGAGGATCTCCGGCTCGCTCAGGACATCGCCGCCCAGCTTCACCACAAAGACGTGGTCGCGGTAGGCGCGGACGTAACGGAGCGCGCCCTTGAGGCCTGCGATGCCTTTGCTGGTATCAATTGCCACGGGTTACTCCATCTACTCGGGCTGTCACCCTGACGGGCGCTACGCTCCCTCAGGGTGACAACCGGCTGTGATCACGTACTGCCTATCAACTCCAGCAACAGCGCCCGTTGCGCGTGCAACCGGTTTTCCGCCTGGTCCACCACCACCGAGTTGGGCCCGTCGAGGACCTGGTCGTCGATCTCGACGTTGCGTCGCACCGGGAGGCAGTGCATCACGATGCCCTTGCCGCCCCGGGTGGAGCGAAGCCGGGAAGGCGTGAGCCGCCAGTCACGCAGACCCGCCCGCTGCTCCGCTTCCTGCTCCGGCTTTCCGTAGAGCTTGACCGAGCCCCAGGACTTGACGTATACCGCGTCGGCTCCGACCAGCGCCTCATCCGGATCTTCGATGATGTGCACGAACTCGCCACCGGACTGCTGCGCGGTCTTCCGGATGAGTGCGGTGTCCTCGGGATCCAGCTCATACCCTTCCGGCCGGGCGATCACGATCTCCATGCCGAGCCGGGCCGCGGCCAGAGCCGCACTGGCCGGCACCGCCGTCGGGAGCGCCTTGGGATGCCAGGCCCAGGTGAGCACGAATCGCTTGCCCTCGACCTCCCCCAGCTTCTCCCGCAGCGTCATCGCGTCGGCCAATGCCTGGCAGGGATGCCGCCGCGCGGACTCCAGATTGATCACCGGCTTTTCGCAGTGCTGGGCGAAGCTCTTGATGATCGCGTCCTGCCGGGCAACCGCCCAGTCGTTGCCCCGGGGAAAGGAGCGGACTCCTACGGCATCGGCGTAGCGGCCGAGCACCCGAGCCGCGTCGACGATGTGCTCGACCGAATCGCTGTCCATGACGGCACCGGGCTCGGTCTCCAATGCCCAACTCCCCTTCCCCGGCTCCAGCACGACCGCGTGACCGCCGTGGAGGAACATCGCGGTCTCGAAGCTGGTGCGGGTTCGGAGGCTCGGGTCCATGAAGACCATGGCGAGCACCTTCTGCTCGAGACCACCGGTGATCTCCCCGCGTTTGATGCGGCCCGCCAGAGCCAGCAGTCCATCGATCGCGCCCGGGCTCCAATCTTCCAGCGCCAGGAAGTCTCTCTTGATCATTGCAGCACGCTCTCGAGCCCGCCGATCAGGATGTCGGCCTCGCGCCGGGAAAAGGACAGTGGCGGCAAAAGCCGGAGGATCCCGGGATCGGTGGAGGTGCCGGTCAGGATGCGCCGGCCGAACAAAGCCTGTTGCACCTCCGCTGCCGGCCTGCCGAGATGCACACCGAGGAGTAGTCCCCGGCCGCTGACCCGAGGCACCCCCAGCCCGAGGACGGCCTGAGTGAGGTAGGCCCCGACCTCCACCGCGTTTTCGATCAGGCGCTCGCGCTCGATCACGCCAATGTTGGCCAGCGCGGCGGCGCAAGGCACTGGGCCACCGCCGAAGGTGCTGCCGAGATCGCCGAGGGAAAGACTCCGGGTGATCTCCTCGGTGGCGATGACCGCTCCGATCGGCAGCCCGGCGCCGAGGCCCTTGGCGAACGTGAGCACGTCCGGCACGACCCCGAACGACTCGGCGGCGCTGAAGGCGCCACAGCGGCCGACCCCGCACTGCACTTCGTCAAAGATCAACACGGCGCCGCAAGCGTCACAGACCCGTCGGGCTGCTTCCAGGAATTCCGGCCGGCATTCCCGGGCGCCGGCGAATCCCTGCACCGGCTCCACAATGAAGGCTGCGACGCTCTCATCCACCGCCGCGTTGAGCTCCACCACATCGTTGAGCTCCACCTTGCGGGAAAGGGGAATGCCGCTTCGCCGGGCAGCCTCCTCGTACTTAGGGCCATCGGTGCAGGCCAGCGTTGCGGCGGTCCGGCCATGCCAGCCGCCTCTCACCGAGATGATCGTCTGCCGCCCGGTGTAGCGGCGGGCCAAGTGAAGCGCGTTTTCGTTGGCTTCGGCGCCCGAGTTGCAGAGGAACACCCGGCTCAGCGGCTCGGGACAGAGCTCCACCAGTTTTCGGGCAAGCTCCTCTCGCTGATGATGCGGCACGGCGGTCGAGTAGAACAGGAGCTCGCCTGCCTGAGCGCTGATGGCACGTACCACGTCCGGGTGACTATGCCCGGTAGCGGCGACCGCGTGGCCACCATACGCGTCGAGCCACTCGTCCCCGTTCTCGTCGATGAGCCAGGATCCCCGGCCGCGGACGGGCCGCACCGGGAACTGAGCGTAGACGGGGAGAAGAGCAGACTGACTCCCAGTGTCACCCTGAGCTCGCGTAGCGAGCGAGGGGACCGGAACCCCACCTTTCGTCAACGCGTCGCCTTCCGGCCCCCTCCCCCTCGCTCTGCTCGGGGTCAGGGTGACACCGGTTTGAAAACCGTCCTCCTCGTGACGCTTCAACATGGAAAAATCCCCGTCGCCATGAGCCCGGCGCACTCGTCGATCCCGAGCGCGAGGTTCATCGCCTGAATCGCCTGTCCTCCGGCTCCCTTCACCAGGTTGTCGATCGCGACGCTGACCTGAACCTCACGGCCGTCGGCGGTCTCCACCGCATGGATGAGCGCGTAATTGGTGCCCACCGCATGAGTGAGCTCGGGCGGGGTATCGAGCAGGCGAACGAATGGGCGACCGGCATAGGCCTCCCGAAACCATTGCACCGGCGTCGGGGCCAGGGCGGCGCTCACGACGCTGCCGCCTTCCGGCACGAACGCGTGCAGTGTCAGGTAGAGGCCGCGGACAAAGGGTCCCGAGTGAGCCAGGAGCCGAGCCGTGGCATCGGAACGCCCCACCCAGTTGCGCCAGCTCTGAAGAATTTCCGCCTCATGGCGATGACCGAGCGTGGAGTAGGCAAAGAGATTGTTAGCCCGGCTGGGATGGTGGGTGGTGCTCTTGAGCTGGGCACCCGCTCCGCTCGAGCCGGTCACCGCGAACAGCGATGGGGAGACATCCAGGCCGGCGCGTGCCAGCGGGTAGAGCGCCAACTGAGCCGCAGTCGCGAAGCAGCCCGGCGCCGCGATGGCTCGCGCGCCGCGGAGCTCCGAGCCGAGCACGTCGGCCAGACCGTAGCGGAACCGAGGCAGCAGGTCGGGGGCTGCATGGGTGCCATAGTATTGCTCATAGAGCCCGAGATCCTGTACCCGGAAATCGGCGGCAAGATCGACGACCAACCCGGGCGCCCCGTCGAACACCGCGGCCGCCACTCGGCTCGACTCGCCGTGCTCCAGAGCGAGGAAGACTACATCCTTGCCTTTAGCGGCTTCGCCTGGCTCGGCACCCGAGAAGCGCGCGTCAGCCAGGGGAGCCAGCGCAGGATGCACTTGCCCGATCGGGTTACCGGCCTGACTACGGCTGGTAACCACGCACTCCGTCACCTGCGGATGCTGGAGGAGGAGGCGCACGAGCTCGCCGGCGGCGTAGCCGGAGCCGCCGATGACGGCGATTTTCATTGGGAGTCGAGAGTCGAGAGTCGCGAGTCGAGAGTCGCGAGTCGAGAGTCGCGAGTCCGCGGAAACATTGAGTCGGGACTCGTGACTCGTGACTCGTGACTCTCCTGCCACGAATCCAACGCCTTCCGCACCACCCCCACCAACCCCGACGCATCCCGCCTTGCGTTGTGCGCCGGCAGCCCCAGCCCCGTCTGGATATACACCAACCCGACCTCGTTGTCGGTTGCCGGCCCGGTCATCACCGTGATCGGCAAACCGAACTCGTTCCGCATCAGCTGGGCCGCGCCCCAACACGCGACCGGGTCCGGCGCTGCCATGATGTAGGCCGCGCCCACTTCCATCAGCTCGGCGTCGTGCAGGATGTCCTGCACCCCGTACTCGCCCAGAATTCCATCGCCCAGCTCTGCCACGACAACATCGGGCTTGGACGATGCGAGGCGATTGAAGATCCCCTTAGCCGTGGCAACGGTGATGCCGGCATGGGTGCTCGCGATGCCGACATCATTAAACGTGAGCGCGGCAACGGCACCAGCATCGAGCATCGACAGTGCATCCCGCATCAGGGACACCCCGGTCAACTTGGCGGCGCAGACGCGGAGTCCGGAACGAGCGAGCCCGCGGACCAGCTCGGTGGCTGCAACGGTCTTGCCCGCGTTCATGCAGGTGCCGACGACGTAGACCACCGGGACGCCGCTCTCGAGAGTGTCGGCCGGCGGGACGGCGTGATCCCGAATGTGGGCAGGGCGGCCGATCCGGTCTCCCAGCGCGGGGAATGCGAGTATGGCTCCCAGCACCTCGGCCTGGAAGGGAGGGCCGATGTCGGGGTTGGCCGACGTGCAGCGGCCCAGGATCCCCCCCAGATTCAGCACCTCGATGGTGTCTCCCACTGCAATGTGGCCCGGTACCACACCGGCATAGCCCCGGAGGGCGCGCCGGGTTCCGAGCGTCCCAGCGAGCACGTCTCCGCCGCGCAGCGAAAGCATCCGGCCGGTGACGTCCTCGATCGTGTTGTAGGTGGGCTTGTCCTCGAGAATACGGACGGCGAGGAGGTATCCCTCCGCGGCGGTGATCTGATCGCCGACGATGACCTCGGGCGTGAGCCCGGCGTTGCGGGTGGACGAGGCGATGCGATCGAGTCGGACGCGAGTGGTAACGACCATCTTATTCCTCCTCAGGCTCCGGCAAAAACTTCACCACGAAGACATCTTCGTGTCCTTCGTGACCTTCGTGCCTTCGTGGTGAGGTTTCTCAGGAGTTCCACTTGCCGCCCGAGCCGCGAGCAGCGAGGGTACCGCTGCCACTCTCGCGAAGGCGCGCGCCTCATCACCCGTCCAGAGACGGTTCTCTTCACCGTAGGTGGCGACCGAGCCGTCCATCATCGAGTGCGGGCTCCGGGTGCCCACCACATGAACGCGGCCGGCGGCGAGCCGTACCCGGGTCTCGCCGGTAACCCGGGTCTGTGAGCTCTCGATCAGCGCCTCGATGTCCCGGAGAGCCGGATCGAAGTACTGTCCCTCGTGCAGTCGGTCGCCGTAAAAGCGGGCAACCTGGTCCTTCCAGAACCCCTGCCACCTGGTGAGCACCAGCTTCTCCAGTTCCCGGTGGGCGCCGATGAGCAGCAGCGCGGCGCCGGCCTCGAAGCCGATGCGCCCCTTGATGCCGAGCGCGGTCTCGCCCACATGGATGTTGCGGCCGATGCCGTAGGAGGCGGCGAGCTCGCTGAGCCGCTGGATCAACGCCGGGCCGGCAATGGGCTGGCCATCCAGGGAGACCGCCAACCCCCGCTCCCAGCCGAGCACGATCTCACCCGGCGCGGGAGCGTCGGCTGGCGGCTCGAGCAGCTCATCGGGTGGACCGGCCCAGGTGTCGTGGGTCCAGCCGCCACCCCAGGTGGTGCCCCAGAGCCCGCGATTGATCGAGTAGGCACCGGCCTTGGCGGGAACCGGCAGGCCGCGCGAGGTGAGGAACGCGATCGCCTGCTCCCGGCGGATCCCCTCATCCCGAATCGGGGTGAGGATCTCGAGATCCGGGGCGAGCACACGGAGAGCAATGTCGAACCGGATCTGGTCGTTGCCCGCGCCGGTGGACCCGTGCGCCACCGCCCGGGCACCGATACGACGGGCCACCTCCACCACCGAGAGCGCCTGTTGAGTCCGCTCCGCGGCGACGCTCAGCGGGTACACTTCCCCCCGGAGCACATTTCCCTGGATGAGAAAACGGACGAACCGGTCGTAGACCTGCTGCCGGGCATCGATCTCGTGATGCTGCACCGCGCCGACACACTCGGCTTGCCGCCGGATGGCGCTCCGCTCAGCCGGAGACGAGCCGCCGGTGTTGACGTAGACGGTGTGGACCGCCCAGCCCGCATGGGTGAGGCGGGGAACGCAATAGGAGGTGTCCAGCCCGCCGGAGAAGGCCAGGGCGACGGTGCCCGGAGGATGCATATTGCATAAATATGCACTTGCCTACGTGAGCACAAGGGTACGCCACGATGTCACCCTGAGGGCGCGTAGCGCCCGAGGGGGCCGGAGCGCGGGTTGAGCTTCGGCCCCCTCCCCTTCGCTTCGCTCAGGGTCAGGGTGACAACTCTCTATCGTCCCAACTCGATCTTCCCGAGCCGCCCCGTCCCGCTGAGCGCCAGCCAGACGCGCCCGCGGGTGCTGTCCGTCTCCATGTGGCGCACGATGGCGCCGGGGGTGGGAATCGGCACGGTCTCCATCTTCTCCGTCTTCGGGTCGAAGGCCACCATGTTCCCGCTCCGCGACTCGCAGTACCAGATCCGCCCGTCGGTGCCGATGGCGATGCCGTAGGGTCCCGCATCGCCGGACGGAGACTTCCATTCGCGCACTCGGCCCGTTTTCGGATCGAGCGCACCCAGATAGCCCCGGCCGTAATCGGTATACCAGACCGTCCCGTCGCCGCCGACCTGAAGCCGCCGGGGGCGCGCGCCCTCCGCCGGCAAGACGAACTCCTTCATCGAGCCGTCGGCTGGATTCACCCGCCCCAGCTTGTTGGTGCCGAGCAGCGCGATCCAGATGGAGTTGTCGGGCGCCGACACGATGCCATACGGCACCGAGCCGGCGGTGGGCGCCTGATACACCTTTGCCTTCCAGCTCTTGAGGTCGAGGCTGCCGTAGCTGTTGTTGTTGGCGTCGGTGAACCAGACCTTCCCCTGGTGGATAATCGGGGTGTGGGGATTTTTCGCCTCGTCGGGCAGCGCATACTCCATGATCTTCCCCGTCTTGGTGTCGAGACGGCCGAGCAGTCCCGCACCCTGGCCGGTGTACCAGACGGAACCGTCCGGAGCGACGGTGAGTCCATGGGGACCCGATCCCGGCGTCGGCGTGGGATAGTCCACCACCTTGCCGCTCTCCGGGTCGAGATGGCCGATATAGCTGTTGCGCTGGTCGGTGTACCAGACCGTGCCGTCGGGCGCGACGGCGGGATCGTGGGGGAAGTTGCCCGGCCGGGGGATCACGTACTCGACGATGGTGGGAGGCAGGGTCCTCCCTGGTCGAGGTGAGGAGTCGGTGACCGGCGCGAGGAGCGCCATGAATCCGACCGGGATCAGGATATTTATTCGCATCGAGAATCCTCCATGAAGCTGGAAGAGGTCGTGAGCGGTAGGATCACTAAGGGAACTGACGGGCAGGCCGATCGCCAGGTTTCTCGCCGGAGTCTTGCGCGTCCGGCGGCGCTGTTGTACTCTAGCACTGACAATCGCTCCTTCGTGGTCATTTGCGGCGTATTGCAGCCACGTTAAACAACTGCTAAAAAGCCTCGCGTCCCGAGTGTCTTTTTGGCACCGGGCGCTTTCGTTTGAGCCCGTGCCATCACCGGTCGGGACGTAGCAGGCGAGAAAGAACCGTCTATGCCGGCTGCGCCTACCCAAGCCTCGCTCCCGCACGACTGGGTCGTCCCAGCCTCAGCGGGTGAGTCCCTACGAGTCCTACCGCTCTACTGCGCGCTCTGTAAGGCGGAGTACCCTCCGGCTCCGGTCGCGATCTGCGAGCGGTGCCTCGGTCCGCTGGAGCCGATCTATCCGGCGACCCGCTCCTTGCCCGATTCCGCAACGATATCAGGCCGGGAGCACTCTCTCTGGCGCTACCGCGAATTCCTACCTCTGGAGGGGAGACCACGCCTCTCGCTCGACACCGGGATGACTCCCCTCGTGGAGGCACCGGTTCTGGCGCGCCGGTTGGGTGTCGCTCGCGCGTGGCTCAAAAACGATAGTGTCTCCCACCCCTCACTCTCCTTCAAGGATCGGGTCGTCGCCACTGCTATCAATGCAGCGCAGGCGCTGGGACTCGACATCATGGGGTGCGCTTCCACCGGCAATCTAGCCAACGCGGTGGCGGCCCAGGCTGCCCGTGCGGGGCTGCCGGCCTGGATCTTCATCCCCCACGATCTGGAGCCGGCCAAAGTCGTCGCGACCGCCGTCTATGGCCCGCACCTGGTCCGGGTTCGCGGCACCTACGACGACGTGAATCGGCTCTGCAACCAGGCCGCGGAGCGGTTCAGGTGGGGGATAGTCAACGTGAACTTGCGCAGCTATTACGGCGAAGGCTCGAAGACGATGGCGTTCGAGATCGCCGAACAGCTCGGCTGGCGGCTGCCCACCGCCGTCGTCGCGCCGATGGCGGGCGGCTCTCTGGTGACCAAGCTTCGCAAGGGATTCCGCGAGTTCCAGGAGGCCGGATTGGTGACCGGCTCCATCCCGCGGTTGTTCGGAACCCAGGCCGCCGGCTGCGCGCCCATCGTGCGGCTGGTGCGGGAGAACACCGAGGTGCTGCAACCAGTCATCCCCAACACCATCGCCCGTTCGCTCGCCATCGGAAGCCCGGCAGACGGACTGTTCGCGTCCCGCGCCATCCACGAGACCGGCGGCTGGGCCGCGGCAGTTTCGGACGAGGAGCTTTCGGCAGGAATCCGGCTCCTGGCGGAGACGGCCGGCGTGTTCGCGGAGACTGCCGGCGGCGTAACGGTGGCTGGAGCGCTGGCCCTGGCGGCGAGTGGTCATCTGCGAAAGGACGATGAGGTGGTCCTGTGCGTGACCGGTAACGGCCTCAAGACGATCGATGCGGTGCCCGACTTAGTCCGCGACATACCGATAATCCCGCCCAAGCTCCGGGACCTCTCGGCACTGGTGGAACAATCATTCTGACCTGGGAGAGTTAGCGATGTCCGTGACGTTCAGTCTACCGACCATCCTGGCCCGATTGGCGGACGGCCAGGCTACCCTCGAGGGAAGCGGTGCGACTCTGGGCGAGGTGGTGGCCCGAATCTCCGAGCGTTTTCCCCAACTCGCCCCGAGGCTGCAGGATGAGAGCGGTGGGCCCTATCCGTTCGTGGCCTTTTATCTCAACGATGAGGACGCGCGATTCCGCGGCGGGTTCGAGGCGCCCGTGAGTGATGGTGACGAGATCACCGTGGTGGCCGCAATCTCGGGGGGCTGAACGGCTACCAGCGCTCTGCCACGGCTTGGATCAGATCGGCCAGGCTCGCGACGTCCCGGAGATCGATGGTCTCCGCCGGTGAGTGCGAATAGCGCAACGGCCAGCCGATCGGCACGTCAGGGACCCCGTAGGCGGCGAATACCGAACCGTCGTTACCGCCGTTGGTCGTGCCCACCTGCAGCGGTATGCCCCGCGCGCGGGCGAGCGCCACCAGCGAATCTACGTAGGCCGGTGGAGTCACCGAGCTGTTGTCCAGCGCTCGCGCTACTGCGCCGTGCCCCAACGGCGCCAAGGCGAAGTTTTGCGGTTCCAGCGGAGAGTCGGCGCTGACGAAAGTGTCAATCGCGTGGACCCGGGCCGGCCGGAGTCCGAGCGCATTGGCTACCGCCTGAGCTCCCTCCAGGCCGATCTCCTCCCGCACGCTCCACACGAAGATGACCGTGTGCCGCAGGCGCGCCGGGTCCAACCGCCTCACGGCCAGCACCTGAGCGGCTGACCCAACCCGGTCGTCAAAGGAGCGGGCGGTGGCCCGCGTCCCCGCGAGGCGGACGAACGCCTTTGGCATCGTCAACGTATTGCCGACTCGGATTCCCAAAGCGGCGGTGGACTCGCGGGAGGTTGTTCCCACGTCGGCACGGAGATCCGGCGGGGTGCGCTGCGGATTCTCGACCGCCGCGGAATCTCTCGGCATGAACACGCCGGGCACCATGGTGCGGCCGGTGTGAATCAGTGCGGGCTTCGCCTCCCAGAGCGAGGGAAACAACCCACCCGCTGCGCTGAGGTCGAGAGAGCCGTCAGCTCGAATCCCCGTGATCTTGAAGCCGATCTCGTCCAGATGGGCGATGAAGACGACGGTGGGCTCGCCCCGGCCGAGAGTAACCCAAAGGTTCCCCGCGCTGTCGGTCTGGCGGCCAAGCCCTCTCGGGAGCAGCCGTTCTACGGTCGCGCGCACCGGCCCCTCCATGCCTGAGACTCCGTAGCTCTCGACCAGCGGCCGGAGGACGCGCTCGACCTCACTCACCCGCGCCTGCCGACCTCCATCCGCCCGGGGGGGACTTTGCGCGTGGAGCACCGTAACCGGTGACAATAGCAGGAGGAGAACCGGAAAGGATCTCACTCGTCCCCACCGATCCATTTTATGAGGGCATCACGCAGCCTATCCGCATCCTCCATCGAGGCCGTCTCCACCATGGTTCCCGAGTACCTGACCGGGAGCGACCATCTCTCCACTCGACCCAGGCCGGACCACCGGCTCGCTGTGTCTGCATCCGGGCCCTGCAGAAGGGAGCCGAGCGGACCCGGTCGCCCATCGATGATCAGTGTTTCCTCGAATGGACCGTCCGCCTTCGCGAGCGTGGCGAGGCCCCGCTCTGACAGCCCCTGCTCAGTGGCAAATGCCACCGTCACCGGAGGAAGCAGCTTCGCTCGCAGTCTGGACTGTTCCACGGCTACAAGGAGCGCGGCGCACGCGGTCCGGCGTCCCGCCACTGGAGCCGCAAGGAGATCGTCACCGTAACGATGCGGACGCTTGGCCAGAGTCACCGGTGCGAGGACTCGTAGGCCCAGCTCCACCGCTTCAGCCGACGAGCCGGCACCGACATCCACATAGGCGTCATCCACGGTGAATGGGGTGTCGCTGAGCGCGGCCCGGCCGCGGGTCAAGTGAATCGAGCGCACCGCCACGACGCCTGGTATCGGTCCCCGAGTACCCTGGATCGTGACCCGCTGGCCCTCGATCTGCTGGTCGAAGAGCCGGGACACCCGCCCCGGCACCCGCCTCAAGGTTAGATAGCCGTCCTGCCGGAGGTTTCCCACCACGTAGCCGGGTTCGTCCAATGGGCAGACCAGCAGTCGTTTCGCTGACCCGCCACCGAGCTGAAGACGGGCGTTCCCGGCGCGGTCACGAGCGGCTGCCGGTAGCAGCCGAAGAATGGTGTCCACCATCCCCTGCTCGTAACCGGTCACAGCGGGAATGGACGCGAGTCGCACCGCAAGGGCGGCCACGGCGCTATTCCGCTCTTGGGCGCCGGCCTTGACCGGCTGAGTCGTCCAAATCAGCACGCCAGCGGCTAGCACGAGTCGAGGGAGGATTAGCACTGAAGTGCGAAATGAACAGTGAGGCGTGAGAGGTGAGAGGTGAGAGGTGAGAGGTAAGAGGTAAGAGGTAAGAGGTAAGAGGTGAAAAGTGAACAGTGACAAGGTGAGAAAGTGAGGTCATTCCGAGCGGAGCGAGGAATCTAGTCAGCGAGTTTCGGAAACCCGTGAAGTAGATCCCTCGCTGCGCTCGGCATGACCCTCAGTGGTCGAGTTCGATCTTGGTCGCGGTGGACTGCATTGTGCTTCCGGCACCGCCGGTGCCGGTATCGAGATCGTGGATGTATACCGCCGCGCCAAATCCAGTGTCACTTTCGGTCACTACCCCCCGCACGAAATTCAGGGCCTCGGTCAGACTAGGGGAGAAGGCGAACTCGAGCGCAGATGGCGCGGGCTCTCCATCCCTGATCTCCGGGAGGTAGGCGGTGAGGAAACGGTCAACGATGACAGGATGAATTTCTCGGTTAGCTGGATGCGGCAGGCCGTGGCGGCGTTCGATCTCGGACAGGAGACGCTCGGCCACGAAGAGGCGCTCCTGTTCAATGGCGGCAGGAAGCATCACATAGTTCCTCAGCGGGAATCGCCGGCGCGGCTGGCGTGCGGCCGGCAAGTGGTCGGGGCGGGCGACGCCAGGCGCCTCTAATGGCAGCTCTTTATTACCTGTGTACCAATGCGAAATACAGAAAGCCGGCGTAAGAGAAGAAAGACCGAACCAAGGCTCAGCGACCTGCGGTGACAACCGCCATCCAACGCTCAGCCGACTCGAGGTCGTCCCCGCTGAGGCCATGGCCGGCGTTGCTCCACTGCAGCGTGACCTCCGCCCCCGCCTGGCCCAACAGTTCGGCAAGGGCTTGGCTCTGTGCGGGCGTGACGATCGGATCCAGCCGCCCCGCCGCGATAAGGACCCGGACGTCGTCGAGAGCCGGCAATGGATCCGGCACCAGAGGGACCATGGACCGGAAGAGCAGCCCAGCGCTCAGACTGTCCGGATGAAGCAGTAGCAGGGCGGCGGCCATGTTCGCGCCATTGGAGAATCCCACCGCGATGGGTGGGACATCGGCCAAGTCATACCGCTCCCGAGCCTCCGCTACGAACCGGGCGAGCTGCTGGGCCCGGAGCTTCAGATCGTCCAGATCGAACACCCCCTCCGCGAGCCGCCGAAAGAACCGCGGCATGCCGTTCTCGAGCACCTGACCCCGCGGGCTCAGGAGTGGCACTCCAGGAGCGAGTGCCTGGCCCAGTGAGAGGAGGTCATCCTCGTTGCCACCGGTCCCGTGAAGCAGCAGCAGTGGAGCCGCACCCAGCCGGGTGCCGGGGACAAAGCGGTGGATAAAACCCAGCTCCCTCCCGCTCATCTTCCCTCCTCCGCCGCCACCTGAGGCAACCTGATCGGAGGCAAGGCGCTCTCGATCTCGACCCGTCTCGCCTGGTACATCGGTGGCAGCTTCAGATGAGTACCGAGCTCTGCGGGGGACTCATCGACCGTGAAGCCCGGAGCGTCGGTAGCGATCTCGAAAAGCACTCCACCCGGTTCGCGAAAGTAAACCGAATGAAAGTATTGCCGGTCGATCACCGGAGTGATGCCGAGCCCCTGCGCTTCGATCTCCGCCCGTTTCTCGAGCTGCGTCTGGTCGCTCCCCGCACGGAAGGCCATGTGATGAACCGTCCCGACCCCAACGGCACCGCGCCAGAAACCTGAGGCACGCCGCAGGTTGATCACCGTTCCCACGCCGCTGTTTCCCGATTGAAAGCGCAGCAGACCGTCTGCTTCACCCAGCGGCTCGAACCCTATCGTTCGGGTGAGGAAATCCGCCGAGCCGGTGTCTCCGTCTTCCCAGATCGTTGCGCCCTGCAGCCCACGTATTGCATGCTCCGGAGGAACCGGACCCTCGGGCCAGGGTGCCGTGCCGGCCGCACGAGGGGTGGCGACCAGCTCCAGGAGCAAGCCGTCCGGGTCACTCAGGGCCAGTGCCTGCTCGTCGAAGCGACGGACTGGGCCTTGATACTTGATCCCGTGCGATAGTAGCCGCTCGATCCAGAACCCCAGTGACGCCGGGGGGATGGCGAGCGCTACCGTTGCCACCTGGCCCGTGCCTTGGCGTCCTCGCCGCCCGCCGGGCCAGGGAAAGAACGTGAGGATCGAGCCGGGACGCCCGAGCTCGTCGCCATAGTAGAAGTGATAGCTGGCCGGGTCGTCGAAGTTGACCGTCAACTTCACCAGGCGAAGTCCCAGGGTTCCCGCGTAAAAGTCGAGATTCCGTTGCGGGTCGCCGGCGATGGCAGTGATGTGGTGAATGCCCATGAAACCCTCTTTAGCTATCATCCGGCCATTTCGCACGAGAAGCCGGCCCGGTCGCAGGTGGGGAGAACCACTGGATCATGTCGCAAACTAAGTCGGCGCTGGATGCGCCGCCGGGTGACGGATCACCGGGCAGCTACGCCCCGACACTGGGCCTCTTCTCCGGCACCATGATGGTCGTAGGCGGCATCATCGGGTCGGGGATCTTTCTGAACCCGGCCATCGTTGCCCAGCGGGTTCGCTCGGTCGGGCTCACGTTGACCGTGTGGGTGCTGGGTGGCGTGGTGGCACTGATCGGAGCGATGGTATTCGCCGAGCTCGGTGCCCGACGGCCCGTCGCCGGAGGTGGCTACGTCTACCTGCGCGAAGCCTATGGCCGGCTGCCCGCATTCCTCTACGCCTGGACCCTCTTGCTGGTGATCGCCACCGGCGCGATCGCGGCGGTGGCGGTGACCTTCGCCAGCTACACCGCTGCCCTTCTCGGATGGGGGGCGGGTGCACGGGTGCCCCTCGCGGTCGCCGCGATTCTGGTGTTGTCGGCGATCAACTACCTCGGGGTGAAGCCCGGGGCGATGACTCAAAACGTGCTGACGCTTCTGAAGCTCGGCGCTCTGACGTTCCTGATCATCGCGGGCCTGGTGGCGACGGCACCCGCTCCGGTCGTTCCAGCGCTGCCTTTGCCGGTCGGCGGAAGTGTCGTCCTGGCGATCGGCGCGGCGCTGGTTCCAGTGCTGTTCGCGTTCGGGGGCTGGCAACAGACCAACTTCATCGCCGAGGAGCTGATCGAGCCGGAGCGCAATCTGCCACGGGCACTTCTGGCCGGGGTCACCATCGTGGTGGCGGTTTATCTCCTGGCGAATCTGGCTTATGTAAAGACGCTGGGCATCTCGGGCCTGGCCGGGAGTAGCGCGCCGGCGGCGGATGCGATGGAGGCACTGTTCGGCGCTGGGGGCCGCAATCTCATCGCCGCCGGGATCGCGGTCTCCACCTTTGGATTCCTCAACCTGGTGATCCTGGTTTCACCCCGGGTGTACCGGACCATGGCCGCTGACGGTCTCTTCTTCCCCAGCCTGGCTCGGCTGCACCCGCGCTACCGCACGCCCACAGCTGCTATCCTGTTCCAGGGTGGCTGGGCCATCATTCTCACCCTCACCGGCCGGTATGCCGATCTTCTGGACTACGTCGTCTTTGGAGACTGGATCTTCTTCGGCGCGACCGCCGCCACCCTCTTTTTCTTCCGGGCTCGGGAGCGAAGAGGGCTGGAGAGGCCTGATCTGCGGTTCAGGATGCCGGGGTTTCCGGTGGCGCCGATCGTCTTCATACTGGCGGCGCTGTACGTGGTGGTAGGCTCCATGGCGTCTAATCCTGGTAATGCAATCAAGGGGACGGCTCTCATCGCGTT
>DASXRM010000168.1:0-9080 GCA_036506575.1 Gemmatimonadales bacterium | reverse complement strand
GCCACTGTTCGCAATGTGAAGGGCAAAGACCAGCCGATTACCTACCTGGTCGCCATCGATCCGGCCAACGCGCTGAAGGATGTGGATGTTCTGGTCTACCGTGAACCCTACGGTGGAGAGGTGGCTTACGAGCCCTGGCGGAAGCAGTTCCGGGGCAAGACAACAACTGCGCCCCTGGTCGTGGGGAAGGACATCAAGAATATCTCCGGAGCAACCATCAGCTCGCACTCGGTGACGCTGGGGGTCCGCAAGACCCTGGCGGACCTGACCGCCTGGCACGCGGCGGGCAAGATCCGGTGACCGCCAGAGCGCTCTCTTGGAGCGCCATTCCTGCACCGCTGCGGACGGTGGCGCGCTGGATCACCATCGTGCAGCTGGTGGGTTACACGACCTCTCTTCTCTTTATCCACCACACCACGGGCATGACCCCGGGCGGAGTCGCCGCCCGCTACCGCGGATCCAACCCCGATGCGGCTGATGCCGCGATGCAGTTCCCCAAGTCATTCGCCGAGATGCTCACGATTACTCATACCCATCTCCTCAGCATGGCGGTGATCTTCGTGTTCAGCGGGTTGGCTCTGGCTCTCTGCACCCGTCCCTCCGAGCGGTGGCGCCGGTTCCTCATCGGGGAACCCTTCGTCGCTCTCCTGATCTCGTTCTCGGCGATGTGGCTGATGCGGTATGTGGACGGCCGGTTCAGCTGGCTGTTGGCGCTGTCGAGCGGGATTATGGCAGTCACCTTCTACGTGCAGTCGTTCTTTATCCTGCGCGAGCTGATGATTCCCCCTCGGGTGGCGGCATGAAACGACGGGAGTTCCTCGGCGCCGTTGGGACCGGTGTTGGTGCGATGATTGTACCGCGGTCTCTCTGGGCCTCATCCGGAAGCGGGTACCGCCGTGCCGCCGTACCGCCGTACCGCCACTTCGTCGAGCGCTGGTCTTGGGCCATGGGGCAGCCGGTTCATCTGCAGCTCTTCGCCTCCTCCACCGATCACGGGTATGAAGCGGCGGCGGCGGCTCTGGCTGAGCTTCGCCGAGTCGAGCGCCGGCTCTCGCTCTTTGACGATACGAGTGACCTTGCCGAGCTGAACCGCCAGGCGGGGCGCCGCAGGATCAGGGTGGGCGGGGATATGGTGTTCGTGCTCGCGGCTGCGCTCCGATTCGATCGAGCGACCGCCGGTGCATTCAATCCTGCCGTCGAGCCGTTGATGCGGGCCTGGGGCTTCCGGGCGCCACGCTCCTCTCAACCAAGTCGGGCCGAGCTGGACGAAGCGAGGGCGGCGGTCAGGGCCGCCCGCGTGGTGGTGAACGGCGATCGAGTGTCGCTGCCGGGCTCGGATACTCGGTTAGACCTGGGCGGGATCGGTGTCGGCTACGGTTTGGATCGAGCGATGGCCGTGCTGCGTCAAGCGGGGATTCAGAGCGCCTTCCTCGATGTGAGCGGGGACTGTCTGGCACTCGGCACGCCGCCGGGAGAAGAGGACGGCTGGCCCGTAGCGATTGCCGGCCCCCATGCGGGTGGCCAGTTGGTAGGTTCGACTCGGCTCCGGAATGCGGCGCTGGCTACCTCGGCCAACACGATGTCGGTTGTCCGCTACGGCCGAGCCATTCGGGGACACGTGATGAATCCGGAGACCGGTTGGCCGGCCGACGCGCTCGCCCAGGTGACGGTAGTGGCGCGAACCGGCATCGAGGCCGACGCGTTATCGACGGGAATGCTGGTATCCGGGAAGGCAACGGAAGGGGTGTTGCGGTATTTCAGGGCGTGAACCGGGCAGGGCCCCGTTTACCGTTCACCTTTTACTGTTCACGCCTTTGTAGAGTTGTATCCCGCGCCTCCCCGCGCGATCTCGCCGCCACCCGGGCCCGCTCCCGATCGAGCATCGGCTGTTTTTTCTGCCAGTCTTCCGACGTCAACGCCCCGTACGACAGCGTGAACGAGTCGTCGACCGGAATGGTTTCCTCGAACAGGTAGATCGCGCTCGCCTGGTCCCTCACCTCGAGCTGCTGGGAGGTGAACTTGGCGCTGAGGGGAATGGTGCCGAGCGGACGGAAGACGCGATTCCGGATCAGCAGAGTCAGGGTCTGAGGATCGAAGCGCACGTCCGGTCGCTGGCCGAAGAAGCTCACCAGCGCCAGTCCGGGCTGGGCCACACCGGCCCGCGACGCCACCGAATCGATTGCCCGGCGATTGGTCTCCACCAGCGACCGGAGCGACTGGTACGCGTCCTTGGCCAGCAGCGGCGTCACCTGCGGATCAAGCGGAATGAAGCGAATCTCGATCTCGTCGTTCCGCACCCGGAGCGCAAGGTCGTTCTGGGTCAGCGAGCCATAGCCCGAGGGCAATGGGTGGGCGCGTTGGCCCGATTGTCCAGTGGCGGGGCCGGCGCACCCGAGCAGGGCGAGCACTGCCGCAAGCTGTCGGATGGTCACGGGTTCTCCCGGGCGACGGCGCTGGCGACACTGGTGGCGAGCTCCCTGATCCCGAGTCCGGAGCGACTGCTGGTCACTTGGACCCCCTCTGGCCGCAGCCCCAGCGTCGCTGCCAGCTCCCGACCGCGGGTCGCCAGCGCCGACCGGGTCAGCTTGTCGGCCTTGGTGAGGACTGCGAGGACGGGCTGGCCGCTTTCAATCAAGAGCTGCTGCATCTCACGGTCTTCTTTGGAGGGAT
The DNA here is from genome assembly GCA_036506575.1 of Gemmatimonadales bacterium. Classification (GTDB taxonomy): domain Bacteria; phylum Gemmatimonadota; class Gemmatimonadetes; order Gemmatimonadales; family GWC2-71-9; genus CAVVWJ01. The sequence continues at coordinate 6,410 of DASXRM010000168.1, read as the reverse complement.
CATGCCGGATATCGAGCAGCCACACGATCCCGGCTAACGTCTCCCGGATGCTGAGGTATGTCGAGATCAGCCTCCGGTAACCGGCTCGGTCGCTCTTGCTGGCCTTAGCGAAGCCGTAGCCCGGGAGGTCGACCAGGTAAAGCTGCGGCAGCCGGTAAAAATTGAGGAGCGTGGTCTTGCCGGGTGAGCCGCTCACGCGAGCGAGCCCGGGCCGGGCCAAGAGCGCGTTGATCAGACTCGACTTCCCTACATTGGACCGCCCGATGAAGGCTATCTCGGGAAGCGGCGGCTCGATCCTGACCCGGGGGTCCGGAAAGGACCCGACGAACTCGACGCGCTGAGATTGTAAGGGGTTGATCTGGCCGGATTCCGGGTACACAAAGGGCGCACGAGCGGGCGCACGCTGTGCGCCCCTACCTGCGCCCGTCTGCCGGTCCGCCCGTCCGCCTGTCCGCCCGCCCGCCGGTCCGCCCGTCCGCCCCGCCCTCACGCCTCCCGCTTGGTCCGCGCGCGCTCGGTGACGATGAGCGGCGACGTGCCTTCGCTGATCGCCTCCTTGGTGATCACGATCTCGCGCACGTCTTCGCGATTGGGCAGATCGAACATGATGTCGGTCATCATGGTCTCGAGAATGGCGCGGAGCCCGCGGGCCCCGGTTCCCCGTTTGAGGGCTCGTTGCGCCACCGCGCGCAGGGACTCGGGATCGAAGGTGAGGCCTACGTCTTCCAGCTCGAACAGCTTCTTGTACTGCTTGGTGAGCGCGTTCTTCGGCTCGACCAATATCCGGATCAGGGCCTCCTCATCGAGAGCCTCGAGGGAGACGACCACCGGCAGGCGGCCCACCAGCTCGGGAATCAGACCGAAGCGGAGCAGGTCGTCCGGCTCGACCTCGGCATAAGGATTCCCCTTGGTGAGCTGAGGCGGCGACTTCCGTTCTTCGCTGCTGAAGCCGATCTGCTGTCTGCCGGTACGTGCCTCGATGATCTTTTCCAGCCCGTCGAAGGCGCCCCCGCAGATGAAGAGGATGTCCTTGGTGTTGATCTGGATGTACTCCTGCTGGGGGTGCTTCCGGCCGCCCTGAGGCGGCACCGAGGCGATGGTCCCTTCCAGAATCTTGAGCAGCGCCTGCTGAACCCCCTCGCCCGAGACATCGCGGGTGATGCTGGGATTCTCCGATTTACGGGCGATCTTGTCGATCTCGTCGATGTAGACGATCCCCCGCTCGCACTCCGCCACGTTGAACTCCCCGGCCTGGAGCAGCCGAACCAGGATATTCTCCACGTCCTCACCGACGTATCCCGCCTCGGTGAGCGTGGTGGCATCGGCTATGGTAAAGGGGACGTCGAGAATGCGGGCGAGCGTCTGCGCAAGAAGGGTCTTGCCGACTCCGGTGGGGCCGAGGAGCAGGATATTGGACTTGTCCAGCTCCACATCGCCTTCCCGGCCGCTGGAGGCGTTGATCCGCTTGTAGTGGTTGTATACCGCGACCGAGAGAGTGCGTTTGGCCCGCTCCTGCCCAATCACATACTGGTCCAGCACGTCCTTGATCTCCAGCGGCGTGGGGACCTGGGTGATGCTATCGGCAACCTCCCGCTCTTCGTCCTCCGCCAGAATCTCATTGCAGAGTGTGATGCACTCGTTGCAAATGTAGACCGACGGGCCGGAAATGAACTTCCGTACCGAATCCTTCGATTTCCCGCAGAAGGAGCAGCGAAGGTGCTTGTCGTTGGACATGGAGCCGCGTTATCGAGGTGGATGGGTGCCGGGTAAAGTGTCCCCGGACGTCCAGAGCGTCAAGTCTCCTTACCGTTCTTGTGAGGCACCAGTTCCTTGTGCGGGGTAAACACGCTGTCGATCAGCCCGTAGGCCTTGGCCTCTTCCGCGCTCATGAAGCGATCGCGATCCATGTCGCGCTCGATCGTCTCGATCGGCTGTCCGGTGTGAAGCGCATAGAGCGAGTTCATCTTGGAGCGCAGGTACAGGATCTCCCGTGCCTGAATCTCGATGTCGGCCGCGGTGCCCTGAGCCCCACCCGACGGCTGATGGATCATGATCCGCGAATGGGGCAGGGCGCTCCGCTTGCCCTTGGCGCCGGCGGCGAGGAGGAACGAGCCCATGGATGCGGCCATACCCATGCAGATGGTGTTTATCGGGGCTCGTAGATGCTGCATGGTGTCGTAGATGGCCATGCCCGCCGATACCACCCCGCCGGGCGAGTTGATGTACAGATAAATGTCCTTGTCCGGATTGTCAGCCTCGAGGAAGAGCAACTGGGCGATCACGATGTTGGAGACATCGTCGTTGATCGGAGCGCCCAGAAAGACGATCCGGTCCATGAGCAGCCGGGAAAAGATGTCGTAGGTGCGCTCGCCGCGGCTGGAACGCTCGATGATGTAAGGCGGATACAGGGTGGCCATGGTCAGGACTTGACCTCTTCAATGGTGGACTGCTTGAGGAGGAGGTCGAACACCTTCTCCTCGGTTATGGACCGCTCCAGCTCCTGGAGCCGGTTGGCCTTCTGCAGGGAGGCGTACACCTGACCCGCCGGCGCTCCTCGCGCCGCGGCGATGTGGTTGATTCGCTCATCCAGCTCGGCCTCGGTGGCGCGATGGGCGTGCGCTTCGACCAGTGCATCGAGCACAAGATCGCGCTTGACCTGCGTTTCCGCGACCTGGTGGAACTGCTGCTCGAAGCCGGGGAGCTGCTCTTCCGGAACCTTGTACATCTCCGCGTAGCCGTGGATGAGCCGGTGAACCAGGGAATGGGGAGCCTCGACCCGGTTGGCTTCGACGATCTGCCCCAGCAGTTTCTGGCGCACGTCGGCGTCTGCCTCGCGGGAGGCCTCGCGCTCGAGGTCCTGCCGGATGGCGGCGCGCAGTGCGTCGAGGCTCTCGAAATCACCGGCTTCGCGGGCCAGTGCATCGTCCAAGGGCGGGAGCTCCTGCCGCTTCACCTCGTGCAGCACGATCCGCACCCGGCGGGTCTGACCGCGGCGGGACTCCTCCGGGTGATCATCCGGGAACCGTACTTCGGCATCGGTGCTCTCGCCGGGGAGCAGCGACATGATCTGCTCTTCCAGCTCGGGGATCGCCTGGTTGTCGCCCAGCACCAGGTCGTGCGGCTGCGACGGAGCGGCAACGCCGTTTTCGATCGGTGACACCACGACCCGCACCATCTGACCCGGCGTCGGCTTGGATCCCTCCACCGGAATCCAGGCGGCCTTGCTTTCCTGAATTCGAGCGAGCTGCTCCGTGATGGCGTCGTCGGTCACCGGGGCCACTCGCCGTTCGATGCGAAAGCCCCCGATCCGCTCCAGCTTGAGCTCGGGCCGGACTTCGACGTGCAGCTCGAATTCGATGGGACTGCCGTCCTCGAACTTGAGGTTACGGATGGCCGGATCGGTGATCGGCTTGAGCGATTCGCTGGTCTTGGCGGTCTCCCAGCCTTCCCGGATGACTTCTTCGAGCACCGTCTGACGGATGGCGTCGCCGAAGCGCTTCCGCACCACGGTATCGGGCGCCTTGCCGGGCCGGAATCCGGGTAGCCTGGCGCGCTTGGCGTAGTACTTCAGCGCCCGGGCTTCGGCCTCCCGGACACGATCGACCGGCACCGTCACATGCAGCGACTTGGAGGCGGAATCTTCGGCGGTCTTCTCGACGGTGATCGGGGTCATCGTGCGAGGAATCTACCCTGGCGTCGTCCCCACGGTCAATTTGGCGTGTTGCGCCAATGATTGCACCCCGATGAGTTGCAGACCGGCCCGATCTCAGCCAAATTCGGGCCTCAGCGGAATCCGTGGTATCACCTGCACTCCGAGCTCCCTAGGCGGGCATGGCCACCGTCCTGCTGGTAGACGACGAGAGCGCTGTCAGGAGCGCTCTTCGCAAGATCTTCGAGCGTGGCGGACTCACCGTTCGCGAGGCCCAGTCCGGGCGGGAGGCCCTCGATACCCTGGCCGACGATCCGGGCATTTCCGCGGTCGTCAGCGATTTCCTGATGCCGGAACTCGACGGCCTCGACTTCTACGACGCGCTGGTCGCTCGATCTCCGCATTTACGCAACCGGGTGGTGTTTCTCACCGGCGCGGCACGTGACCCCACCGTTCATCAACCGCTGGAAGATCGCGGCGTACCGCTCATCAACAAACTGGAGGACCTCCACATTGTGCTCGATGCCGTGAGGCTGGTGCTGCTGCGGCCGCAGTAATCCTCCCGCCGTGGACTGCCCTTGGTACGTGCATTTTCCCCGCTGTGCCCAGTATCGCCAACCGACATTTTTGTCAGATCAGCGAGTCCGTTTCCACAAACTTGTAGCTGAAGTGGCGCCAGGACCGCTCTGCAAGCTCTGGGTACGCGCCCCACCAGCCATTTGCTGGCTGGCATGCTGGTTGCCCTACGACTGGTGGCCGCGACAACACGCGGGCCGTAGCGAAATCGTGACCCGATCGTCTTCGCCGGACGGTTTCGATCGGCGAAGATTTTCATTTTAAGAGGAGTGATCCTGGATGCAGCATCGAGCCGTTTCTGCTTTGGTGGCCCCGGTCCTGCTGGCGGTCGCCGGCTTCAGCCACCCGCTCGAGCTGCAGGCCCAGGCAGCGGCTGCCCCGCAGCCCGAGTCAACCGCAACGCAGCTCGCCTCCCTTTCGCGGGAGCGTGCCGCCCGCTGGGCCGGCGCTGCGCCGGTGGTCCACTGCGCTCCCGCCCCCCTGACGGAGCGGCCCGGGGTTGCGGGGGAGCTCGCCCGCCCTCACGTGGCACCGCTGGAGGCTGCCTTCTTCGACGCCCGCATCGTCAAGCGGACACTGGCCGCGCGAGCCCCACGCTCGGATCGCTGACTCATGCCCGCAATGCGACTCCTGGAGAAGGACATGCCTCCCAAGCAGTACCTTCTGGCGAGCGATTTCGATCAGACGCTGAGCTTCAACGATTCCGGCATCCTCTTGAGCGAGATGCTCGGGATCGGCGGATTCGGTGAGAAGTGCGCGGGACTCTCAACGATGCACCTCGTGCAGCAGGGTGCTGAGTTGTCTTATCTGCTGCTGCACGACCCCGAATACCGAAGGGTTCGAAAAGAGGATCTCCAAGAGGTCGGGAGACGGATCCGGCTCAAGCAGAACATCGCTGTCTTTCCCCGGGTCCTCGATTCGCTGCAGGCCTTTCGTTTCACCTTCTGCGTCGTCTCAGCCGCGCCGGAGGAGGTGATCCGGTCGGCACTCGAGGGGATCGTCCCTCCCGAGCGGATCCACGGCACCAGGTTTCGGTACGATCCGGTCTCCGGCGAGATCCAGTCCATTGTCAGAGTCCCCGCCGGGTACGGCAAAGTTGCCGTGCTGGAGGAGCTGCGGTCGGAGCTGGGGCTAAGTGGAGATCAAGTGGTCTACGTGGGTGACGGCGGTTCCGATGTTCACGTCATGCTGCATGTGAATCGGCTGGACGGACTGACTGTGGCGGTCTCCGAGAACAGGTTCCTTACCCCGATCGCCCGCCGGACCGTGCTGAGCGACGACGTGCTCAGCGTGTTGGTGCCGGTTCTCGAGGAGATTGTGGGTCTCGATTCAGCCGGGATTCGCGCCTTTTTCGCATCCCATGGGTTCGTGTTGCAGGAATGGGACAAGGCGCGCACCGACTCCCTCATCATCCGGGGAGCCGCCGATCGGCCTCCGGCGGTTGCATGAGAGTGACCGACTGGATCGGCTGGGCCGCGACCGCGGTCTTTCTCGCGTCGTACGGTTGCAAGGACCAGAGAAAGCTGCGCCTTACCCAAGCGGGGGCGGCCCTGCTCTGGGTGGTGTACGGTACCATCCTGCATGCCCTGCCTATCATGATTGCCAATCTGCTGGTGGCCGCGGTGGCAGGGTACTCCTGTCTCAGCGGCTCTATAGCGCGAAGGCGAGCCCTGGCAACGGCTCCTGCCGTAAGCATCAGCGCAGGCGAGCCGGATCTATCCCGTACTTCTTGACCTTGTAACTGATCACCCGCTCGGTCGTGCTCAAGAGCCGAGCCGCCTTGGACCGGTTGCCCCGGGAGCTCTTGAGCGCGTCCTCGAGGAGGCTGCGCTCGAACGCCTCCACGGCGGCACTGAGCGAGGTGCTCACCACCGTTCCCGTCGCTTCGGCGGTCTGCAGCGTCGGTGGAAGATGGTGGCCGTGGATGACCTCTCCGTCGGTCAGGAGCACAGCGCGCTCGATGGTGTTCTCCAGCTCCCGCACATTCCCGGGCCAGTGATAGCTGGAGAGCAGGTCGATGGCCGGGGTCGAAATTCGTTTGATGCTCTTCCCATGCTCGCGGGCATACTTCTCGGTAAAGTGGTCAGCCAGGGGCAGCACGTCGGCCTTGCGGGCTCTGAGCGGGGGGATGAAGATGGGGAACACGTTGAGCCGGTAGTATAGGTCTTCCCGGAAGCTCCCCTCT
>DASXRM010000167.1:0-3323 GCA_036506575.1 Gemmatimonadales bacterium | reverse complement strand
ACTACCGGCTATGCGACCTTCGTCGAAGATCCAGCCCTTGAACGAGTGAAGAGACAAGGAAGCGCCGAGGTGGCCCCGGCGCCGCCCCCCGCCGCGTCAAGCGGCCCGCAGGTTCCGAAGGAGAAGGCGATTCGATGAGGCCCTCTCGAATACACCGCTTGGTCAGGCCCTGATCTCGAATCGCAACTTGACGATGGACTCGGGGTACGCTTTCAGGTCCTGGCATTTGGACGACGCAGCGGTCTACCTGCATGAATATGTAGTGCAGGCGTAGGTCGTGATCATCGGCCATGACGGGAGATGCCAGCTGATCGCCAGACGCCGCTGGGGCATCATCGGAGGTGTGATCACCGCGGCAATCGTGGCGTACTGCGCGTGGCTGGTCCTGACGGACGCTCCGGCCTACCAGTTCCTGGTGCGGCTCTACGTCGACAAGCGCTTCCTCAAGCGCACCCTTCGCGAGTGGGGGATCTTGGGGCCCGCCATCTTCATCGGCCTTCAAGCCCTCCAGGTCATCATTGCGCCCATCCCCGGGGAGGTCACCGGGATCCTCGGCGGGTATCTGTTCGGCGAATGGATCGGCCTCCTCTATTCGACGATCGGACTGACCCTCGGGTCAGTGGCGGCCTTCGGCGTCGGGCGGTGGCTGGGCGCCCGGTACGTCCAGAAGCTGGTCAGCCCGGACATCTGGCAGAAGATGGGCTTTATCGTTGAGGCTGAGGGCGCCATCCTCTGCTTCATCATCTTCCTGATCCCCGGTCTCCCCAAGGACATGGTCTGTTATCTCTTTGGTCTGAGCCCGATGCCCTTCTGGGTCTTCGCCGTCGTTTCCACCCTGGGCCGCATCCCGGGCACCTGGGTGCTGTCCGCCCAAGGCGCCCATACCGCTGCCGGTGACTATCTTCAGGTCATCCTGCTCACGGCCATGGTCGTGGCGGTGGCGCTGCCGCTCTACTATTACCGGAACCGGGTCCTCGGATGGTTCGGCGGCAAGAGCGTGCGCTCGACTGATCGCGAAGGCTAACCGGACGAGAGCACCCGTCAGGCCACCGCACGTGGGGCGTTCTCGTGGTGCCTTCGGCAGTTGCCGTTGACACGTGACTGTACGGGGACGTATGGTTCGGGCAGGAGGGCCAGATAATGTTTGGGCTGGGCTCCCAAGAGCTGCTCGTTATCCTCGTGATTGTCTTGGTGCTCTTTGGCGGGAGCAAGCTCCCGGACCTGGCGAAATCGCTTGGGAAATCCATGAAGGAATTCAAGAAGGGCATCGCAGCGGAACCGGATGAGGAGAACAAATCCTCCACGCTGGACCCCTCCACGCCCGGCGCCTCGGCGGCGCCGCGGACCTGCAGCTCCTGCAAGTCTCCGCTGGATGTGACCTGGGTCCATTGCCCGCGCTGCGGGACGGTCGTTACACAGGGTTCGCCGCCAGCTATGCCGAAGTAGAGTGGTCGACTTCGCCCTGATTCTTCCGGGCGGCGAGAGCGTTGACCCGCCTTGCCAGAGGAACCGTCCCGGAGGAAGAAACCGCCGGAGAGCTACGAGCGCGAGGCGAGGGCGCGGCGGTATGCGACGCTCTTCACGAGCTCTCGCCGGGTATCCGCTCCGCCGAGATCCTGCATCGACATGCCCGTGGCACCGGGGGCCGCATCCCCTAGTACTTCAGTTGCTCAGACAGGGTACGATGACTCGCCTTTGCGCGCGTGTGGGGGACCTGGAGCATCGACTTCTCATCCTTCCCGAACCGAACCGAGATCCGGGTCGATGCCGTCGTCACCCTCGCCATCTGCCGAGCCCCCCTTTTTAGTCGTGTTAGTCCGACCGATCGGCGAACTACGTTGTAGTCAACCTTCACGCCCCTGTCAAATACCTACGTCGAGGTGCGCATCGCTGGCGAAGGTGAGTTCTCACGGGATGATCTCGATGACGCCGCGGTGCCCGCCGTCCCGGGACCGTGAAATCTCGGTTCTCCACACCGGGATTTCAAGGCACAATCGTCGCGTGATCCACCGGGCTGGCCATCTCAGGCGGCTCACCACGCTGCTCCGCGAGTTCCCCGTGGTGGGGCTGGTCGGTCCGCGCCAGGTCGGCAAGACCACGCTGGCCGGTGGGCTCGCACGGGAGTGGCGGGGGCACGTGGCCCGCTTCGACCTCGAGAGTCCGGCCGACCTGGCTCGCCTGGCCGACCCGGCGCTCGCGCTCGGCCCCCTGCGAGGGCTGGTGGTCATTGACGAGTTCCAGCGCCGACCGGCCCTCCTCCCCGTACTGCGCGTGCTGGCCGACCGCCAGCGTCGCCCGGCTCGCTTTCTCGTGCTGGGTAGCGCCTCGCCCGATCTCTTGCGAGGAAGCTCCGAGACTCTGGCCGGCCGGATCGCCTACCACGAGCTGTCGGGTTTCTCTCTGGCCGAGGTCAATCCGAGCCGACTCGGGACCCTGTGGCTCCGCGGGGGCTTTCCCCGTTCGTTCCTCGCCCGGACGGAGCCGGCCAGCTGGCGCTGGCGCCAGCAGCTCATCCGGACCTTCCTCGAGCGCGACCTGCCCAGTCTCGGCATTCGCCTCGGCGCCGATACGCTCCACCGGTTCTGGGCCATGCTCGCTCACTACCACGCGCAGGTCTGGAACGCCTCGGAGCTGGGCCGCGCCTTCGGCGTGGCTGACACGACCGTCCGCGGCTATCTCGATCTCCTGGCCTCGGCGTTCATGGTGCGCCTGCTCACGCCCTGGTCGGAGAACCTGGCCAAACGACAGGTCAAGGCCCCGAAGGTGTATCTGAGGGACAGCGGGCTGCTTCACGCCCTGCTCGGGATCCGCAGTGGCGATGACCTCGAGCGGCACCCGAAGGTCGGCGCATCGTGGGAGGGGTTCATGCTCTCCGAGGTGATCCAGCGGCTGGGAGCCGAGCCCGGTGAGTGCCACTTCTGGGCCACCCACAGCGGCGTCGAGCTGGATCTGCTCGTGGTCCGCAGCCGCCGGCGTCTGGGATTCGAGTTCAAGCGAACCACTGCCCCATCGGTGACGCGCTCCATGCGCGTGGCGCTGGCGGACCTCACGCTCGAACGTCTCGATGTGCTCCACGCCGGGGAGAACACCTTCCCGCTGGCGCCGAAGATCCGGGCGGTGGCGGCGCGCCGCATGCTGCAGGACATCCGGCCCTTGCGGTGACCCGGACAACCCGAGCGGATGGTGGGCCGGACAGCGGACCGACGACAGGCCAGGATGTGCCCCGAGCACTCCGATCCCTGGACGGCGTCAGCCCGCGAAACCGTGCCTTCTCGACTTCGCCCTGATTCTTCCGGGCGGCGAGAGCGTTGCCCCGCTTCGCC
>DASXRM010000166.1:0-2524 GCA_036506575.1 Gemmatimonadales bacterium | reverse complement strand
ATCCCGAGTTTCGGCCCCCTCGCCTTCGCTTTGCTACGGCTCAGGGTGACATCGTTGCTTACCGCCGTACCGCCGTACCGCCCTAGTGGAGGCCTGATGAAACTCTACGATCTCTCCCAGCCGCTCAACCAGGAAGTCTCTTTCTGGCCCTACTATCCGCCGTTCGAAGTCAAGTACATCAAGCGGAAGGCGGAACACGGGGTGAACGCCCAGTACATCCAGACCTCCAATCACATGGGCACCCACCTCGATGCGCCCCGGCATTTCGTGACCGCGGGCCGCACGATCGACGAGATCCCCCTGGAGTGGTTGTGCGGGCCGGGCGTGATCGTGGACTTGCGGGACGAAATGGACGACCTGGCCATCTACACGCCGGCCATGATCGAGAAGCGGGTCAAGGTCCAGGAGGGCGATCTCCTGCTGCTGCACACCGGCTGGCACCGTTACGCTCAGTTCGGCGCCGAGCCGGACGAGGAGCGCTATATCCACATGCACCCGGGGGCTCACCCCGACATGGTGGCGTGGCTGCTGCAGAAGAAGATCCACGTCTGGGGCGTGGACGTAGTCTCCACCGATCACCCGATGAACCTTCCGATCGGCCGCTTCCTGGGCAAGGGCATGCACGGTCACTGCGACCGGGTGCGGGCGAGAGCAGAGGCGAAGTTCGGGGGCAAGGATGCGGTGGACCGGCTGTTTCCCGATAGCGCCTATCAGCTCACCCACAACGCCTTGTTCCCTAAGGACTGCATGCACATCGAGAACTTGGGCGGTCAGATCGACGCTGCCGAGCTGCAGAACCGTCGGCTGGCGATCGGCTGCTTCCCCTGGAAGTTCAAGGGCGGGGAGGCAGCGTTCGCGCGGGTGGTAGCCTTCGATGGGGAATGGAAGATCTAGGTTCTTGTGATCAGTGAGATCCCCGACCTCTCCGCCACTGAGCTCCACCGGTTGATCGCCCAGCGGGAGCTGTCACCAGTGGAGGTCGTGGAGGCCTGTCTCCGGCGGGTAGAGCGGTTCAACGGCGTGCTGAATGCCGTTGTCACGCTCTCGGAGCGCGCGCTGGACGACGCGCGGGCGCTGGAGCGGGAAGTGGCGCAGGGCAGGATCCGCCCGCTCTGCGGCCTGCCCGTGGGCATCAAGGACGTGACCCCGGTGGCCGGTCTCCGCACCACCTACGGCTGTCCGCTCTACGCCGATCACGTTCCGACCGAGGACGCCTTGGTGGTGCGGCGACTGCGGGAGGCCGGCGCGGTGATCCTGGGCAAAACCAATTGTCCCGAGTTCGCGGCCGGCGGCAACACCTTCAACGAGGTTTTCGGCTGCACCCGCAATCCCTGGAACCCGGCCCGGAGCGCGGGCGGCTCCACTGGAGGAGGCGCGGCCGCGCTCGCCAGCGGCATGATCGCCCTGGCGGAGGGGACCGACCTCGGCGGCTCGCTCCGGATCCCGGCCTCCTTCTGCGGCGTCGTGGGTCTTCGGCCCTCCGCGGGGCTGGTGCCGACCTGGCCATCCGACTGGCTGTGGGACACGCTCCAGGTGACCGGCCCCATCGCACGGACAGCGGAAGACGTCGGACTGATGCTCGATGCGGTGGCTGGTCCGAGCGATCTCTCTCCCATCTCCCAACCGACTGCTGGGCGCCGTTTCGCCGCGGCGGTGGCGGCGGGCGTCCGGCCCAAATTACGCCTGGCTTATTGTCCCGACCTGATCGGCATCGGGGTGGATGTCGACGTGGAACGAGTCTGCCGAGCTGCCGCGTTCGGACTCCGCCAGTTCGGGATGGCGGTGGAGGAGGTGGCCCTCGACTTGAGCGCGGGGCGCGAGGCATTCCTGGCGCTGCGCGGCCTGTGGTTCGTGGCGCAGATGCACAGCCGCCTGGAGCACCTGGAGGAGTTCGGCCCCAATGTGTCAGGAAACATCCGCGCCGGGCTCGAGACCACCAGCGCCGAGCTCGGCGCGGCCGAGCAGGTGCGGGCGAGGGTGAGAGAGATGGTTCTCGATCTGCTGTCCCGATTCGACCACCTGGTGACGCCGGCGATGGCGGTACCCCCGTTCCCGGTGGAGCAGAACTATCCGGAGACCGTGGCCGGGCGGAAGATGGAGACTTACGTGGACTGGATCGCGCCAACCTTTGTCCTGAGCCTTACCGGCCTGCCGGTTGTTTCCGTCCCTTGCGGTCTCGACTCGGAGGGCCTTCCGGTGGGGCTTCAGATCGTGGGACGTCCGTTCGGGGAGGAGGCGGTGCTCGCGCTGGCCGCGAAGGTGCAGGAGGCGTTTCCGATCGGGCTTCCGTCGTTGGTGCGAGGCGGTGAGCGGTGAGCGGTGAGCAGTGAGCGGGACAAGAACGGTAAACGGTTAACTGTGAACCGGGTCATCGGGCCACCCGCACACCGCTTACCGCTTACCGCTCACCGTTCCCCCGAAACAGCGCCGCCACGTCCGGCTTGGTAACTTTCCCCATCACATTCCGGGGCAAGGCAGAAACCACCCGTAGCGCTCGGGGGATCTTGTAGGGTGCCAGGCGATC
>DASXRM010000165.1:0-8833 GCA_036506575.1 Gemmatimonadales bacterium | reverse complement strand
TATCCCCTCCTTCGCAAAGCCCGAATCCTCCTGCTCGGCTCCTCAGCTTCCGCCGAAGCGCACGCCAACGGTGATCGGGATGAATTTGGTATCCGGTCCGTCAGTGAAGACGTTGTGAAAGCGGCCCTCGATGAAAAGACCGGCGGCGCCCGCCTTGAAATCGAATCCCGCACCGGCATTGATGCCGAACTTGGTCTGATCCCCGACTCCAGAGGCTACATCGTCCCCCTTCGGCTTCAGGTTGTAGACCCCGCCGCCGCCGATCAGATAGGGACGGAACCTTGATTCCTCGGATGTCTTGAACTTGTACACGACATTGCCGGTCCCGTAAATCAACTGATCTTTGATGTCGAGGGACGACTCATCGCTGAATTGGCTGTATGTGCCATCGAGCTGGAATCCCACCGGGATATTCTGCGACACGAATGAAACGGCAGCGGTGCCGTGCCAGCCAAGTTTGAAAAAGTCATCGAAATCCCCGGTCGGGACTGAAACCCCGCCGCCCACCGCGAACTCGGCCTGCGCCCTGAGCGCGGGCGCACCCAGCAGCATTCCAACCACGGCTGCTGTAACACCCTTTGCTAGACCCCTCATATCCCCTCCTTCGCAAAGCTCGAATCCTCCTGCTCGGCTCCTCAGCTCCCACCGAATCGAATACCCACTGTGATGGGAATGAACTGCACATCCTCGCCTGCGGTGAAGATGTCATGGAACCTACCCTCGACAAAAAGGCCGCCCCCGCCCACTTTGAAGTCGAACCCCGCCCCCGCATTGAGACCGAACTTGGTGACACCTCCCTCAAACAGGGTGCCGGGAGTAACGTTGCCGGTGGTCTTCACATTGTAGACCCCACCGCCACCAATCAGATAAGGCCGGAAAGTGCTCTCTTCCGACGTCTTAAATTTGAAGACCAGATTTCCGGTACCCAGGATGATGCGATCTTTGAGCGACGTCGTACCCTCGAGTTTGTATTGCTGATACTGCCCGTCGATCTGAATACCTACCGGCCATCCGTTCGGCACGAACGAAATAGCTGCCAAACCATGCCATCCTATTTTAGCGCCATCATCAAAGCTTCCAGTGGGAAATCCTACTCCGCCGCCGAGGGCAAACTCGGCACCCTGCGCCCGGAGCGCGGGTGCAGCTAGCAGCATTGCTACTGCGAGCGCTGCTATGCCCTTTGAAAGACTCCTCATATCCTCCTCCTAATCGCCAGGTGAGTCCCCGTGTTCGCCGGGCCAAAGTAGCTCTCTCCGAATGAGGCTACCTGTGACTGGCATCACAAGGCCCATCACCGCCGGACTTCGGGTTCGCCCGCTGGCGGAGGAGAATGCGCAGTAGCAACGACCCGCTGAGGAGCGCTATGGCGGCCCAGCCAAGGCGGCCGCTGTCCAGGGCCACACTCAGCAGGGCCAGGATGAAACCCGCAATCGCGAGGCCGAGCCGAAGCTGATTCATTAGCGGAGGAAACCGGCGACCGCCGCCCGGAAATCCGGAGTGCTCCGGGCGACGGCGTTGACGCTGGCCCCGAGCGCGATCCCGTCCGCCAGCGTGCGCCCGTCCAACTCATAGAAGAGCTGCTTGGTGAATGCCACCGCAGTGGCGCTCAATCCGGCCAGCTCGGCGGCCAGGTTCCTGGTTTCCCGGTCCAGATCGGAATCGGGCACTACCCGGCTGAACAGCCCGAGGGTCCGAGCCTCATCCGCGGTGAGGAGCCGACCGGTGAGGACCAGATCGAGGGCGACCTTCTCTCCCACCAGGCGGCGCAGGAGCGCCATCACCATGGCAGGTGCAAAGCCGCGCCGGATCTCGGGATAGCCGAGCTGCGCGCCGGCAGCAGCAATCACCAGGTCGCACGCGGTTGCCAGCCCCGCGCCCCCCGCAAGCGCTCGACCATGCACCATCGCCAACACCGGCTTCGGCACCTCGCGGATGCGCCTGAACAACGTTCCGAGGCGGAGAGCCGCGGCCTCGTTCTCGGCGAGGGAACGGTCGGCTGATGCGAGCAACTCCTCCAAGTCCGCGCCCGCGCAGAAATCCTGTCCCGCCCCCCGCAGCACAACAGTGCGGACACCCGCATCGAGATCAGCCTGCTCCAGCGACTGGCGCAGGAGATCGATCAGCTCGGTGTTCAGGGCATTGCGCTTGGCCGGACGGTTCAGCGTCAGGGTGAGAACGCCGGCATCGATCGAGGTAAGAAGTGGAGGTGTCATTCTCGAGGCAAGGTGTTCGGGGCCAGCCGGCGGGCCAGGACGGCGGGAACTGGAATCGCCATCCGCAGCAGTGCGGTGGAATAGACCTTCCCCTGGGCGTCGGTCTTGAGCGAGATGGTCCCTCCGCCGTCCAGCGCGCCGTGCAGCAGGAAGTTGAGCGCGTTCAGGTTGGGCAGCTCGAACCGCTCCACTCCGCTGACCATTCCTTTGAAGTGACGGGCTACCCGGGCGGTGGTGACCTCCCTGCGCAGCAAAGGATAGTACTCCGGCTCGAGCGCAATCAGTCCGACGTTTGCAGTGTCGCCCTTGTCGCCGGAACGGGCGTGGGCGAGGTAGCGGAGCTGGAGGCGGACGGGCGGACGGGCGGACGGGCGGACGGTCGGACGGTCGGGCTGCAATTCGGATTTCCGCTTCTTGCTTTTAGTACTCATCTTGAATACTCCTGTCCGCCTGCCCGCCCGTCCGCCTGTCCGCCTGTCAGTATCTCCACCTTCACCCGCGGCTCTATCTCCCTTCGGTCAATCAGCGCCGGCCAGTACGCAACGACCTCCTCCACCGCGGGACGGCCTCCGGCAAAACCGGTGACACTGGGAGGCCCGGTCAGCACCAGTGGGGCGATCTCACGAGTGAAGCGCTCCACCGGTGGGCGGTCCCGGCTCCGCACGCCGATCCTGAGTTGCACTTCGGGCGCCTCGGGATCGGGGGGGCCGCTGAGTGCGCCGTGGGTGGCGCTCACCCCGACGAACTCGGTCAGTATCTGCTCGAACTCCATACCCAGATCTTTCAACCGTCCCCGAAGTACGCGGTCGGCGGCCCGCGCCTTGTCGTACGCCTCGGGCCAGGAATAGACCAGGGTACCGACCGCCTTGTACCCGTAAAAGTATGCGATGGACACCTTGAGAAACGGGGTGGGTGGCGCCCCCTGGATCCCACTCAC
Organism: Gemmatimonadales bacterium; assembly: GCA_036506575.1. Classification (GTDB taxonomy): domain Bacteria; phylum Gemmatimonadota; class Gemmatimonadetes; order Gemmatimonadales; family GWC2-71-9; genus CAVVWJ01. The sequence goes on along the minus strand of DASXRM010000165.1, from coordinate 5,683 downwards.
GCGTACCCGGTCGGGGCCTGCGCGCTCCAGCTGAATGGTGGTGAAATCCGCAATCCCGTCAGGAGTGATGTAGCTGCGTGGATCGCCCATCTCATAGACGAGCTGCTCGGTCACCGAAGCAACCGAGACCACCCCGCCGGTGCCGGGGTGTTTAGTGACCACAAAACTGCCGTCAGGTGACGCCTCGACGATAGGGAAGCCCGGATTCTCCAGACCCTTCACCGAACGCCAGTTCTTCAGCAGGTTACCACCGGAGCACTGCGCCCCGCACTCAATGATGTGCCCGGCGACTGTACCCGCCGCGACCTTATCCCAATCGTGTGCCGGCCAGCCGAACTCGTGAAAGATGGGGCCGAGTGTGAGACCCGTGTCGGTCACCCGGCCGGTGATCACGACGTCGGCATGGCCCCTGAGCGCCTCGACGATCGGCGTCATGCCGAGATAGGCGTTCGCGGAGAGCACCCGATCTCGAATGTCGGTCAGAGGACGACCGGTCTCCATGTTGTTGAGTGGATGTCCTCCGGCGATGAGCTCGTCGATCCGATCCAGAATGTCATCCCCGCTCACCAGTCCGATCCTGAGATCATCCGCCAAACCGATTCGGCGTGCGACCTCCAGCACCGCCTCGGCGCACCCTCGCGGATTCACGCCGCCGGCATTGGAAGTGACCTTGATTCCCTTCCGGACGATGTCGGGAAGAATCCGCTCCATGAGTGGCACGAAATCACGGGCGTACCCCGCCTTTGGATCGCGCGACTTCTGCTTCTGCATGATGGACATGGTGACTTCGGCGAGGTAGTCCATCATCAGGTAATCGATCGGTCCGCCGGTGACCTGCCGGACCGGGGCCTCGAGCCAGTCGCCCCAGAACCCCTGCCCCGCGGCGACCCGGACCACGCGCGAGCTCATCGCATGATTGGTGGATTGGGGAACGGCAGCCCGCCTTCCCGGGTCCAGCTGTGCTCGTCGGCCCGCGCCACCAGCACCGCGAGTGGAAAGAACCCGTCACCCAGCGGCCTGGGGTCGGGTGGCAGCGTGAAGCCGGCGGTAGTGGTCTTGCCCGGAGCGATGACGACGGTCGAGTCCGCTCCCCGCATGGGCTCGAGCACAATGGCGGAATCGGCGTAGAGACGGATTGATGCCCGCACCGTCCAGGCCTCATCGCCGCTAGGGTCCGCGAAGCCGGGAAAGAGTCCTAGCTCTACCGGCATCTCCCCATGTTGGTCGGGCAGCTTGGCCTGGAGCCGCCCGAAGGCATAGTTGAGCGGCTCCTTCTCGATCTGGCGCCCCACCGAATCGAAGAGCGTGACGCCGAAGTCGGTAAAGCGCCCCCACTGCGCCCGATCCATCGTGAGGTCGACCACCACCGCCTTGGCCCACGCCGGCGCTACAAAGGGGATACGCCGAACCGCAGAGCCACGCGCCACCACCGTCTCGACCCGCTCACCACCACCCAGGAGCACGGCGACCTGGGCCTTGACTGGGGCGGGCGAGACGTTCGCCAACGTGGCGACCGCGCCGGACTGGTCGCGTCTCAGTTGCAGCCGCAGCGGGGACTGAATCACCTTGATGTTGGCGTTGAGCGGCTGCGCCGGCGGCGCTACCGCCACCACTTCGTAGGCTCCTGATACCACATCGCGTCCATCGAGCTGGTACACCGCCTCGCGGTCGGCGGTCCCGATCGGTCGCGCGCTCTCGTCTCGATAGGGCATGCCGTCGGGCTCGTGCAGAAAAGCCAAACCCTTCCCGCCGAGGTTCGCGCTGGAGACCCGTACCTCGAGGGGGCGGGCGCTGTCGGCCCGGAAGAACGTGCGCAGCTGGGCGCCGGGCTGAACCCGCACTCCCGTCCTGATCTCACGAGTGCCCGAGGTCACCGGCTCCGGAGCCACCATGGTGCTCACCAACCTAAAGAGCGGGCCTGCGAGCGAATCGGCTCCCCAAGCGGTGATGGTGCCGATGTACGCACCCGGTGGCTTGAGAGCCGACAGATTATAGCGGACATCCACGGTAGACCTGGTTCCGGTGAACGTCACCCGCGCCGGCGCCAGGGCCCAGGGCGCGTCAGAGCGAAGCGTATACGTGGCGTTCGGCGCGGATGGCAAACGGATCAGCTCGAATCGCTGCATCCAAGTGGAGTCGCCGGTCTCACGAACGTGGTATGCGGCGGTGGTCCAGCCCCCGCCCTTGACGGCGCGGACCGAAATATCCGGGACCTTGCGGTCGCCCCGTAGCCACCGATAGGCCTGCTCCAGCTCGGGCAACCCGGTGCCCTCATCCACGAAAGTCTCTCCGGGCAACGGTCGAGCTGTGACCATGAGAGCCTGCTTGATGGCGAGCGCCTGAATCGGACGTTTCTCTTGCGCCAACCCTGAGACCAGCAAGGCCGCCAGACCCGCCGCATGGGGCGCGGCCATGCTGGTGCCCTGCTCAATCTCCTGGCCTACGCTCCACCGCGGAACGGTCGAGTAGGCCACTCCGGGCGTGACGAGATCCGGTTTGGCCAGCTCGCCTCCGCGGGAGCTGAAATAGGCCAACTGGTCATCTCGCGGGCCGCTCACCGGGTCGGCCGGGAGGAAACTGGACGGCAGTGTGGCACCCACGCTGATGCTGCGCCGCGCCGAGCCCGGAAATCCGATCGTCGACAGACCGGGTCCATCATTACCGGCGCTGATGGTGAACACCAGGTCGGGATGCTGCTCGAGCACCGAGTCGACCATCGCATCGATGCGCGCGGTGCCCTCGATCTCGTTGCCCACGCCGAAGCTCAGGTTCAAGACCAGGGGGAGCCGCCGCGCTTCCGCGAACCGGATAGCGTAGTCGATGGCCCGGAGCATGCTCCCGGTGGTGGTCACACTGCCCTGCGCGCTGTTGGCGATCTTGAGCCCGAGGAGCTGCGCCCCCGGGGCCACCCCATTGAAGCCCGACACGCCATAGAGATCGTGCCCCGCGGCGATGCCCGCCACATGGGAGCCGTGGCTGCTGATATCGAATACCAGATCGAGCCGCGGCTCTCCGGCCCCGGAAGAGAAGTTCACCCCCAGGTTGACCCGGGGCGTGCGGCCCTTGGCGGCCCAGCCGAAGGTCTCCCGGGCAACCAGGTAATCGTGCACCGGGCGTTCCCCCGCAAGTGACCGATCCCCGTCGGTGTCGGCCAAAAGAACCCAACCGTCCGTCGCGCGAGTCACCACGATCGGAAGCGTGTCGCTGTCACTGCCATTGCCGTTCAGGTCGGATGCGGGTGGTGGGCCCAGGGGGATCTCTCTAATGGTGCCCCCGTAATACGGTCCGCTGGTGTTCAGCGCAGCAACCCGGCCGAATCCACCGAGCCGCCGCCCACCGATCTCAATCGAGTCCCCCACCGGCGTTATCCGCTGTAGCGGCACGGCCCCCTCGTCGGAGAAATCCCGCAGGTCCAGAATCTTGGGAGCGTCGGTCGAGGTCTTCACCAACCCGGGGATCCCCGGGTCGATTCCGGTGTCCAGGATCCCGATGATGACGCCGCGCCCGTCATCGGTGGGGTGCCGCTGCAGAAACCTGTCGACCCCGGTGCTCCCCAGCGGCATCCAGCCGTGGGTGTACGCCGCCTCCGCCGGGACCATCGGCCGGAGGGTGTCTTCGGGCTCCGGCTCCTTCGCGGGAGGCGGCACCTTGATCTTCTCGGGAGGAACCCGGCCGGTTTCGATGTTGGGCTTCGGCAAAGGTGTGGTGGGTTCCGGCTGCTTCGGCGCGCACGCGAGGATCAACACGAGCGCACCGGCGGTGAAGCGCGGCAAAGGCATGCGACTCCTAACGTGCAGTGGCCGCGTCGAGCGGCGGGAGAACGAAGGGCCCGAGGTGGGGCCCGGCGTAATTGGCGGCGATTCGGAGGGTGAACGCGAGCTGGTCTCTGGTCTCTTCCGGGGTGACGATTGCGTCGACGAAGCCGCGCGCTCCCGCGAACTTGGCGTCGAGCTGGTGCTCGTAATCGGCTCGCATGGAGCCCATCGACGCCTTGGTCTCCTCGGAGGGCTCCCGTCCCTCTCGGCGCGCCTTCTCGATCTCCGCTCCGTGCACTGCCATTACCGCCGATTCGCCTTCCATCACCCCCATGCGCCCGGTAGGCCAGGAAAGGATGAAGTCGGGATCGAAGCCCTGTCCCGCCATGGCATAGTACCCGGCACCCGACGCGTGGTTTACCGTCAGCACGATCTTCGGCACTGTCGCGGTCGCCATGGCTTCGACGAAGCGCGCGCCGGCGCGAATGATCCCCGACTGCTCCGCTTCGGGCCCCACCATGAATCCACTTACGTCCTGCACGAACAGGAGGGGAAGCCGCTCGCGATTGGCGGTCTCGATGAAGTAGGCGACCTTCTCGGCGCTGCCGGTGTAGACGATACCGCCAAACCGGGGCCGCTCTCCCGGTTGCCCCTTGACCACTCCACGCTGGTTGGTAATGACGGCGACGGGCCGTCCCTCGATGTGGGCATGGCCGCAGATCATCTCCCGAGCGACGTCGGGCTGGAACTCGTCGAGTGCGCCCTCGTCGAGGATGCAGCCGAGCACCTGCCTCATGTCGTACGACAGGCGGTGATCCTGAGGGAGAATGTCGTACAGGTCCGAGGGGGGGCGGAGCGGCGGACGGGCGGACCGGATACGATGGCCAACGCCTTCCGTTCGGGGCAGCCGGGCAATGTATTCGCGGATTCGCCGGAGGCACTCGGGATCGTTTGCGGCGCGGTAGTGGGCGACGGCGCTCTGCTCGGTATGAGTCTTGGCCCCTCCCAGCGTTTCCGCATCGATCGTTTGGCCGGTTGCGCCTTTGACCAGGTTGGGTCCGCCGAGCCCCATGAAGCTGGTCCCCTCGACCATGAAGATCACATCCGACAGGGCCGGCAGGTACGCCCCGCCCGCCACACAGCTTCCCATGACGGCGCTGATCTGCGGCACGTGCAGGTATCGCCGCATGATCGAGTTGTAGTAGAAGATCCGGGCGGCACCATACTGACCGGGGAAGACCCCCTCCTGGTAGGGCAGATTGACCCCGGCGCTGTCGACCAGATAGATGATCGGGATCCTCTGGCGCATCGCCACCTCCTGGGCCCGGAGAATCTTCCTGATCGTCTCCGGCCACCAGGAACCTGCCTTGACGGTTGCGTCGTTCACCACGACGACGCATTCGCGCTCCTCCACCACTCCGATGCCGGTAATCACCCCGGCGCCGGGAGCCTGGCCCTCGTACTGGTCGCAGGCGACCAGCAGCCCGAGCTCGAGCCAGGGAGTGCCGGGATCGAGCAGCCGCTCGACCCTCTCCCGAGGAGCCAGCTTGCCCTGCTGATGCATCTTGGCCACCCGCGCGGGACCACCACCTTCCCGCAGACGCGCGGCCAGGCGTAGATATTCCTCGGTCCGGGCACGCAGCCGGTTGGCGGTTGGGCTCATGACTCGAGGTGCGAGACGGCCCACGACTGGATGTACTCGATGAGCTCCGACGTGGGGGTACCCGGACCGAAGAGCCGGCCGATACCCTGCTCCTGCAAGGCGGTCATGTCCTCGGGCGGTATGATCCCGCCGCCGGTGACCAGCGTTTCCGGACGCCCCATTTCCTGGAGCAGCTGCCGGACCCGGGGAAACAGCGTCATATGAGCGCCGGATAAAATGGAGAGCCCGACCACGTCCACGTCCTCCTGCACCGCGGCGGTCGCGA
>DASXRM010000164.1:0-2859 GCA_036506575.1 Gemmatimonadales bacterium | reverse complement strand
CACCCGGCCGGCGCCTTCCGCTCCGGGAATGAACGGCAGCGGCACGGGATAGAGTCCCTTCCGCTGATACACCTCGACGAAGTTCACTCCTATGGCCTCGAGACGTACCAAGGCTTCGCCCGCGGCCGGCTGCGGCTCGGCGATCTCCTCGAGTCGCAACGCGTCCACTCCACCAGGCCGGTGAACCCGGACGGCTTTCATGCCACCTCGATCATGCCCGCAACCTCGCGTTGAAATCCACAGCCACCGTGTTTCCGCCACTCACCACCACACCGACCCGCGAGCCCGGAGCAGGCCGATACCGGCCGGACAACAGCGCCGCAAAGGCAGCCGCCCCGCCCGGCTCGGCGACGATCCGCAGGAGGTTCCAGAGCGCCTCCTGAGCCTCCCGGATGTGCCGGTCGGACACCAGCACGACCCGATCCAGGTAGCGGCGGACGATCGGGAATACGCGCTCGCCGACTCGACGTGGCGCGAGGGAGTCGGCGGCGATACCGCCGGCATCCGCATCGACCGGACGCCCGGCCTCGAGCGCACGGGTCAGAGTTGGCGCCAGCTCGGGCTCGACCCCCACCAGTCGGACGGCACCTCCATACCAGGACGCGACGCCCGCCAGGAGCCCGCCCCCACCGACGGCAACGAGGATGGTATCGAGAGCGGGCGCCTGTTGTTGAAGCTCGAGGCCAAGGGTGCCCTGGCCACTCAGCGTTTCTTCTTGATCGAACGCGTGCACCGGCATGGCCCCGGTTTGCGCCGCCCATTTCTCGCTTGCCGCCAGGGCATCGGCATAGCCCTCTCCACCGACCACCAGTTCGGCGTGGTAGCCGCGAATGCGGTCCATCTTCGCCCGTGAGGAGATGCTCGGCACGAAGATTGTGGCTGGAACGCCGAGCTTCATTGCGGCGTAGGCGACCGCGGCACCGTGGTTCCCGCCCGAGGCAGCGACCACTCCGGGCTGGGGAACCTGGCGCAGGAGGAGGTTGGCGAAGGCACCTCGCGCCTTGAACGAGCCGGAGTGCTGGAGGAGCTCCAGCTTCAGCGTGACCTGGCTCGCGGGAAGACCCAGCTCGGAGCCGCTCAGCTCGACTACCGGGGTGCGACGGATGTGCGCCCGGATGGCCCCCTCGGTTGCGGTGATTCGCTCGCGATCGATGAGGGATTCAGTGGTCATTACCTGCGTTTATCTCGGGACCTCGGCTTGAACCAGTGACTGCAACAGCGCCCGGGCCGCGGGAACGCCGTCGATGCGGAACCGTGCCTGGGTGGCGCCCGGACCCACCTTCACCGTGATGGCGTCAGGCGGCAGCGCGGCGAAGAGGTCTTCGTCGGTTCGATCGTCGCCAATGGCAAACACCGTAATCGAGGCGAGCCGCTCCGGCGGAAGCGGCGGGACGATGCGGCCCTTGTGAATGCCATAAGGCCTGATCTCAACTACCTTGTGCCCCGCCAGTATCTCGACCGGCTGGTTGCTGAGCAACTGGCTCAGATGCAGTCGCAGCTCGTTGGCTCGCCGGGCCCCCGACTCCTGGTCCGCCATGCGGTAGTGCCACGCCAGAGCGACGGACTTTATCTCGATGAGCGACCCTGGTGTCCGCGCGGTGATGTCCCGGAGAATCGCCAGCGCCGGTTCCCGCCAGGCGGCCCCGATCTCGCCCGATGGAGTCCACTGGGATCCGTCGAGACCCCGCGACCAGAACCCGTGTTCCGCGTGCAATGCGATCGGGAGAGCACCCAGCCAGTGCTCCAGCGTCTCGCGGGCCCGCCCGCTGACCACGTGCACCTCGGTACGGGGCCGGGCCGCAAGGGCCCCGAGGAGCTCGAGCAGTGCGGGATCCGGCCGGGCTAATTCGGGGGTTGCCGTGTATGGCACCAGCGTCCCATCGTAATCGAGCAGGGCCAGCAGATCTTCGGAGTCACGGAGCCGAGCCGTCAGCGCTTGTCGCGCCGCACCCGCGCCGGCCGGTGCTCGCCGGGACGGTGGCCGGTGCGTGATCGTCTCGAGCTGCTCCAGGAACGTTGCCGCCCAGCGGTGCACGTCGTAGGTCTCCACCCGCGTCCGCAGCGGAACCAGCCTGCTCCGCCGCTCCTCCGCCCCCATCGTGAGTGCCCGGTAGTAACTCTCCGCGGTAGCCTCGACGTCGTACGGATTCACCTGGACAGCCTCCGGCAGCTCCCAGGAGGCGCCGGCGAACTCGCTCAGCACCAGCACGCCATCACCATCGATCCGGGAGGCCACGAATTCCTTGGCCACCAGGTTCATCCCGTCGCGGAGCGGGGTCACCAGCATGACATCGGCTGCCCGGTAGAGCGCCACCAGCTCGTGCTCCGAGAGCCCGCGGTAGATGTAATGCACCGGCACCCACCTGGGAGTGCCGAAGTCTCCATTGATACGACCGACCAGACCATCGACCAGAGACCGAAACTCCTGGTAAGCCTCGACCCCGGTACGGGAGGGGACCGCCACCTGTACCAGCCGTACTCGTTCGCGCAGCTCGGGATGGGTCTGAAGCATCCTCTCGTACGCCAGCAGCCGGCGCGGGATACCCTTGGTGTAGTCCAGCCGGTCGACTCCCACCAGCAGCTTGAGAGTCCCGTCTCCCCGCAGATTTTGAGCTTCCGCTTGGACCTCGGGATCTTGGGCCAGGGTGGTGAAGGTCTCGGCGTCGATCCCCATGGGAAAGACCCCCAGCCGAACCTCCCGGTCCGCCAACTGTACCCGGTCGATGTCGATGGTGAGGCCCAGAATCTGGGTGAGGGAGGAGGCAAAGTGCCGGAGGTATGCCGGTGTGTGGAAGCCTACGAGGTCCGCGCCCAGCATTCCCTTCAGCAGGCGATCACGCTCGGGTAGTGCGCGAAAGA
>DASXRM010000163.1:0-28402 GCA_036506575.1 Gemmatimonadales bacterium | reverse complement strand
GATGTCATCAACGATGACGACACGGCTGGTCGCCGCGACATCCTCCGCCAGATCGCAGGCGATGGCACGGTCCAGCTTGAGCACGCACTCGGCGACATCGTGGCGCTGGACCGCATTGCGCTGAGTGGTAGCGTCGAGGGTCGACGCATCCATCACGCGGAGGACTTCCTCCACCCGGCAAGTCACTCGAGCCGTGCCCAGCTTGAGGAGGTACTCCTTCCGCTTGACCATCGGCTCCTTGCCGAGCCAGAAGAGGCTTACTCTGAGCCGTGTGGTCACCTGGGGACGAGGCTCGCTCTCCAGCGTCGCCATCTCCCCCCGGGGAATGTAGATCTGCTCCTGGAGCGTGAAACCGATGGCGCAGCCTGCCTCGGCCCTGGTCTGCACCGGCCGGTTGAAGGCCTCGATGCTCTTTACCCTGCTTTTCTTGCCGGAGGGGTAGAAGATCACCGAATCGCCGACTCTCACCGAGCCCGAGTCGATCGTCCCTGCAACGATGCGGCGGTCATCGCCTTGCTTGGTGAACTTGTAGACGTCTTGGACCGGCATGCGGAACGAACGCTCGGTCGGGGCGGGCTCACTCCGGAACGAGTCCAGCGCATCGAGAACCGTAGGACCCTGGTACCAGGAAAGGTTGGCTGTGCGGGCAGCGATGTTGTCTCCGCCTCGGGCGGAGACCGGGATGAAGCAGGCGGGCCGAATGCCCACCTGGTCGAGGAACGCGCCGTACTCACCGACGATGCGGTCGTATACCCCGCGATCCCATCCCACCAGGTCCATCTTGTTGACCACGACGGCAAGCTGGCGGATCCCCAGCAGGGAGACCATGTAGCCGTGGCGGCGAGAGTTCTCCTGCACCCCCTCGGCGGCGTCGATCACCAACAAGGCCGCCTCGGCGCGGGCGGCGCCGGTGATCATGTTCTTGAGGAACTCGATATGACCCGGAGCGTCGAGGATAAGGTAGTGCCGCAGCCGGCTCTTGAAGAACACCCGGGCGGCGTCGATGGTGATGCCCTGGGCTTGCTCGTCCTTGAGCGCGTCGAGCAGGAAGGCGTACTCGAACGGCTTGGAATTGAGCTCACACTGGGCCCGGACCTGCTCCAGCTTCCCGTCGGGAAGCGAGTGGGTATCCGCCAACAGCCGACCGATGACGGTACTCTTCCCGTGGTCAACGTGGCCCACGATCACGATGTTCATCCGCTGCTGCACGTCGGGCGCGGTCACGGACGCTCGCGAAGGCGCGAGCTGGGATGAAATACCGGTCAGACTTGCCTCCATCGGGAGATTAGGACCGTGAGCGGCCGGTGACGTGGCCGCGCTCGCTCACGGTTCAGAATGGCTGAGAGGGGCCGGGCGGCGGAGCCGGAGAGCGTCTCACTGCTCCTCCACTGCATAGTCGTAAGGGTAGTAGTAGTCTCCGTACTGCGAGACTTCCCCGCCGGGATCGTTGAGGACGGTGCCCACGACTCGGGCTCCAACGTTGACCAGCTGCTGGTGCGCACGCTTGGCCGCAACGCGGTCGGTCTGCCCCGCGCGCACGACGAGAAGAACGCCATCCGCGAGAGAGGCGAGGATTCCGGCGTCCGCCGTGGCGAGCACCGGCGGGGTATCCAGAATGACGAGGTCGAAGCTCTTGGCGAGCTCCTGGAGCAGTACCCTCATCCGTACGCCGCTCAGCAGGCCCGAGGGATTGGTCGGTAGCGCGCCACAGGTAAGGAGCGACAGACCCCTCACGTTGGTGGGCCGGATCACGTCGGTGACGGGGCGTCCCGAGTCGGTGCGGCCTTCGCTGGGGTTGAAGGTCAGCGACTGGGTGGAATCGGACCCATTATGAAATGGGGTCAGCAACTCCATCAGACCGGGGGACCGGGGCACCTGGAAGAGACCGTGCAACCGGGGACGGCGCACGTCACAGTCGATGAGGAGCACCCGCAATCCGTCGTAGGCAAACGTCACCGCCAGATTTGCCGAGGTCAGGGTCTTGCCCTCGCCCGGAGCAGCGCTGGTAACGACCAGGGTCTTCATGCTGTCGCCTTGCTCGCACCAGACGAGACTGGTACGCAACATCCGGAACGCTTCCACCCCGAGGGAGAAGGGCTGCGACACGGTTCCGAGCGAGGTGGCGGTGGGACGTTTGGTATCCAGCTCGGCCCTCTTCCCCGGACGAAGCAAACCACCGAGTCGCCGCGGAGTCGGGCCCGTCCCGGTCAGCCGCGGGATCACCGCCAACCCCGGCACGTGGAGTGCGACCTCGAGATCTTCAGGTTTCCGGATCGAGGTGTTGAGCGCCTCGAGGAGGAAGGCGCCACCGGTGCCGAGCAGGAATCCCAAGATCAGACCCAGAGCGAGTTTGAGGGGTGCCGTTCCCCAGACCGCCAAGTAGGGGGTGCCGGCCAGGTCGACGATGTCCACGTCTCCCGCTTCAACCTCCTCCGCTATCCGCGATCTTTGGTAGTCCTGGCGGACCTGATCGCTGGTGGAGGTCAGAGCCTGGACCCGCCCCGTGAGGCGCGCCTCTTCCTCGGCCATGGCGGGCAAAACCTGGAACGACGACCCGGTACGCGCACGGAGATTCCTCAAAGCGGCGATTCGCGCGTCCAGCGTGGTCACGTGGCTGGCGACAGCCTGCCGGAGTTGAGCCTTGGTCGTGGCTATAAGACTTTGGAGCTGAATCAGGTCAGGATTGGTCGGCGCCGCCCGCCAAGGCCCCGTGGTCATCGAGTCCAGCCGATACTGATAGTTGTCGAGCTGGCGGTAATAGTTGCTGACCGTGGGGTTCTCGGCCAGCGCGGGCGATGAGGAGAGGGCGCGAAGGGCCTCGGACTCGCCCTGCGCGCCGCCCTTCTTGAGCTGGGTGAGCAGGGTGCCGAACGTGGAACGATCGGCCTCGAGCTCGGCTCGTCTGGCGTCGAGGGTCATCATCGAGGTCTGCTGAGCCTCCAGCGCGCTTTGCGAGCTGGCCAACTGCTGCCGGCTACGGAATGCGGCCAAGTCAGCCTGCGCGCGAGCGAGCATGCTGTCGGTCTGCTTCAGCGTGCCCTCGAGGAATTCTCGCCGGCGCTGTGATTTCTGCTTGTATGTGAGAATGTTGAGCTGCTTGAACACCGCAACGGTTGTGTTCACTACCCGCTGAGCCATGCGTGGATGGGGCGACAGATAGACGATGTCGATGACATCGGTGCCCGTCCTGGGGGTAACCAGGACTCCTCCAATCAGGTTGTCGATGGCCCTTTGGCGAGAGATGACGTAGAGCATGGCCTCGGCCACGTCGGGCGCCGCGGTGACCGAGAACCGGGCGATGCCGAGGTCCAAAGTCTGCTTGTAGTGGGCTCGGGCCTCCCGATTACCTAGCTTCGCTTTGACCCCGTTCTGGTAAAAGGTCACTAGGATCGTGTCGCCTCCGGCCTGGGGATCGACCCAGATCTTGTCCAGGCGATTGGGGCCGAATTCCGGCGTGGCGGAGTTGAGCTGCAGACCGAGGGAGTCGACCACCGCCCCGAGCACGCTTTGGCTGCGCACCAGTTGCGCGAGGGACAGCAGAGGGTCCGCCGTGCGGTTGAGCTCCGGAGTTGGACTCTCCATCTCTCCCGTCAGAGAGCGCCGCTCACCGGCGAGTCGGATCGTCGCGACGGCGCGATAGCTCGCGGGCGTCTTGGCTGCGAGGTACGCCCCTGCCCCCACCCCCAGCAGGGTCAAAAGCAAGATGAGCCGGTAGCGCCGGCGGAGAACGCCGAAGATATGGCCCAGGGACAACGAGTCGCTGGCGGGAGACTCGAACCCACCGTCCAGGGAGACCGAGCCGGGAGGGAGCTGGCGAACTGGCGAATAAAATTCTGGCATGAGTCGGTCTATCTCCTGCTTGCCCGGTCGATCAAGAGATAAATGGAGGCGGCCGATCCGAAGAGGCCGAGCGCCGGCATGAAAATGTCTTTGAAGAACGACTTCTTACGATCGACCACGATCTGGTCGCCAGAGTGAACCCGGAGGGCCGCGCCGGAACCTGAGGGATCGAGCAGACTCACCGTGAGCTCACGTTCCCGCCCACTGGCGTCCTTTCGGAGCACCCTGACCTTGTTTCGATTGCCGAACTGGTTGGGTCCCCCCGCCTGGGCTACCGCGTCCGCGATCGACGTCTCCGGACGCAGCGCAAACACTTGGGGCCTGCCGACCTCGCCGGAGACGGCTACCCGCACCAGTGGCTCGAGGACAAACTGAGGGTCCTGCTCAAACCGAGCCAGGAAGCTGCGAACGTTGGCCTCTGCGGTGGCGAAGGGTACCCCGCCAACCCGGACCGCGCGATAGAGAGGATGAGTGATGGTCCCATCGGGTCCCACGATGTAATCGCCGCTCATTTCCGGCTTGCGCCATACGACCACACGTACCGAATCGCCCGGTGCCAGCATGATTTGCTCGGTACTGGGCGCAGTACTCTGGGCGAGGACCGCACCCGAGAGGACCGGGCCGGCGAACGCGAGGAGCACCGACCGCAGGAGCAATTTTCCCATAATCCTCACCGGACGTCGTAGATGGGCGCCGCGGGCGCACGAAGTATGCCCCCTGGGGGTGAGACGCCCGGATTGAGGGTCTCCGCCATGACCCAAGGCAATGTACCCGAATTGTTTCTGGAGTGCACCGGCAGGATTGAAATTGGAATGGGTTGACCCCCAGGGCGTGATTTCTGACCCGAGGGGTGTCGCCCTTCTGAGGATCATCGGCGTAACCTGTTGCGCAACTCCAACACCACCTTACGGCTCGCCTATCCCACAGCCCGTGCTCACGCGGTAAGTCAAGATAGGACCCGAGGGGGCTCTCCAGGGGGAAAGCGAACGACCGGAGGGGATCCCCCTCCGGTCGTTGGACCCAGCCACCGGCTCAATCCGGCGACGGACGCTCCTGACGAGCGGCCTTAGGGCCTTCTACATGTCATCGCCGGGGCCGTAGTGAGACGGTTGGCCACGTCCTTGAACGCCTGCTGGTTGTCTGACGCCGCCATGAAATCCGTATCATACCGCCACATGACCAGACTACAGCCGGCTGGACCCAAAATGAATCCGTAATCGTGCACCTGCTGGGCCGTCATCCGGCAGTTGGTGCTGTACGAGCCTGGGCCGCCGGTTTGAGGGATGGGACACCCCGAGATCTTATAGCCCCCATCGATGACGTTCATGCTAAAGGCGATCCGATGCCCGTCCCGGGCGCCCAACGCCAACGCCCCGTCGCGGTAGGCGGTGACATCACCCTTCGCCCAGCGATACTGTGATATGATGAAATCCAGCTCCTTGTACGACTGATCGGGCCAGATGGAGTAGTCCATGGTGACGCCCATGGGGAGGGTTGGGAAGATCGCCCGAGCGTAAGCGGCCATGCTATCCACCCGCGCCTTGTTCATCGTTCCGACCGGCCCCCAGCTGTTATCGGGCGACGTATTGGACGGCTCGTCCATGACGATATTGCCGATAATCGTCCCATCGGAGACCCCGGCCGCAACGGCGGTCTTGATGGCGCTGGTCTTGTAGGTGTCCATCTTTGCCTGCCACTTCGCCATATCGAATACGCCGTTGGTCTTGTAGTTGTCGTGCGAACCCCCGGTCATGGCGAGCAGCAGCTTCTTGTGCAGGGTGCGCGCTGCATTGATTCGGTCGACGAGATAGTCCGCCGATACGCTGTTGAGGCTTCCGGTGAAATCCTCGGTATAAGGCCTGAGGGTGGACCCATCCCAAGCGCCAAACGGGCCGAACGGAAGGCCTACCGGTGTGCCGCTACCGAGCGGAGAGGTGATGGTGATGGCCGAGGTGTCGGCCAGTGCTCCCGAAGTCGCAATGAGGCGGAATGTCCCCGCGGTTGAGCCGGCGGTATAGAGCCCGCCGGAAGTGACCGTGCCACCGGTTGCCGTGAATACCACGCTGACTGAGACGCTGTCGCCGACGGAGTTAAGGCCATATGCGGCGAACTGTTTCGTGGTGGACGGCGCGAGGGTAACGCTGGAGGGGGTCAGCGTCACCTGCACCAGAACCGGGGTCGGCGCCGGGGCAGGTGCCGGGGCAGGCTCCGGGGTTGGCTCCGGCGGTGGTAGGGAGGGCGGCGCACTGATGGTGACCGTGGCCGTGTCGGCCAGGGTGCCAGCGGTGTTGGTCGCCACCACCCGGTAGGTTCCCGCGGTGTCGCCAGCCAGGTAGGATCCACCGGCGTCGATGCCCCCGCCGGTGGCCAACCAGTTTACTCCGACGGGCACCGAGTCGCCGTTGGCGAGGCGCCCGATGGCCGTGAAGGTCTGGCCCATGCCGGGGCTCAATTCGGCACTGCCGGGGGTCACATCGAGGGACTTGAGCTTGAGTTGGCGCCGGACCACGAGCACCGTCGACGTGGCAGTAAGGACCTCGCCTCGAACGCGATTAACGCCGGTGACGCTATAGGTGCCGATGGCAGCGGCGGAGAATCGGCCATCAGGCAGAATCGTACCGCCCGAGGTACTCCAGGTTACCGCTGCACCGACGCTGTCACCGGCGCTGTTACGGCCATGCGCTCGGAACTGAATCAGCTGGTTGGTTTCGAGGGTGACGCTGCTGGGGTTCAGCTGCACCGTCACCGGGGTAAGATCGCGAGGTCTCCATACTGCGTCTGCTGTCGGGGTTTCCGCGGGAGAGCCTTCGGGGGCGGTGGCATCGCCGCCACTGCACGCCACGAACACTAGCCAGGCCGGCAGCATGATGAATTTTCGTGAGACCGCCAGCCTCCGCGCAAGCTTGAAGGTGTACGTCATGGGTCTACCCTTTCATCGCTCTCCTGGCATGAAGTCCCAACCGTTCCCAGAAATCCCCGACCACCCTTGGGCTATTGGCAGTATAGATGTTGAGAGATCATGGCTCAATAGCAATCTTTTGTACACCAACCATCATCGTTGTTACGATACGATCGTGCAATCGGCTAAATTAGATGGAGTTACTTTACGCGCAATGGACGATTGTAACGAAAAAAAATGTCGTATAGATTTACACAGCGATAGCAGGTGCACTCCAGATTTGTGACGCACATTGGCCCTACTTCACGTGGATGTTCCCTCTTGAGTGAAGAGCATTGCAGCCCAACCCAGAACGTCAGTCCGTGGACCGGCACCGAGGCTCACGGTATACTTCTCGCCGTTTCCGGTCGGCTGGAACTTCCCTAGAGCTGGCGCCGGTGCAATGCTGGAACGATCAGGCTGAGGGGGAACGGCTGTCGGGTAGCACACTCCGTGGATGGGAGACGGCGGCGTGAGGATAGTCTATCTGGTTACCCGGGTCGAACCGATTGGGGGAGCCCAGATCCATGTACGGGATCTAGCACTGGCGGTACGAGCACAGGGCCATTCTCCTTCGGTAGTTACCGGCGGGGGCGGCCCCTTCGCCGATGATCTCCGCGCCAAGGGAATCCCGGTCGTCATCCTCCGGCATCTCTCCGCGCCGATGCGCCCCGTGCGCGACCTGCGGGCCCTCCGAGAGGTCCGCGCCGCTCTACTGGACTTGCGGCCTGAACTGATCACTACTCATTCGGCGAAAGCCGGGGTCCTCGGTCGCCTCGCCGGGCGACTGCTGCACATTCCGGTGGTGGTCACGGTGCACGGCTGGGCTTGTGCCCCGGGCACGCCGGCCCTGCAGGCCGCGATGTCGCGCACGGTCGAGCGGTTCATTGGACCGCTGGCCAGCAAGCTCATTACCGTGTCGGAGTTCGACCGCCGATTCGGGGTGAACGCCCGCCTCATCGCCGAGGACCGCGCAGTGACGGTTCACAACGGCATGCCCGACATTCCGGTGTCGCTGCGGGCGGATCCGAGGCGGATTCCGGTTGGGTTGGTGATGGTAGCCCGCTTCGAGCCGCAGAAAGACCACCGGACCCTTCTCCGTGCGCTCGGCGGGCTGAAGGAATTTCGCTGGGAGCTGGATCTGATCGGCGACGGTCCGCTCCGGGGCCAGATGGAGTCGTTGGCGGCCACGCTTGGCATCAGCGACCGGGTCCGCTTCTTGGGTCAGCGGACTGACGTGGACCAGATCCTGGCCCGGGGTCAGGTCAGCCTGTTGATCAGCAACTGGGAGGGGTTTCCTCTCAGCATTCTCGAGTCGATGCGCGCCGGACTGCCGGTGGTGGCGTCCTCCGTAGGCGGGGTCGGGGAAGCCGTCCACGATGGGGAAACCGGCTATCTGGTACCCCGGGGTGACGTGGGTCTCCTTCGAGAACGGATCGGGCAGCTGCTGACCAATCCGGCCTTACGGGCTCACCTGGGGGTCCGGGGCCGCAGCCTCTACGAGCAGCAGTTCACGTTGGACCACGCAGTGAGCCGAACGCTGGCCGTGTACCGGGACGTAGTAGCGGGATATAGGGGCGATCAGACCGGCCTCCGGGAGCGAGGGCGGGTTTCCGCCTGACGACATCCAGCAGGCGCATGACCGGACACCCCAGTGCGAAGCTGCCATCGGAGGCCGCGCCGACCGTGCTCGTGGTCGAGGACGAAGACGCGCTGCGAGCGTCGATCCGTCGGCTTCTCCAGGCCGAGGGGTACAATGTGCTGGAGGCGCAGAACGGGGCCACGGCGCTTCACCTGCTGGAGGGGACCGCTGCTGACGAGATCGCGCTGGTGCTCACCGACCTCCGCATGCCGGTCATGGATGGGCGTCAGTTGGCGGCGGCCTTGGCCCGGTGTCGGCCGAGCCTTCCAATCGTCTTCATGTCGGGATTTACTGCCCAACTGATGGATCTGCGGCTGGTCTCACCCAATCTGGCATTTCTGGCGAAACCATTCAGGAACGACGACCTGCTCGCTACGGTGAGAAGGCAGCTCGGGCGTGGCGTGTAGAGTCGAGAGTCGAGAGTCTACGACTCAGATCTCCCAATTCGACATCAAGATCCCCTGGGACGGCAGGCGCTGAGGATAGCCCTGCAACAACATCCGCAGGTCGGTCCAGTGGACCCGGTAGCCCAGCTCGACGAGCCGGAGATAGGCATTGGCAAACTCGGTCTGGCAGCGAATAGCGAGTCGAGTGACCCGCTCGTTCACGGCAGAGAGCTGGAGCGCCTGGACCAGGCGCTCGAATCCAACCAGGTTGGCCGCGACCAACTTGAGAACCCGCAGCTCATCCTTGGGACGTCCAGCGGCGAGTGGCGTCGAATGCCACAAGGCAAATCCGGCCAGCGCGCGACCTTCCCGGACCAGCGTCGTGTCGCCGATGCCGAGATCGCGGGTGAGGGCCAGCTCGCGGGTAAAGTCGACCCCGGGAAGCACGTGATCGGCCAGGCAGCGGCATTCTTCGATCCTTTCCGCCCACCCTGAGCCGGCCGAAGAGAGCAACTCGGGGAGGCCGGCCGCCCGGCGTGGCACGTCATAGACCAGAGTGACGGTCAGATGGCTGGGGACCAGCCCGATCCTGCTATAGAACCCGATGTTGTCGACCGTCCGGGGCATCGTCTCCAGGCCGATCGTGGTGGCTCCCTGTCCTCGCAGCCACTCGATCCCCGTGCGCACCATGGCCGAGCCCAGGCCTTCTCCTTGCCGGTCCGGGCGCACCGCCAGCGGTCCCATCCAGCCTTCGGTTCCGGAGCGATGAACCATGTTGAACGCGACCATCTGACCATCGGCGTCGCGCCATACCATCGAGCCATCTCCGGCGTCCTCCAGCGCATAGCGCCACACCAGGTTGTTGAGTTGGGGGACCCGGACGCCGACCAGGCCGTCCCGGCTGTACCGGTCGGTGAAGGACTCGGCGAAGACCCGGTTCAAGGACTCGATATCCCGAAGGGTAGGACGGTCGGGGCCCCGAACACTTCGGTCAGGCCGCCACATCACGGTCTCCCTGGGGCTCGTCGCGCACCGTCGAGACGCCGCTCGCCAGATCGAAGCCTACCCGGACCACGCGATCGAATCCCTCGCGGACCGATTCGATATGGGTGATCAGAATTACCTGGGGGAAACGATCGGCCAAGCTCCGGAGGAGATCGACCACCGCGGCGCGACGATCTTCGTCCAGTGAGCCGAAGATCTCATCCAGGATAAGCAGCGAGAGCGGTTGTCCCGCCCGTTCAGCAATCATCTGACTGATGGCCAAGCGGAGGGCGAGGTTGGCTACGTCTTCCTCGCCGCCGGAGATGACCGCCTTGGGGTCTCCATCATCGAGCAAAGTGGCCGCGTAGTCCTCGTCCAGTTCCAAGTCGGTATACCGGCCATTGGTCAAGTCCCGGAGGAAGCCGGACGCCAGATCGGAGAGATCCGGGCGCAGGGTCGAGTTGAGCTCGGTGCGAAGGTCGGTGAGGGCGCGGTCCAGCTCCTGATGGAGCGCAAGGTCGACGGCTGCCTCCGCGGCCGCCCGCTCTCGTTCAGCCCGTTCGGCTCGCCGCCGGGCTACCGCGGTGACGGCCTCAGTAGCGGCCGAGGTTTCCGCCCGAGCGCGCACCAGTGCGAGCTCTGCCGCTCGCCGCTCACGTTCTGCCGCGATCTCAGCCTCGCGGAATTCGCGGAATGTTGTCTCGCTGTAATCCAGGCCCGCGACACGGGCGCGGAGGTCGCTCAATTGCGTCCCGATGTCCCGCTGGGTCGCGCGAGCGGCCTCCAGCTCCGCTGCCACCTCATCACTCCGCTCAACGACCGCCCGAAGCCGCTCGGCCTGCAACGCCAGGGGCTCCAAGGCCCGAGTCTGGCGCAACACCGCCTGGTGTCGCCCGTGATCGTACGATCCGGACAGCTCCTCCAGCACCCCCCGGAGCTCACCTACCCGAAGCACCAGCCGGTTCTGTTCGTCCTCGAGAGGGCCGGCCTCTTGGGCCTGGGCGTTGAGGCGGCCGAGTTCGGCGATGGCTCGGGAGAGCTCCTGCTCGAGGTCGAGGCGACGGCGTTCGGCTTCAATGAGGGCCGCAGGCTCGTGCTCGAGCTGCTCTATGCGCTGCTTATAGAAATTCCCGTTGGAGCGAACCTCCTCGACCTGCCGATCGAGCAGATCCAGCACTTTGGCAAACTCCGCTCCCAGCGGCCGCGCGCAGGTGGGGCAGACCCCCTCCGCACCGGCCTTCACGATTCGCTGGCGCTGCTCCTTCAACTCCTGATACTGATCGAGTAAGGTTTGTCGCTTCGTATTGGCGTCCTGCGCGTCACGGACCCAGATCGTCCGCTGCTCTTCGGCGTCGAGCGTCGCGGCTGTGAGAGCGGCGCGTAATGAGTCCACCAGCTCGGTGGCTGCCTCGATTGCCTCGGCGGCAGGTATCCGCGACACCCGCTCCTCAATGGAGGAAAGGTGGGTCTGAACCTCGTTCAACTGAGCGTGATACCCTCTCCGTGCCGCGTCGCACTCCGCTTGACGTTCGAGGAGCTTGGCCTCCTCTCGGAGGGTGGGGAGTGGACTCAGCTCGCGGCCGAGCGTATCGAGCTGTTGGCGAGCCGCATGCAGCTCGACAGCCTCTTGCTCAAGTTGCGCCGTCCGGTGGGCAGCGGCCGTCACCTGATGTTCTGCGACTCGTAGCTCAGCCTCGAAGGCGAGCGCCGCTTCGCGCAGCTGCTGCAGCTGCTCCCAACGAGGCCGGATCTCGGCCAGGTGCTGTTCCGCCGCTTCACTGGCCCGTGCTGCGGACGTTTCGGCCGTGCCCGCCAGGGCGAGACGCTCGCCGGCCCGACGCTCGGCATCTTCGAGCTCCGCCAGATCCGGCAGCCCGGCCCGGAGGGCATCCACCCGCGCTCGCAGCGCGGAACGCTTCTCCTTGAGGCGGTCCTGCGCCGCACGGAGCCGTTCATACCCCAGCACCCGGGATAGGAACTGCGCGCGTTCAGGGGCACTCATGGCGGCCATGACCGCGAGCTCTTTTTGCCCGGTGAAGTAGGTGTTGAAGAACTCGTCTCGAGTCATACTTAGAAGCCGGGTAACCCGCTCGGTTACCGCACCGATGCTGTAGGCAATCGGTGCCGGATCGCCATCCTGATACAGCTCGGCCTGGTTGAGGGAGCGGACGATGCGATACTCGTGGGGACCCAAAGTGAAATCGACTTCCACCTCGACCCGAGCGCGAGGTGGAGCCCCGCGGCGCCGAAGGCTCTCCCGACTGCCTCGGGCCGCGGGCATGCCATACATCGCCCAGGCGATTGCCTCGAGGATGGTGGTCTTGCCCGCGCCATTGGGACCGACAATACCAGTAAGCCCCGACCCGAACTCGATTTCGGTGTTCTCATGCTGCCGGAAATTCATCAGACGGATCCGGTTGATTCGCATCAGCCGCCTGCCAAGTCCCGTTCCACCGAATCCATGAGATCCCGTCCCAGTCGAACAAACGCGTCGCGGTCGAGCTCGGCCGGCAACGGGCGTCCTGCGAGATAGGAGGATACCAGCTCCGGAAGAGTCTGCCGCCGGCCCGGTGCTCCCATTCCGGTGGTTCGATGGATCTCGGGACGGCGAAGGTCGAGGTGGAAGTGCAACGCGTCGGCCTTGAAGCCGCGAATGGCGGTGTGGTTCAGCTCGCGAGCCACATGGCGGGGGATCGCGAACACTCGAAGGCGTACGATCTTGTCCGATATCCCTCCCGGCACCGCCTCGGCTCGCGCCCTGATCTGCTCATCTACGGCCGCCGCGGACATTCCTTCCGCCAGGATTGGATCCAGGTCGTGTACCTCGCGAGCCGGTGGTACCGGATTGCGTTTCACACTGCCGGTATCGAGATCCACGAGAAGCCACCCCTTGCCGTGCGAGCCGTGCTGTTTCTCATCGGCCCACTCGCCCCACAGGTTGGGGCCGACATACTCCAACGAACCGGCATACCAGGCGTTCTTCTCGACTTCGTGCTGGGTGTGATAATGCCCCAGAGCAATGTAGGTCCAGGCTTCGAGATGAAGTTCTCGGCGACCGATGACACCGCCTCCATAGTCGGCAGCACTCCGATCGAACGGATACTCGCCCTCGACTTCACCATGCAGAATCAGGACCTGGCGGGTCTCCGAACCCTCGGGCTGAAGCGGTGGCCGTTGCTGAGTGACAAGCACCTGACTGGGTACCGCCAAGATGCTGAGGTCGAGCTGCGGGTAAACCAGCCGGCGCGCCTCGTCGGTTGCCACATCCACGCCCAGCTCCTCGAAGAGGCGCAGGATGGAGCCGGTCTCTGAGGAGCGTGGGGTGTCGTGGTTGCCCGCGATGAGCACGATGGGCGCCGCAGGAAGCTCATCGCGGAGGCGCTGAAGCTGCCGGAAGGCAAAGACGATCGCCGCGTTGGTCGGGCGCACGGAATGGAACAGATCGCCCGCAATTATCACTGCGTCAGGGGCCGCGGCGATGACTCCGTCTACGGCAGTCCGGAAGGCATGGGCAATATCAGCCTCCCGTTGGTTGATGCCGGTCGCGGTTTGCCGGTGATACTGCCGGATACCGAGATGCGGATCGGCGATATGGGCCAGTTTCACGGGTGGAGAATGTGTCTAAAGGAGACAAAGAGCAAGAAAACGCTATGCGAAATACTTCACTCCTCATCACCCGCCGTACGAATCGTCGCCCCGCTTGAGCGCCGGGATCCCCCGCCGAGGCAAGACCACCTCCCCGTTGACCCGGCGCCCGAGGCACGCCGCAAAGAAGGCGCAGGCATCCGCGGGGCGCTCGCGACGGGTGGCCGACAGGGCGCGGCGAACATCCTCCTCCCGGCGACCATCGATGAGAGCCCGAACGGCATCGGATGAAGCGCGCCGGTCGAGCTGGCGGATCTGGCGTGCTACTGCGTCGGCGAAGGGAAGCTCTTCCGCCGGCGGGAAGCGTTCGATACCCTCGCGGCTGTTCAGGACAGCCGGCCGGGGGAATTTGACGAAGATGGGCTGGGTGAAATGCGGATGGCGAAGCATCAGCTCGCCTTTGGGAAGCGTGGCCAGTTTGATCTTGGTGGCCGGTGAGATGGTCGCGTATCCCGCAGTGGCGAGCTCGTCCACATCCATGCGGCCGTAGATGGCCGTACCGGCGTTGCCCACCACCCGCCGCTGCACCTGGGAGCGGAACTGTTGGGCAGAGAAGAGCACCAGGCCGAGGTACCGTCCCCGCTCCGACAGATCGAGGAGCATCTTCCGAACGTAGGTATCCGGTCCATCGGCTGGGGCATATTTGTTCAACTCATCCACGAACACCATGACGTGATCCACTCCCAGATCCCGCCGCTCGAGGTGCTCCCGCAGCTTGGAGACCACGCGGGCGAAGACCAGGTCCTGAGCCAGCGGATCGAGGCCGGCGACATCGATGACGTGAACGCTTCGATCCTCGAAGCGACCCCAAGGCAGATCGCTGGCCACTCCATCATCGGTGACCAGGCCCTTGGAGCGCGTGCTGATGTTGCTGAGCCGGTTCCGTATCTTCCGGATCGTAGCCACGTGGTGGGTCTTCCAGACCTCGGCGCCCTTCCCCATGGCTTCCATAAAATCGAAGATCCGGCGAAAGAATTCTTCCAGATCCGCGAAGCTCTGTACCAGGAAGGGCTTTCCCCGCAGCATCTCATCGTGATACTCGCGCCCGACTACCCGCTCCGCCAGGAAATCGATGAAGGCATCGGCCTTGGCGTCGATGTCGTCACGGTTGAGGACGACCTCGGCGTAGTCCAACACCTCACGTAAGCCCCAGACCAGCGGCTCGGTATTGGCTGCGAGCGCCTCGTGAGTGCGAAGGGTGTTGAGATTTACCCCATCAGGCTTGAGGGGAGCGTAATAGCACACTTTGCGGAACGGCTCGGGACGGAGGCCGAGGCGGTCGTACCGGCGCCGGTCTTCCTCGCTCAAAGTGGCCGGCTGATCGAGAAAACAGAGATCGGGCCCCTTCACGTTGAAGCAAAGCGCCGCAACCGTGCCTTTGTGGGCCGGAAAGGTCTGGAAAATACTACCCAGCAGGAATTCGACCGCACTGGTCTTGGTGGCCAGGCCAGAGACACCGGTGATGTTGAGGTGAGCGGCCTCAGGACCAAGGAGGAAGTCGCAGTCGAGATAGACCGGTGACTCGAGGCCGCCCGCCGCATAGAGACCAACCGGAATCCCGGTGGCACGCTCGTGACCGGTGTAGGCCTCCATCCGGAGCGCCAAGGCTACATCGGCGTCCGACGCCAGCCAGACCGAGCCCAGGGGTACTGGCTGCAGTGGCTCTTCCGGTATCTGACGCAGCACCGCAGCGGAATACAGCCGGATCTCGGCCCGGGCCGTCGGCTCAGTTCCCACCGCGGCCGGGTCACCGTCAGCTCCGATGACTGCGTGCAGCGGCGAAACCAGGTCAGAATAGGCAAACCCGTCGGTGACGACTCCGTAGACGGTGCGGCCGCTCTCCTCCACCCGCACAATTGCGCCAATGCCGATGGGGGACTCCTGTGCGGTCCAGAAATGAAATTGATGAGGAGTGGAGGGCTTGAGCTCGGTCGCGACGACGCGACCGACCGGCGGGGTTTCAGTAGGCATGCGTGGATTGTAGTGAGAAAAGCATGAGCGGGAAAGGAAAAGCGTGAGTTCCGCTCACGTTCTGGTGCTGCCCGCTTTCAAATACTGCTCGACACTGTAGATGCCGTAGAGCAGCCGGTCCCACCGGCGATCGGGGGCACTCACCGGGGCGCGCTCGGTCAGAATCCAGCGCGAAATGGCATCCGCGGAGTTGGAGGTTCCGTTGGCGGGAGCTACTTCAACCCGGACCAATCCGTACAGCAGATCTTTTCCTTCCCACGGCCAGAGTCTAAGCCCCCAGCTTCGTACCGGCGCCAGACTCCTCGTCGCCGGGGCATAGACGGACGATCGGCAGCCCGGCGGTAGTCGCAGGTAGCGCTCGAGATTCTCGCCATCGAAGGGCAGGATAGAGTGGCTCTTGGAGATCGCCACCATCCGAGCATCGCTCGCCCAGCGTGGACTTTCGGATAAGGAGCCGTCGACCACGATCCAGGCGGCGGAGCGGGCACGATACCGGTCTCCCACCAGGATTTCGAGCGCGCCGCGGCTCTGATCGAGTGCTTGCGCGGCATTCATCAGATCCCGAATCGGGTGCGGCGGTTCATCCTCCGGCAGCGCCACCAGCTCTAGGGGGCCGAGGGCGGGCCCGGCGGCTGCCAGCGCGGCGGGACGGGCGAGCGCTACCCTCCGGCGTTCCTCCAGAACCGTATAAAGCCGTCGATCCTGACGTTCCCGAACGGCGGCGGCTATCTCGGCAACGACGATGGGCGATGACCCTGCATAGCCCACGACTTCCGAACGCTGGATACCATCGAGGTATGCCAGAGGCCCGGGCCACGCCTCACCCGGACCGACCGGGACGGCCTCAAGGCGAGCGTCTTCCACCAGACGCGCCGGCCTGATCGAGGCCTCCTCCATCCGACCGCCGCTGGATTCTGGGACCAGGTTCGCTCGGGTGAGGCCCTGAAGGGTGAGCGCTCGGCGAATGGGCTCGAGATTCATGTTTGCTCCCAGCGGACACCAGAGTAGTGCTGTAGACGCATATCCGGCCAATTGGAAGTATAGGCCCACAGCGGGACAGGAGAGTGCGGCAGATGAGATTCACCGTCGATCGATCAGATGCGGGAACTGCGAAGCCTCCAGGTGTGGCAGTGCAGGATGCGGGTTCCGGGGAGGAATCCGAATCCGCGGGTTTCACTCGCTCTGCCAGCTCACCGGCGCTCCGCGGTGAGCAAAGAAGCCGGGCGAGTAGCTCCTAACTGATTGATCGGCAACGGCTCCGCTCGCCCCACTCGGTCCCCGAAACAAGACTTTCCGGGAGGCCTTCTGCTCCCGAAGCATCGACCCTTACAGGGCATCGAACTTGCTCGTTACCGCCTCGACTTCTTCCCCACTTCGATGCCACGTAACGGTTTCCAGCTTGCCCGGCGGTCGCTGCAGTTTGTCCGCCCCTATCGCCGCCCGCTGATCGGGGTGATTGCGCTCGCGTTGATCCTGGCGGCGCTGAGTGCAATCGACCCGCTGGTCATGAAGTTTCTCTTCGATGAGCTGGAGCGCCGGACCGGCATACAGACTCTCGCCTTCATCATGGCCGGACTGGTGGTACTGGAGTTGACCCGGGCCGGCCTGCAAGCCTGGCTGGGCATCCTGAGCTGGGATGTACGGCTAGGCGTGGAATACACCCTGCGGGAGCAGCTCGTCACCAAGCTCAACTCACTACCGATCTCATTCCATCAGCGCGAAGGTGTTGGGGGAACGATGAACCGCGTGAACCAGGGGATCAGCGGGTATGTGGGCGCCTTCAGCGACGTCGCGTTCAATCTTCTACCCACGTTGCTGTACCTGATCCTTTCAGTGATGGCCATGCTCCGCATGGAGTGGAGACTGGCACTGGCGGTCATCGTGTTCACCCCGCTTCCCGCGCTGATCGGCGCGCGCGCCGCCCCGGAGCAGATGCGGCGGGAGCGGCGGTTGGTCGAGCGCTGGAGCTCGATCTATTCCCGGTTCAACGAGGTGTTGGCCGGGATCATGACGGTGAAGGGGTACCTCATGGAGGAAGAGGAGAAGCGCCGTTTTCTTCAGGGGGTGCGGGAAGGCAACGAAATCGTCCGGCGGGGCGTCCGCACGGACAACCGGACCGGAACGTTCCGCACCCTAGCCGCTACCACCGCGCGGCTCGTGGCGCTGGCGCTGGGCGGCTACTTCGTGCTTCAGGGCGAGATCACGGTCGGAACGCTGGTCGCGTTTCTCGGATACATCGGCGGGCTCTTCGGCCCGGTGCAAGGCCTTACCAACGCGTATCAAACCTTCCGGCGAGTCAGTGTATCGCTGGACACCATCTTTGGCATCCTCGACGCCGATGATCTGGTCGGCGACAGACCGGGGGCATCGGACGTACGCCACCTCAAGGGAGAGGTCGAGTTTCGGAACGTCAGCTTCGGTTATCAGCCGGGGTCGGCGGTGCTACGCGGAATCAATCTCATCGCGCGGCCGGGCGAGACGATCGCGCTGGTGGGGCCAAGCGGCAGCGGCAAGACCACGATGGCGACGTTGCTGCAACGCTTCTACGGCGTCAGCGAGGGGGCTATCACGATTGACGGGGTCAACATCAGGGACATGACTCAGCACTCGCTCCGGAGCCAGATAGGAGTGGTCTTCCAGGACGCGCATCTGTTCAATGATACGGTACGGGCCAACATCGGGTATGGACGCCCGCAGGCCACTCAGGCCGAGATCGAGGTCGCGGCGCGCGCGGCCCACGCGCACGAGTTCATCATGCACCTGCCGGCTGGTTACGACACCATCGTCCGGGAGCGGGGCACTCGGCTCTCAGGGGGGCAGCGGCAGCGGATCGCCATCGCCCGCGCCTTGCTCAAGAACCCGCCGATTCTGATTCTGGACGAGGCGACTTCGGCGCTCGATAGCGAGTCCGAGCGGCTGATCCAACAGGCGCTGAGGGCGCTCCTGCACGGCCGGACGGCGTTCGTCATCGCGCATCGGCTGTCCACGGTGCGCGACGCCGATCGAATCGTGGTGATCAAGGATGGAGAGATCACCGAGGTCGGGAAGCACTCGGAGCTGATTGCCGGGGGTGGGTACTACGCGTCGTTGGTCGCCCGGCAGACGGAAGGGTTCCTGGAGGACGCGGAGCGCGCCGCCTAATCCTCCTCCAGGGCCGTGAAGGGCGGCACGTTGGTCATCCAGAATCCCGCCAAACCACCCTGCTGATCCACTTCCACATAAAAATTATCGGCGGCCCGCACACACTCGACCGGACGTCTGGGGCCGATCTGCAGATGAAAGACGCTCTCGGCGCTGTTGGTCTGGACCGAGAGGGTGGTATCGATCTCCAACGACGCGACGCCGGGGCGCGACGGACGAGAGGGAAGGACCACGCGCCCGTCGGTCAGCTTGGCCGGGACCCGCAGGTCGGGTCCGGTGGTCACCTCGGGCCACACGACCACGTCGAGACCACAGATCACGCCGTTGTTGACGTCCAGGACGGCGACCGAGCCTTCCGCATCGGTCAGCTCGACCGTCCCGGTGAGCCCTCCGCTTTTCCGGTTTCCCTTGAAAGCACCGGACAGAATGTCGGTCTCCGAATCCCAGCGCCAGTTGACCGAAGGCAGGGCTCCGCTGAGCGGCTCGATTCGCGCGTCCATCTTCATGCCACCGACCTCAGGCGGCACGGGCGGAGGCAAGCCGGCGGATCAAGCGAAGGATCCGATCCATGCCCTTTTCCAGGTCGGCGTCGGAGACGGCATAGCTCAGCCGGACCCAGCGATCGTCCGCAAAAGCAGCACCGGGTACCAGCGCGACACCTTCCTGCTTCATGAGCTGCTCGCAGAAGTTCTGACCCGTCACCGGATCGGCTTCCCTGATGCCGTCCACCCGGAAGAAGAAGTAGAAGGCGCCATGCGGCTCAACGAATTCGATGCCGGGCACCTCGCTACGGAAGCGGTCAACCAGATAGTCACGCCGGCGGCGGAACGCGGCCACCATGCGGTTGACTTCAGCATCCACCCGCTCGTCGGTGAACGCGGTAGCCGCGGCCCACTGCGCCGGGTGATTAGCTCCGGTGGTGGTGTGAGACTGGAGCGCCGCCATAGCCTTGGTCACGTGCGGCGGGGCCAGGGCCGCGCCGATCCGCCATCCGGTCATCGCGTAGGCCTTGCTCGCTCCATAGATGATGACGGTACGCTCCAGCAGCTCATCGGGTAGATCGAGGAGCGAGGGAGCCGGTCCAGGGCCGTAGTTGATGCGACGATAGATCTCGTCGGAAACTATCCAGATATCGTTCTTCCGGGCCCACTCGGCAATGGCCTTGAGCTCGGCTTGAGTGTACACCGCGCCGGTCGGGTTGCACGGCGAGCAAAGAATCAGCCCGCGGGTGAGCTTGTGGCTCATCCGATCGAGGTCCTTCACGCTGACCTTGAGTCCCCATTCGGGGTCGCCGGGAACCAGCACCGGTTCCGCGCGGGTCAGGTGCACAATCTGAGGATAGGAGACCCATGCGGGTGACGGGATCAAGACCCGGTCTTTGGGTCCGAACAGCGTGAAGCAGGCGTTGAAGATCGATTGCTTCGAGCCGGAGCTCACGATGATCTGCTCGGGGTCGATCCGCCGGCCGCCGGACATGGTCGAAAGCTGTTGAGCGATGCCCCGACGCAGCTCGGCGATCCCGACGTTGGGCGGATAGCGGGTCATGCCCTTCTGAATGGCCTGGATTCCGGCCTGCGCAGCCGGTGTTGGGGTGTCGAAGTCCGGCTCGCCTACGCCGAGGTCCAGTACGTCCTCACCAGCGGCCTTGCGACGCTTGGCCTCGTTGCTGATGGCTACGGTCTCCGAAGCCTTGAGGTGCTGAACATTGATCGACAGAGGATCAGGCATGCTGCAATCCAATAGGGGTGACGAGCGGGAAGACCCGGGGGAAAAGTTTGCCCGCGGCCTGGCGATGTCAACCGCTAAACACTTAGCTTGGTCGGGCGCGCCACTGGTCTGATCTGCAGAGCGGAGAAGCCGTGCCCTCCTTCGAAAGCCTCCACCTACCGGCGCCCATCGCGGCGGCACTCGAGCGACTCGGCTGGAGCGCCAACGATCCGGCCGCCAGGGAGATCATTCCCACGGCCGCCCGGGGACATAGCCTGGTCGCAGTCACGCCTCCGGTACCGGTCTACGCTACCCCTGCGGTAGCGGGGGTCCTGAGCCAACTGGGCGATGGCAAACGCGCGCTGCTCCTGTCCCCCCCGGCCCAACTGGACGAATGGGGAGCGTTGGTGCATCGGTTGGCTCAGGACACCCGGTTGCGGGTTCAGGTGGCTCACGGCACAGCCCGCGTGATGCGCCAGCTGCGGGCCGAAGCGGTCGACGTGGTGATTGCCAGCCCAGAGATGGCATTGACTCTCGTCACCCGATCGGCGCTCAGGATGGAGTCGCTTGTCTCACTGTTGTTGGCCGGGCCGGAAGGCTGGCCCGACCAGGACAGCATCACTCCCCTGATGCAGGACCTCCCCAAGGAGACCCAGCGAATCATCTACACCGCCGATCCGGAGCAGGTAGGAGTCCTGATCGAGCGGTATGCCCGCAAGGCCCTCACCATCAGCCCGAACGGTCCCGCGGGGGTTCCCGCCGGGCCGGTTCGGACCGTGAGCGTCCCATGGACCCGAAGGACTCAGGGACTGGCCGATCTGGTCGAGCTGCTCGATCCAACGTCCCTGGTGATCTGGACGGCGGACCGGAGCCATCACGGGGCGATCGCCCAGGCCATCCCTGTCAACCAGCCGGAGGTCCATTTGGTAACGGGAGACGCTCCGCCGGCTACGTCGATCATCGCCTTCGACTTGCCGACCGGGGAACGGCTCCGGCAGCTGCTCGGGGCCGGTGAAGTGGTCCTGCTGGTACCCCCAGGCACCGAGAGTTATGTCGCCCGCATTGCAACACCGCGCCGGCCGCTGCAGCTACCCGGATTGTTCGACGCGATTCGAACAGCCGAGGGGGCACAGCGCGCCACCATCGTGAAGGCACTCGAAACCGGGTACTCGAATCGCTCGCTTCTCACACTGGCCCCGCTGTTCGAGCGACATGATCCTGCCGCCGTGGCGGCGGCGCTGTTCGATCTGTGGACCAGCTCCGCGCACGTGACCCCACCGGTTTCGCCGGCGGCGCCGGCCACGTCCAAGATCTATGTCGGCATTGGCAAAAAGGACGGCGTCACGCCGAACGATCTCGTGGCGGTCCTGACCAAAGAGGTGCGGGTGGAGGGAAGCAAGATCGGCCGGATAGAGCTACGCGATAGTTATTCGCTGATCGAGATCCCCACCGAGGACGCGGAGAAGGTGGCGGTGGCGCTTAACGGGGCGACGGTGCGACGGAAGCGCGTGACTGCTCGGGTCGATCGCGGACCGAGTCGCCCGGCGCGGAGAGACGGCGGATCCGGCAGGCCGGCCCGCCGATAGTTAGAAGGGGCGCCGCGGTGCGCTCCTACCGTTTGCGGTTCACCAGATCGCGGAGGGCCCTACTCGCCCGAAAGGCGGGAACGGTCGAGGCCTTGATGTTGCTGGATTTGCCGGTGCGCGGGTCGCGCCATTCGCGAGCGGCCCGTTTCCTGGTCTCGAAGCTTCCAAACCCCGAAATGGCCACCTTCCCTCCGCGCCTCAGCTCCGAGGCGATGATCCCACTTGGCGAGAAGAAGACCTCGGCGATCTCGCCGGCTCTGGCCTTGGTCAGGCCGAGTCGTTTGGCGGCGGCGGCGACCAACTCCTGTTTGTTCACGGGGCTCCTTTGGGAACGGACGGAGGTAGTGTGAGTCTCGAGTCTAGAGTCTAGAGTCTCGGGTGAGGCACCACAATAAACTGAAAGTCTTCGGCCAAGAGAAGCTCATATTCCACCTCCGAGACCCAATATTCGCAGGTCCGACCACCCTAGACTCTAGACTCGAGACTCTTGACTCTCCTCACAGCAACGCCGTTTGGTCTTCATCGCGACGAGGCACCTTATGGCAGTGCCGGCAGCGGGCCTGATAGCTCTCCCGGCCTCCGATCATGATCGTGGGCGAGTCGTAGCGAGCGGGCTTACCGTCGAGCAGGCGCTGGTTCCGGCACGCCGGATCACCGCACAGCACGCAGATGGCCTGGAGTTTGTCGACCAGCTCGGCGATGGCCATGAGATCGCCCATCGAGCCGAACGGCTCCCCCCGAAAGTCCGTGTCGGTGCCCGCGAGGATCACGCGCACGCCGCGGGACGCGAGTTGGCTGGCCACATTGACGATCTGGGAGTCGAGAAACTGCGCCTCGTCGATCGCGACGATCTCCGTCTCCGGGCGCACCAGGCGAAAAATCTCGGCGGCGGAATCCACTGGGCTGGCCTCGAGCTCGGTGCCGTCGTGACTCGAGACGCTGTAGAGGCCGGTATAGCGGCTGTCCAGGTGGGACTTGAATACCTGCACCTTACGCCGGGCGATCGTGGCGCGCCGGACCCGCCGAATCAGCTCTTCGCTCTTGCCACTGAACATGACGCCGCTGATGACCTCGATCCATCCCGGATGCATCCCGTAATTCATCACCGATTCTCCGGTCGGTAGGGGTGAGGGAGGCAAATGTAGAGGCTCGCGTTCGAAACTCCAGATGCCTCAGGTCGCGAGTCTCGAGTCGCGAGTCACGAGTCTAGAGACGTGACTCATGACTCGAGGGTCTAGACTGGTGACTCGCGACTCGAGACCTTTCTAGCATGCTTTCCGTGGCCTTGACGGGTAACATCGGAGCCGGAAAGACCACGGTCGCGCGGCTCTTTCAGGCCTGGGGGGCCACTATCATAGATTCCGACCACCTGGTCCGGGAGGCACAGGCCCCGGGACGGCCGCTGCTCGGGAAGATCGCGGCCCGGTTCGGGCCTGAGATGATCCAGGCAGACGGCGCGCTGGACCGGGCAAGTCTGCGGGCCGCGGTACTGAGAGATCCATCCGGGTTGGCCGATCTCAACCGCATCGTGCATCCCGAAGTACATCGCCGGAGACGCGAGCTGCTCGATGAGGCCAGGTCGCGCGGCGATCGTATCGTGGTGAGCGACATCCCGCTCCTGTTCGAGGCCGCCGACCCGGCAGAGTTCGACGCCATCGTGCTGGTGGATGCCCCGGCCCCGCTGCGACGGGCACGGCTGCTCGCGTCGCGCGCGCTGAGGGGGGAAGAGGTTGACCGGCTGATGGCGATCCAGCTCTCCTCGACCTCGAGGCGCGAGCGAAGCGACTACATCATCGACAACGATGGCGATCTCCCGGCTCTCGAGCGCTCGGCGGAATCGGTGTGGCAAGCGTTGCTCGCACGCGCTTGACCTCGCCCCCCAGCCCGCCTATCCTCCGTCGCGCAACCACATGGGAGAGCGCACGTGTCCCACGTGCCGGACGACCTGGTTTACACCGCTGAACATGAGTACGTCTCGCGCACAGACGATCCCTCCGTCGTCAAGATCGGCATTACCGACTACGCGCAAGGCGAGCTGGGTGACGTAGTCTTCGTCCGGCTTCCCCATCCAGGCGATCGGCTGGACGCCCACCAGGCCTTCGGCGAGATCGAGGCCGTCAAAGCCGTTTCCGAGCTCTACAGCCCCCTCGCCGGCCAAGTAGTCGAAATCAACAACACCTTGGACCGCGACTCCGGCATCGTCAACCGCGATCCCTACGGCGAGGGGTGGATGATCAAGCTCAGGGTGGCGAACGCCGGCGAACTCAATGAGCTACTCTCGCCCAAAGCGTACCGGTCTCACATAGGAGAGTGATCGCGCCGCTCGACCTGAATCACCCGTTAGGAACCGGTGTCACCCCGAGCGCAGCGAAGGATCCAACTGGACGATGATCAGCGTTCTTCCGCGCAGGACCGCCACCGAGACATTGGACGTGCTCCACCCCTCACATTTTGCTTACCGCCACATCGGCCCGCGCCGCTCCGATGTTGCCGAGATGCTGGAACTGCTGGGCTACGACTCCCTCGACAGCTTCATTGAGGCGGTGGTGCCGGACGAGATCCGACTCCATCGTCCGCTCGCGCTTCCCCCCGGCAGGAGCGAGCGGGAAGTGTTGCAGGCCCTGCGTGGCCTCGCCGCCATGAACCGGGTGTTCCGCTCGTACATCGGCATGGGCTACTCCGGCTGTTTTACCCCGCAAGTCATTCAACGCAACGTGCTGGAGAATCCCGGCTGGTATACCGCGTACACGCCTTATCAGGCGGAGATCGCGCAAGGCCGGCTGGAGGCGCTGCTGAACTTCCAGACCGTGGTGTCGGACCTGACCGGGCTCGAGGTGGCCAACGCGTCGCTGCTGGACGAGGCCACGGCCGCCGCGGAGGCCATGAACCTGAGCCTCGCCGTTCGGCCGGTCAAAGGGGAGCCAGTCTACCTGGTCGATGAACGCTGTCATCCCCAAACCATCGCGGTGGTGCGGACCCGGGCCGACGCCAGGGGGATTCAGATCCGGGTTGCCGACCCAACGACCTTTACCTTTAGCCCGTCGGTCATCGGCGCGCTGGTGCAGTATCCGGCAACCGACGGCGAGCTACGGAACTTCCGACCCCTTTGCGAGCGGGCTCACGCCGCGGGCGCCCTGGTCACCGCCGCAACCGATCTGCTCAGCCTCACTCTGGTCACGCCACCGGGCGAGTGGGGAGCCGACGTCGCGGTGGGCAACAGCCAGCGGTTCGGGGTGCCCATGGGATACGGTGGACCGCACGCGGCCTTCTTCGCCACCAAGGATGCCTACAAGCGGTTCATGCCCGGCCGGATCATCGGCGTGTCCCGGGATCGCGACGGCCGTCCCGCTTTACGCATGGCGCTACAGACCCGGGAGCAGCACATCCGACGGGACAAGGCCACCAGCAATGTGTGCACCGCGCAGGTGCTGCTGGCGGTCATGGCCAGTATGTACGCGGTCTACCACGGTCCGTCGGGGCTCCGGCGCATCGCCGAGCGGGTGCATGCTCGGGCGGTCATCCTGGGCCATGCGCTGCGCCGGCTGCGCTACCGGGTCGTGTACGAGGACTACTTCGATACGATCTGTGTCGAAGTGGAGGGTTGGGCGCTGCCCCGGCTGCTCGACGCCGCGCGGGTGCGCAACATCAACCTGCGGCAACTCTCGCCCACCCGCCTGGGCGTTGCGCTGGACGAGACGGTTACACTGGGCGATCTGGCCGATCTCATCGCGATCTTCTCCCTGAACGAGGCACTTCCCTTCATGCTGGATGACATCGGCGTGAAACGGGAGCGCGCGATACCGGCAACGCTCGCCCGCACCACCTCGTATCTGGAGCATCCGGTCTTTCACCGGCATCACTCCGAGACCGAGATGCTCCGGTACATCAAGCGGCTGGAGGCGCGGGACCTGTCGCTCACCTCGGCGATGATCCCGCTGGGCTCGTGCACCATGAAGTTGAACGCCACGACCGAGATGATGCCGGTGAGCTGGCGCGAGTTCAACCGGCTGCATCCCTTTGCTCCCCGGGACCAGGCGGCGGGCTATCAGCTTCTCTTCAGCCAGCTCGAGTACCAGCTCGCCGAGATCACCGGGTTTGCCGCGATCTCCCTCCAGCCCAACGCGGGATCGCAGGGCGAGTACGCCGGGCTGCTGGTCATCCGGGCCTACCACCGCTCCCGCGGCGAATCCCATCGAACTACTTGCCTCATCCCCCAATCGGCTCACGGTACCAATCCCGCCAGTGCGGTCATGGCCGGAATGCAGGTCGTAGCGGTGAAGAGCGATCCGCGGGGGAACATCGATCTCAAGGATCTACGCGCCAAGGCCGAGGCCCATCGCGGTACATTGGCGGCGCTCATGATCACCTACCCGTCGACCCATGGTGTGTTCGAGGGCTCGGTTCGCGAGATCTGCCAGATCGTCCACGAGCATGGCGGACAGGTCTACATGGATGGGGCCAACATGAACGCTCAGGTCGGGCTCTGCCGTCCGGGCGACATCGGCGCGGACGTCTGTCACCTGAACCTGCATAAGACGTTCTGCATCCCGCATGGAGGGGGTGGGCCCGGCATGGGCCCAATCGGTGTCGTGTCGCATCTGGTCCCCTTCCTCCCCGGCCATCCCGTGGTCGAGCTCGATCACCCGTCCGCGTTTGGCACCGTCTCCGCAGCCCCCTGGGGGAGTGCGGCGATCCTCCCGATATCCTGGGCCTACATCGCGCTCATGGGCTATGACGGTCTCACCGAGGCGACTCGGATTGCGATCCTCAATGCTAACTAC
Source organism: Gemmatimonadales bacterium (assembly GCA_036506575.1). Taxonomy (GTDB): domain Bacteria; phylum Gemmatimonadota; class Gemmatimonadetes; order Gemmatimonadales; family GWC2-71-9; genus CAVVWJ01. The sequence continues at coordinate 1,781 of DASXRM010000163.1, read as the reverse complement.
GTCGCCCGCCGCCTGGCGGACTATTATCCCCTCTTGTATACCGGCCAGAACGGTCTGGTCGCCCATGAGTGCATCATCGACACTCGGCCGTACAAAGCGTCCGCAGGGGTGGATGTCGAGGATATCGCCAAGCGCATCATCGACTATGGCTTCCACCCGCCGACGGTGTCGTTCCCGGTTCCGGGCACTCTCATGATCGAGCCCACGGAGAGCGAGTCGAAGGAGGAGCTCGACCGATTCTGTGACGCGCTGATCTCCATTCGCGAGGAAATCCGGGAGATCGAAGAAGGCCGGGCCGATCGCGAGAACAATCTGCTGACCAATGCTCCTCACACGCTGGAGCAGGTCATCTCCGACGGGTGGAGCCGCCCCTATCCCCGCGAGCGTGCCGCCTATCCGTCACGGGCCGTGCGTGAGCACAAGGTCTGGCCGACGGTGGGCCGGATCGACAGCGCGTACGGAGATCGAAACCTGGTGTGCAGTTGTCCGCCGATGGAGGCGTATGGGTAAGGCGGAAAGGGCGGAAGAGGCGGAAATGGCGGGAGAAGCAGAAGCTGCCGGGCGTGAGGCGAGCGACTTCGATAGCCCGGGGTCGTTTCTGCCCATTCCGCCGGTTCCGCCCTTTTTCCTCTGGATCGACGAAACCCCTCGCCCCGGCTGGGCCAACATGGCCATCGACGTCACCCTCCTCGACCGTGCCGAAGAGTATGGCGAGAGCTGGCTCCGGCTCTACCGGTGGGATCCCCCTTGCCTGTCCTTCGGGCGACACGAGCCGGCCACCCGGCGGTATGATGTCGACCGCATCCTGGCACTGAGGCTGGGGACGGTGAGGCGGCCGACGGGAGGCCGGGCCGTGTGGCATGGCCGGGAGCTCACGTACGCGATCGCGGCGCCCTGCGCCCGATTCGGCTCCCTTCAGGCAGCCTACCTCGAAATCCACACCATGCTCGGCAGTGCCCTCAAAGGGCTCGGGGCAGCTGCATCACTGGCGCCACGGACCCGGATTTCTCCGCTCGACGCGGGTGCCTGCTTTTCCCAGCCCGCCGGTGGCGAGGTAATGGTCTCAGGCCGAAAGGTCATCGGCAGCGCGCAGCTCCGACACGGCGCCGCACTGCTGCAGCACGGATCGGTACTGCTGGAGGATGCTCAGCATATCCTGCTCGGGCTGACCCGCGGCGGGTCAGCTGCGCCCTTCGCCGCACCGCCCACAACTCTGCTGAACCGTCCGGTCGGGAGCTCCGAGGTGGCTGATGCCATTGGAGCGGCGGCGGCAGCCCGTTGGCGGGGAGCGTGGCAGCGGGTCTCCGAGCCAGAGACCATTCTGCATGCCGCTTCGGGGCACTTTCCGCAGTTTAAGTCGCCGGCGTGGACGTGGGCGAGATAACCGCGTGACTCACTGGATGCCACGGATTGCCATCGCCACGGTAGCCGGACTGTTCCCGCTGGCCATTTCTCTTGGGGCTCAGTCAAGTAGCGACCATCGCACCAGCATCGTCATCGTAACCGGTCAGCAGCCGACTCTACCGATCCCCACTCTCATGGAGGGGTCAGCCGCGAGCCAGGCGAACCTCGAGCTGGCGGACCAGCTGTTTCTGCGGCTGGCCGGTCTGGGTCCCACCTTGTTGACGGCAGGGGATCGCGACTTCGTGCCGCTGCTGGCGCGTTCCTGGACCCGGCGGGACTCGGTAACGCTGGCATTCGACCTCGACCCTCGTGCTCGCTGGCAGGATGGCGTCCCGGTGACCTCCCGAGACGTGATCTTCACCATGGCTCGGGCCCAG
>DASXRM010000162.1:0-2964 GCA_036506575.1 Gemmatimonadales bacterium | reverse complement strand
GGGTGGTGTCCGGCGGGTGATCTTCGCGAGCAGCGGTGGAGTGGTCTATGGCGATCCCGAAGTCATTCCGACGCCCGAGACCGCACCCAAGCTGCCCGTCTCACCGTACGGAGTCAGCAAGCTCGCGGGGGAGTACTACCTGCGGGCGGTGGCCGCGCTCAGGGGGTTCGAGGGTATCGCCATGCGGTATGCCAATGTGTTCGGCCCCCGGCAGGATCCGAAGTCTGAGGCGGGCGTCGTCTCCATCTTCGTCTCCCGGCTACTGGCCGGACAGCCGCTGATAGTCTACGGCGATGGTCGGCAGACCCGGGACTACGTTTTCGTGAGAGACGTCGCCCGGGCCAACGTGCTTGCCAGCACCATGCCGGCTCCGGCCGGCGCCGATATCGACGGCCCTGCGTTCAACATCGCGACCTCGATTCAGCGAAGCGTGCTGGATCTGGCCCGGTCGGTCGGCGAGGTGATGGGCCAGAGGCCCACGCTCGAGTTCGCGCCGGCGCGAGCGGGTGAGCTGTTCCGCAGCGCGCTGGACGTCAGCAAGGCCAAGGCGGGCCTGGGATGGACCCCGCAATACGTCTTCGAGGATGGGCTCCGTGAGCTGGTGGAGTGGTTCAAAAAGGAGGCGAGGTGATCCAGCAAGCGGGCGGTGCGATTCCTCAATCCTCCCTGGAGCTGGTGCTTTCGTCCAGCCCCGAGACCAAGGTCGTTCTGCTGGTCACCGCGATCTTCTCCCTGGTGTCCTGGTTCATCATCATCCTCAAGTGGTGGCAGTTCCGCAAGCTGAATCGGCAGGCGGACCGGTTTTTCTCCGAGATGGAGCGCACCACCAGGCTCAAGGACGCCTACCACGCGGTCATGAAGCTCCCGCCCTCGCCGTACAACCGCCTGTTTCGCGAGGCGGTGACCTTCTACTCCGAGCTCCGTCCCGGCGCGTTGCGCGACGAGCGGGGCGCCGACCGCAGTTCGCTCTCGATGACCCAGCTCGAGGCGTTGAAAATGGTGCTCGGCAAGGAAGTGGCTGCGGAACGGGATCTGCTGGGGCACTACATCCCCTGGCTCGCCACCATCGGCTCGGTCAGCCCGCTGCTCGGCCTCACCGGCACGGTCTTCGGCATCATGAGCGCCTTCATCGGCATTGCCTCCAAGGGATCGGGAAATCTCGCCGCCGTCGCGCCGGGCGTGGCGGAGGCGCTGGTGGCGACGGCCGGCGGGTTGATAGCGGCCATTCCCGCGGTGATCTCCTACAACCTTTACGTCAACCGGGTCCGGCTGTTCGCCGGCGAGCTCGAGGGCTTTGCCAACGAGCTGATCGGAACGATGGCCCGGGAAGGGTTGGTCTAAATGGCGGCAAGTCTGGGAGGCGGGCTCGGCAGTCAGCGGGGAGAGCTGCCGCTGATGGCGGACGTCAACGTCACCTCGCTGGTAGACGTGATGCTCGTGCTCTTGATTATCTTCATGATCACGGCACCGATCATGCAAGGCGGGGTCGATGTGGAGCTACCCCGCGCAGAAGCTCGGCCCCTCTCCCCCAAGGAGGGGATGGTGGTAACAGTCGATCGAAACGGTCGCATTTTCATCGATCAGACTCCCGTGTCCTACACCGACTTCCGGGTGACATTCCGCTCGCTGGTCGCTACCCGGAAGCCGACTGGGGTGTACCTGCAGGCGGACAGCAGGGTGCCCTATGGCCAAGTCGTGCGCGTCCTCGCGGTGATCCGCACCGCCGGCGTACAGAACGTCGGACTCGTGGCCGCCGAGGAAGAATCGCCGTGAACATCCGGACTCCCGGCCGAGAGCCCCCGGGACGTGCGGCGGGACTGGTTGGGACGATCGTAGTACATGCGGCTGCGGCCAGTTTTCTTTTCACCACAGTCAAGCCGACCAAGGCATCCCCTCCCTCCTATGCGGTCGACTTGGTAGCCGCGCCGGCTCCAACGCAAAAGCGGCTTGCCCGGGAAGCGCTGCCGACACCGCCACCGGAAGAGAAACCCGCGCCGGTGACTCCGAAGCCTCCGAAGCCGATCAAGGCGCCGGCGCCGCCCAAACCCAAGCCGGCGCCGCAGCCTACGGAGACCAAGCGGGAGCCGCCTCCCAAGACCGCCGCTCCGGCGACCCCCGCCCCGGGCGAGACGCCGAGTACGGGAAGCGACGTCGCGACGATCAAGACGCCGGGGCTCGCGTTTCCCTATCCGGAGTACCTGCGGAATATCGTGACCCAGGTCTATCAGCGGTGGGACCGAGGATCGACTAAACAGAGGAACTTCGCCGAAATCAGTTTTCTCATATTGAGGGATGGATCAGTGCGCGATATCCGTTTTGTGACCCGCTCCGGCAGCTTCGCGTTCGATCTGAACGCACAAGGTGCAATCGAGGCCGCAGGCAACACTCGCGCCTTCGGGCCGCTGCCTGATGGCTGGGATGCGGATGTGCTGCCGGTCAGCTTCTACTTCAAGCCAACGCAATGACGAGAATCTTCTCACTGTCCGTTGTCGTGCTCGCGATCGCCAAGGGTCTGGCCGCGCAGGACACCACCCGGGTGAACGAGGGCGTTCGCATCGGCGTGGATTACAGTCCCGGTGTTCGGCCGGGGCTCGTCGTGGTACCGGGTGCCGGTGCCGACTCGGTGCGGGCTATGGTGCGGCGGGATCTCGACTACACCGACCGCTTCGAGATGATCACCGTGGCCGACCCCCCGCAGGGTCCCAGCACGGGCCGCGGGTCCGCCGCGGCGAGTGCCGGGGTCAACTACGATCTATACAAGTCGCTCGGGGCTCAGTTCGCGGTGGAGCTCATCGAGAGCCCCGGCGGCGTCACCGCGCGGCTTCACGATCTGAACGAAGCGCGGTTGCAGAGCCAGAAGACCGTGCCGCTGCCCACACCGGCCGCCGCGGAGTTCCGGCTGGAGGTCCACCGTCTGGCCGATGAAGTGGCCCGGTGGGCCAGCGGTATGCCTGGCGCCGCCGC
>DASXRM010000161.1:0-5612 GCA_036506575.1 Gemmatimonadales bacterium | reverse complement strand
GCTGATCCGTCCTCGCAAACGACAATCAAGCCTTCCACCTCTCCCTCTCCGGTTTTCACGGCAGCGAGCGGTTTAGTCAGGTTAGGGGGCATCTTTAGTTTCCTCCCGGTAGGCTTGCACGATAGAAGCCCGCACCGCATCCCGGGTCGACTTCACTGGTACACTACCTAGACGGGGAACCAATAGCATTCGATTGGTACGCCGACAAAGCAGAGTGCTCGGCGGCTTCCCCTTTTATCTTTTGAACCGCGCCGCTTCCTCCGAGCCACCAGTCACGTTGCCAGCGCTGTAAGAATGCGCCCCTGCCCCGGCGAGCTCGCCGCCGGCCACAATCAAGTATTCGTCGCGAATGGGACGCCCCTCGAGCCAGCATTCCAGGATCTCGCGCACCCCGGCTGCGTAGCGCGCTTGGGCTGACAAGCTCGTACCGGACACATGCGGCGTCATCCCGTGATGCGGCATGGTCCGCCAGGGGTGATCCTTCGGAGCCGGCTGCGGAAACCAGACGTCGCCCGCGAACCCGGCGAGCTGGCCGCTCTTCAGCGCCCGTGCGACCGCATCGCGGTCGCAGATCTTGCCTCGCGCCGTATTCACCAGATAGGCGCCCCGCTTCATCTTGGCGATCAGCGCGTCATTGAACAGATGCTCGGTCTCCGGATGCAGCGGGGTGTTGATCGTGACCACATCACAGACCCGCACCAGCGCCTCGGCGGTCGGGTGGAAGGTCACGTTCAGCTCTTGCTCGACATTGGCCGGCAGCCGATGTCGATCGGTGTAGTGCAACGTGACGTCGAAGGGCTTGAGCCGGCGCAGGACCGCCGTGCCAATACGTCCGGCGCCTACCGTGCCGACCGCCATCCCTTCCAGATCGTAAGAGCGGGACACGCAGTCGGCGATGTTCCAGCCGCCATCGATGACCCACTGATACGACGGGATGTAGTTGCGCACCAGGGCCAGGATCATCATCACGACATGCTCGGAAACACTGATACTGTTGCAGTAGGTGACCTCCGCCACCGTCATCCCCCGTTCGATTGCGGCCTGGAGATCGACGTGATCGGACCCGATCCCCGCCGTGATCACGAGCTTGAGCTTGGGTGCCTTGGTGATACGCTCCTTGGTTAGGTAGGCGGGCCAGAACGGCTGGGAGATGACGATATCGGCATCCGGCAGCTCGCGCTCGAAGACCGAGTTCGGGCCGTCCTTGTCGGCGGTCACGACGAGCGTGTGGCCCTGTGCTTCGAGAAACTTGCGCAGCCCAAGTTCGCCGGACACGCAGCCGAGCAGTTGCCCCGGCGTGAAGTCGATGGCTTTGGGCGTTGGGAGCGTCTGGCCTCCGGGATAGCGTTCGAGCTTCGGGATGTCGTCGCGTGCGTAGGTTTTCGGATACCCGGTGACGGGATCGTCGTAGAGTACACAGAGGACCTTTGCCATTGCCGCCCTCCAATGGGGAGTGTGAGCGTCGAGGTGATCGGCGGCCCGCCGCCCGGCCGGCGGTGTGCCACCGCCCTAAGAGGACAGCCTCGACCCGCTCGAGCAACCTCCCGATGGCCGTGGAGACAAGCTGCCCGATTCGGTGGGGCCACACAACGCGCCGGTCCGCCGCTCGCCGCTGGGGCCGCGACGGGTCCGCCGCACCGCGCCCAATTCCCCGGCCTGACTCCGGTGGCGCGGTTCGCTACCTCTTCGGCGCCCCCGGCACATTGTCGCTTGTGAACACGTCGCGGTTCTTCGCGGTGTACGACGCCCAGTTGGGCGGGACCTCCTCCTCGTCGAAGATCGCCGTCACTGGGCACTCGGGCACGCACGCCCCGCAGTCGATGCACTCGTCGGGGTGGATGTAGAGCTGGTCTTCCCCTTCGTAGATGCAGTCCACCGGACAGACATCCACGCAAGACCGGTCTTTGACACCGATACAGGGTTCCGCGATCACGTACGTCATGGACGGGGGGACCCGGTTGCGGCGAGGAGCACGAGCACCCCGGCCAACCAAATCGCTTTCAGGCCGCTCCTCCTTCACAATCCAGTGCCTGGCCGTCCAGCACCCGAACGTGCCAACCGCAAGGGGGCGTGTCGACCAAGCGCGAGGCGTGTTTGGGGCAACTCAAGGGTTCTTTGGCGGTCAGCGCTCCGTTCGGGGCGATGCTCAGAGTGTGGTGCGTCGCGTCGTGGCGAACGACTTGCGCCAGGCCGCAATGGGGACAGGCAAAAAAGTAGCCGGGCGACCAGCCAACTACGGCGCTGGCCAGCTCAAGCGTGCGGCGCACGCCCCGGTAGTCAAACCAAGCTTCCTTCGGCCATTCCACCCGATCTCCTTAAACCGCCGGGTGCCTAACGCGTGCGAAGTATGATGCCCGGTCTCCATGCGCCAGCGGCCATGGCCGGCCGTAGCCGGGCAGTCGTACTGTTAACGGGACGAGAATCCGTGGGGAGGGCCGACTAACCGGCGGTGCGCGGGTTCAGGCCGAGGGCGGATAACCTAAGCGACCGCCCGGTGGGAGAGCGTGGAAGGTGGCGAATGGATCACCGTAAGTCCTAATGTACCATCGTGCGACCAAGGGCGCTACGAAGCGGGGTATGTAGGCTACTTCCCCGCCACCAGCCGCTCGAAGCGCGGATTGCCCCGGAACGGGGCAAACGTCGGGTCGTGGAACCGCCCGCCGGCGACAGTTATCAACAAACGCCCCCGCAGTGTTACGCTTCCGCCAGTGCCCTTTTGCCTTCTTCGGTTAGCTGGTAGGATGCGATGTACCACCTGCCGTGCTGGGTCATGTGGTTCTCCTGGATCTTCAACGTGATCCAGCCATAGCGAGCCATGGTCCGCAGCTCCTTCACGAACGCATCGCTTGGGTGGTTGGTGGAGGTCTCCCCCCGCTCGATCGCCTCGAGTATCTCCCGCTCCCGCTTCCTCATCTTACCCCGGCTTGCCCTTCGGCTCCGGCGTGTGCTCAACCAACACCGCCGCGTTCACCCAAAGAACCTCTAACCCCAGTAGTTGCCGCAGGAAGGTCTGTCGAAGTGACCCGATTCGAACCGTCGGGGCGAGCAGCCGCGTGCTCACCCCTTGTCCCGCCTTCCCTTCGGCTAGTGGACGATCAACAGCGCCGCTCAACATTTCCAGACCCTCCACTGGGTCTGGTAGGTTTCACCGAGCACGTGCGCTCCAATGCGCCGGAGCTGGAGGGCTGTAAACTTACTCTTGTTGGGAAAACGGGCCGGTGAGCCTCGGCAAGGCCCTGATCAAGTCTGACCGAGGTCACCGGGTACGGAGGCGACAGCCCTCGAGAGTCTTGGCCGGCGCGGCTCCTCGAGCTCACTTGAACGCGCGCTCCAAGCCGGCGACCTCCTCGGCCAGCACGGCCGTCTCGGGGATTGTCTTTCCTTCCTCGGAGAGTCGCTGCAGCTCGGCGTCGAGCGTCTGCCGATCTCGAGCGTACTCCGGCAACTGCATCGTGCCGCAGCAGCCTGAGCGGTCCTGGGAGCCCACCACCGACGGGTGTTGGGGATCCGGTGAGACGAGGTCGGCCTCGTCCTCTTTCCGACTGGCAAATCCGGGATCTCGCCAGTCAAGGGTACCCCGAGCCAGCGCGAGCGGAGCCTCGGTGGCGATCACCTCGCGAACCGCAAACCGCTCGTAGATGAACGTGCGATAGATCAGCAGGTCGTTCTGCTCCTTGGACACCTTCAGCATCTGGTTCACCACGTCAACATACATCGCGCCGGTGTCGGGCGCCCCGATCAGGGCACTCACAAGGAGTCGACACAGGTACTGGCTGACTTCGGCCAGAACCAGCGCGGGATCCTTGGTCTTGCTCTGACGAATCCGCTCGAATCTGAAGATGTCGGCCAGGATGTCGTAGATGGCGCCGGTGAAGACCTGCGAGATCTCGTGCACCTCGTTGCTCACCTGGCTCAGCTTCAGGTCGTTGTCGGCGTTGCGAAGGCCTTCTGGCCTCCCCAAGGCGGCGCCGAACTGCTCCGCGAGGGCGGCCAGGAAGTTCTTCTTGTGGAGATCAGCCTTCGTCATGGCGATCATGGCCTCAGCCTGGTCCAGTTGCGCGAGCGCCAGGAAGATCGCCGTGAGGTCACCGAACGACTCGTGGAGACCTGCGGTCTGCGGCGGATTGTTGATCCCCAGCCAGCCGGGCTTGAGGCCGTCGAGAATCGCATGGCCGGTTTGGTGAGCCACGATATCGACGGAGCGGCACGTGAACAGCGGCTGGGGAACACCGGTTGGCGTGAAGAGGAAGAACTTCAACGCCTTCTGGCCACGGCTGTAGTAGGCGTTCGGGGTCACCCCCGCACGGGGATAGGCCGTCAGCACGTCCGTGTTACCGCCGACGTTCCAAGCCCAGGGGACCGAGATTTCTCCCCGCGCCCGCTCGAACATGGTCACCGTTTGCCGGACGATGGCGAACGTGTGAGCGCAGTCGCCTTCGGGTGTGTCCGCCGGGAACAGGAAATCGCCATCCACGTTGCGGCTCACCGGAGTCGCGCCGGCAAGGCTCGTGTCGATCCGGGCGTCCCTCGGCCCGTTGACGACCAACGAGGGAACGAAAATCAGCCGTCGCCCTAGCTCCCCGACGGATGGGTCTTGCTTCCAGATGAAGAACCTGGAGCCCGTCGGGAGCGGAAGGGGGCGTGGGATCGGGATGGGCACCGCCGATGGCATCCCCCGCTGGCTCCTCAGCGTTTCAACGAACTCCGCGGTCGGCTCGGGCGCGATCGGCTCGAGGACTGCGGTTCTTCCCGCCTGGAAGTACCGCTGGTGGGAGAAATCCAGTCCCCCTGGATCTTCGCTGCGCCGCGACGGCGGGACCTGTACGCGCGGGTAATGATCTATGGCTCTCATGGTGACCTCCTACACTCCACGTGGAAATGCTTGGCAGTATCGCCTCCCCAAAAACACCGCGCCGAGCTGCCCTTTCGGCAGCTCGGCGATCTTGGGGATCCATCGTGGCGTCTTAGAGTCCGGCGTCGCGGAGGAGGCGAGGATCCGTGGCTTTGCGTCCCCGGCTTTTGCCGGGTATGCCTTTGTCGGTGGGACGACGGCTTAGTGCGGCTGCACTCTAGGGAGTCGCACCGGGGTTGTCAAGATGCGCTTTGCCCCTTTCACGATGACCGGCCTTGCCAGAATTTCAAGATTTCGAGGCCAAGCCGTTCGGCGCGATTAGGTGGCGGGCAGAGAACGACAAGAAAGGGTACGAACAGGTGGTACCGATCGCACCAGCGGCACGGGACGCACTCCTCGAGGCCCCGGCAGCAGAAGGCGATCGGAACCAGGTGGGTGTTCCCGTCGGACCAGGACCCGACGCAGCCGACCAAGCGGGAGTTGTTCGACCAGCGGCTCCGCCGGGCTTACAAGCTGGCGAAGATCAAGAAGGAGCCGGGCAGTCTCTGGCACGCGCTTCGGCGGAAGTGGGGCCACCGAGCGGAAGGGGTATCCGATCAACGATCTGGCAGCGGCGTTTTAAGTCTCTTGGTCTTGGTTTCCGCGACACCTGTTTTGATGGCGACCTTCACAGCATCTTCCATCGGATCTTTGAAGGGCACCTCGATTCGGAGCAGGCCGTGCTCGTAGGTCGCTTCGGCTTTGCCAGGTTTCACCGGCC
>DASXRM010000160.1:0-15371 GCA_036506575.1 Gemmatimonadales bacterium | reverse complement strand
GTGAGTCCGGCCGTGCGCATGATCTCGGCCTTCTCGGCCGCGGTGTCACCGAACGCGGAGATGATCGCGCCGGCGTGGCCCATGCGGCGGCCCTTGGGAGCGGTGAGGCCGGCAACGTACCCGATCACCGGTTTGCTCATGTTCTCCTTCACGAAGAGCGAAGCCTCAGCCTCCTGGGGACCGCCGATCTCACCGATCATCATGACCGCCTCGGTTTCCGGGTCCTCCTCGAACAGCTTCAGCATGTCGACAAAGGAGCTCCCGTTGATCGGGTCTCCCCCGATGCCGACGCTTGTCGTCTGACCAATACCCAGCGCGTTCATCTGCGCGGCGGCCTCGTAGCCCAGCGTGCCCGAACGGGTCACCAGCCCAACGGGGCCCCGGGAGTAGATGTGGCCGGGCATGATCCCCAGCATAGCCTTCCCCGCGCTGATGATCCCGGCGCAGTTGGGGCCGATCAGGGTCGAGCGTCGTTCCTTCGGGAAGCGAAACAGATATCGCTTTACCATCATCATGTCCTGAGCCGGAATGCCGTCGGTGATCGTGACGATGAGTCGGATCCCGGCGTTTGCCGCTTCCATGATGGAGTCGGCGCAGAACGCGGCGGGGACGAAGATGATGGTGGCCGTGGCCCCAGTGGCACGAACCGCCTCCCGCACCGTGTTGAACACCGGACGGTCGAGGTGACGGGCACCTCCTTTGCCGGGAGTGACGCCACCGACGATCTTGGTGCCGTAGGCGAGCATTTCCTTGGCGTGGAAGGTCGCCTTGTCGCCGGTGAAGCCCTGAACGAGCACGCGGGTGGTTTCGTCGAGGAGAATGCTCATGACTGTCCATTGCCTCCAGCGACCCTGCCTGAGGCTCGGGTGGGGGCCGGTGAGTGTCTGGCGCGAAAGGCGGTGAGCGCTTGCACCACGCGCTCCGCGGCCTCCGAGAGAGTGTCGGCGGTAATGATCGGCAGTCCGCTTTCCTTGAGAATCTTCCTGCCTTCTTCCACGTTGGTCCCGGCCAGGCGTACCACGAGCGGGATGCCGAGTTGGGTCTCCCGCGCAGCCTGGACCACTCCCTGGGCCACCCAATCGCAACGGTTGATCCCAGCGAAGATGTTGACCAGGATCGCTCCAATCTTGGAATCGGAGAGCACCAGTCGGAAGGCGGCCGCTACCCGATCGGGGGAGGCGCCGCCGCCAACGTCGAGGAAGTTGGCTGGATGCCCGCCGGCATGCTTGATCATGTCCATAGTGGCCATGGCGAGCCCGGCGCCGTTGATAATGCACCCGATGTCACCCTCGAGCGCGACGTAATTGAGTCCGTATTCCGCCGCCTGGGCCTCGCGTGGATCTTCTTCGGCGTAGTCCCGGAGCTCGCTGACGTTGGGCCGCCGGAACATGGCGTTGTCGTCGAAGGTCATCTTACAGTCGAGCGCCAATACCTGGCCGTCACCGGTGACCACCAGGGGATTGATTTCCACCATGGTCGCATCGAGGTCGCGGAAGGCGCGGTAAGCCCCCAGCAGCGTGATGACAGCGCGGCTCACCTGCGCCGGAGCGAGTCCCAGCCCATAGGCGATCTCGCGAGCCTGGAAGGCGCTCATTCCGATAGCCGGCTCGACCACCTCGCGGAGAATGGAATCGGGCGCACTCTGCGCGATCTCTTCGATCTCCATACCACCCTGGGGATGGGCTACGATCATGATCCGCTCGGTCTTCCGATCCAGCACCAGTCCGAGATAGAGCTCCCGTTCTATGGGAACCGCGGCCTCAACGTAAAGCCGGTGAACCACCCGCCCTTCCGGACCCGTTTGATGCGTCACCAGCCGCTTCCCCAGCAGCCCTTTGGCTGCCTGACGGACCTCGTCCTCACTGGAACAGAGCTTGATTCCACCCGCCTTTCCCCGCGCCCCAGAGTGGATCTGAGCCTTCACCGCCCACCGCGCCCCACCGATCTCGGAGGCCCGGTAGACCGCCTGCTCGGGGCTATAGGCCACCCCCCCGCGAGGGATCGCGACGCCGAAGCCGGCGAGGAGTTCTTTGGCCTGGTATTCGTGGATGTCCATGTTCGCTTCGCTGGTCAGGAGTCGAGAGTCACGAGTCGAGAGTCGGGCGAGTCCGCAATCGAAGTTGCTGTCAGAGCGAGCGGGCGCTTATGAGACGGCGATTCGTGACTCGTGACTCGCGACTCGCGACTTGCTACTGATCGCCTCCGCCGTGTCCACCACGTTCTGGGCCATGCGGGCAGAAGCAGCGTCGATCATCCTGCCGTCGAGCTGCGCGGCTCCACGGCCGTCGCGCGCAGCCTGCTCCAGCGCGTCCAGAATGCGGCGCGCCCGCTCGACCTCACGCGGTGGCGGAGTGAAGACCTCGTTGGCCAGCGCGATCTGCGAGGGGTGGATGGCCCACTTGCCCTCGATGCCCAGCGCCGCTCCACGACGCGCCGCCGCGGTATATCCCTCGGCATCCTTGAAATCGCCGAATGGACCGTCGATGGCGCGGAGGCCGTACGCCCTGCAGGCGACCACCATTCGGGAAAGCGCCGCGTGCCATTGGTCTCCCGGGTAATCGGGATTGAGGCCACCGATGTTCACCGTGCGGGCTCGACAGCTGGCCGCGTAATCGGCAACGCCGAAATGCATGGCCTCGAGCCGTCGGCTCGACTGCGCGATCGCTTCGACGTTCGCCATGCCCAGGGCGGTCTCGATCAGAACGTCGATTCCAATACGATGGGGGATGCCCTTGGCTTCCTCGATCTGAGTAAGCAATGCGTCCACCAGATAGACGTCCGCCGGAACACCGACCTTGGGGATGAGCACCGTGTCGAGACGGTGGCCCGCTTGCTCGACCACGTCCACCACATCGCGATACATGTAATGGGTGTCGATTCCGTTGAGGCGGACCGAAATGGTCTTCCCCCGCGCCCGCCAATCGTGCTCCAGCAGGGCCGCGATGACGTTGAGCCGGGCCTGCACCTTGTCGCCCGGCGCGACCGCGTCCTCCAGGTCGAGGAAGATGTAATCCGCCTCCCCGTCGAGCGCCTTCCGGAACATCCCCGGCTGGGAGCCGGGAACCGCGAGCTCACTGCGCTGCAGCCTGGGACGCGCGGGCTCGTAGCGGGTGTGACTCATCGTGCCGCGCCGGCCGTTGCCTTCTTGATGCCCGCCGACGCCGGCTGGGCTTCCGGTGCGCGTGGGGGCAGCTCGCGTCGCTCCAGCGGAGCAGCCGTGCGTCTCCAATACTCCTGCGCTGCGGCCACGCCACTCCCCAGGTCCAGCTTGATGCCCACATCGCGCATGGCCATTTCCGCTCCCCCGAGCGCGCCCAGCAGCATGAGCTCATTCAGGTCGCCAAGATGGCCGATGCGGAAGAGTTTGCCGGCCATCCGGGCGAGTCCGGCGCCGAGCGCGAGGTTGTAGCGGCGATAGGCGATGTCAATCACTTCCGCTCCGTTGAACCCGGCCGGTACCATGATCGCGGTTACGGTATCGGAGTTCCACTTAGGCGCCCGGGCGCAAAGGTCCAGCCCCCACGCCTTGACCGCCTGGCGAGTGCCCTCCGCCAGCCGGTGATGACGGACGAACACGTTCTCCAGTCCCTCCTCGAACAGCATATCCAGGGATTCGCGAAGTCCGTAGAGCAACGGCAGCGACGGGGTATAAGGAAAGTATCCGGTCGCGTTCGCCTTCCTCATGTCACCAAAGTCGAAGAAGACCCGGGGCAGCTTGGCCTGGTCATATAACGCCAGCGCCTTCTGGCTGGCGCAGACGATGCCGAGCCCCGCCGGAAGCATGAGGCCCTTTTGCGATCCAGTCACCGCCAAATCGACCCCCCACTCGTCCATCCGAAAATCGATGCTGGCGATCGAGCTCACCCCGTCTACCATAAGAAGCGCGGGATGCCTGGTCTCGTCGAGCGCCCGGCGTATGCCGGCGACATCGCTGGTGACCCCGGTTGCCGTCTCATTATGGGTAAAGAGCACCGCCTTGATCCGATGCGCCTTGTCGGCCGCCAGGGCGTCGCGGTAGCGCTCGACCGGAGCGCCCTCGCCCCACTCCGTGTCCAGCACCTCCACCTGCAGTCCGAACCGCTGAGCCATGTCGATCCAGAGGTGGCTGAACATGCCGAAGCGCGCCGCGATCACCTGATCGCCAGGGGAAAGCGTATTGGAGAGCGAGGCTTCCCAGGCCCCCGTGCCGCTGGCCGGGAAGATGAAGGCCTGGCCCGAGCTGGTCTTGAAGATCTGCTTCAGGTCCTTGAGCACCGGGGCCGAAAGGGAGGGAAAATCCGAGGACCGGTGATCTTCCATAGCGCGATGCATGGCGCGGAGAACCCGATCGGGCACATTGGTAGGCCCGGGAACGAAGAGGAAATTGCGGCCGGCCATGGAGAACCTCGCGATGTTGAGTCGACAGTCCAAAGTCGAGAGTCTAGAATCTAGGTCGCTGGTTGGAGCCGAGAGTCTCAACTCTAGACTCTTGACTCTCGCCTCTCGACCTTTCTACCTCACCGGATTCTGCTGTCGTTGATCGATACCCAATAACACTTTTAACACTTTGTGAACTTTTTCACAAGACTACGGCCCTGAACCACCCTCGGCTACCGCCTCCCCGGGCGCTGCTCGCGGATCTCTACTCTGCCGCGACCGCCGCGGTTGCGCCAGGACCGGCCCTGGCTCAGCGCCTAGACCTGCTCGAGATCGAGCCGAACCGGCGTATCTGGCTGCTGGCCCTGGGAAAGGCCGCACTCCCGATGGCCGCTAGCGCGGCGCAGGCCCTTCGCCGGCAGGGGCACCAGCCGGCCGGTGGCATCGTGGTCGGTCCAGCGCCGGGTCGGAGTCCGGATCCCGCACTCGTCTACATCCAGGGTGACCACCCCGAGCCGGGCCCGGGCTCTGTGGCCGCTGCAGAGGCCCTCACGGAGACTGCAGCCCGAGTGACGGCAGAGGACGAGGTCTGGGTGCTCCTCTCCGGCGGAACGACGAGCCTCATCGGAGCCCCCGAACCGGAGCTCACGCCCGCCGAGCTCAGGGCGATTTATGCGCTCCTCCTCGGCAGCGGTCTCGACATCGCCGCGATGAACCGAATCCGTAAGCGATTCTCTCGCTGGGGCGGTGGCAAGCTCGCTCGGGCGCTCGCTCCGGCCCGGGTGCGCGTCTACCTCATTTCCGATGTCATCGGCGACGATCTCGCTTCGATCGGCTCGGGGCCCTGCGTTCCGGATCCGACCACCGCCGACGAGGTGCGTGCCTTGCTCGAGAGCGCCGGTCTCTGGCACCGGATTCCGGAATCGGCCCGGAAGCTGGTGGTCTCAATCGGGTCGGGGGAAAGGCCCGAAACAGCAAAGCCTGGTGACCAGGCTTTTGTGCGGGTGACCCTCGAGCTGATTGCCAGCAATAGATTGGCTCTCGAAGCTGCGGCTAAGCGTGCGACTGAGTTGGGCCTCACTCCGCGCGTGATCGAGACACCGATAGCCGGGGAGGCGTCGGCGGCCGGCGCGAGCATAGCCGCCGGACTTCTCAATAATTGCGCTCAGCTTTTGATCTCGCAACCAGAGCGTCGCACTGAGCTACCCTGCCTCATCTGGGGAGGCGAGACCACTGTGAGCTTGGGTGAGAATCCTGCCGGACTGGGTGGTCGGTGTCAGGAGCTAGCGCTCGCCGCTGCCCAGAAGCTGGCGCGCGCAGCTCTTGGGGTGACCCTACTGGCCGCGGGAACCGATGGTCGTGATGGGCCTACTGATGCAGCCGGGGCGATCGTAGACGGCGAGACCTGGACCGCGATCACCCGAGCGGGGCGGGACCCCGCACGCGATCTCGCCGGCCATGATGCCTATTACGCACTCGACGCCGCCGGTGCCTTGCTCCGGCCCGGCCTCACGGGAACCAACGTCATGGACATCGTCATCGGTCTCTGCCCGGCACCACGGGTTGAGCCGGACCGATGAGCCGGTTCAGCTGGTCGGACGCCCTTTCAAGTAGCGATCGAGAAATTCCAGCACCGCCTGGTACCCGCGAATCTCGTTGTCCTTCTTGATGAAGCCGTGTCCTTCGTCGGGGAACACGATGTATTCGGTGGGCATTCCGTTCTTTTTGACGGCGGCGACGATCTCATCCGACTCCACTTTGAGCACCCGCGGGTCGTTAGCACCTTGCAGCACGATCAGCGGGTTGCGGATGTTGGACGCATGCCGCAGCGGGCTGATCCGCTTGAGCCGCTCGCGATCGACCTTGGGATCGCCCATCTCGACATAGAGCGCCTTCCGGAACGACTCCCAGTAAGGCGGAATGCTCTCGAGGGTGCGCAACCAGTTGGCGACCCCGAACAGATCGACGCCGACCGCGAAAGTATCCGGACGAAATGCCAATGCGGCCAGCACCATGAACCCACCGTAACTCCCGCCGATAATGCCGATCCGGTCGGGATCCACGAACCCGGTCCGGATGAGCATTCCCTTGCTCGCCACCACATCGCCCAGATCCGCTTCACCGTGCTTGCGATCGTCCAGGGCGAAAAAGGTCTTCCCATAGCCTGAACTGCCCCGATTGTTGATGTCGAAGACCGCGTACCCGTGGTTGACCAGGAATTGGGTCAGCGCGCGATAGCCAGCGCGCGCCTGATCGCCCGGACCGCCGTGGACCATGACCAGTGCCGGAACCTTGGCAGTAGCCGACGCTCCGTGCGGTCGATATTGCAAGCCGGGTACCGAGAGGGAGTCGTAAGACTTGAAGCGCACCACCTCGGGTTCGACCAGGTCAGCCGGATCGATCTTGGGATTCAGGCTGTGGGTCAGGCGTCGTCGCCATGAAGTCCTCGATCGAGTATCGAGGGACACCGCTGTCGCTGGAGGTCCGAGCAGGACTGGATTGCGCCGCGGCATGGGGCCGCGGGACAAGAGCGCAGGCGGCGACGAAGCCCGCAGCGCGGAAGGGCGCTGACATAGATAACCCCGAAAGGCGGAGGAGGAGCGGAGCGAGCGGGGCGCCAAGTTACACCGGGGAACAACCGTCCGCCAGCGCCCGATAACCGACTCCCCTATGGATGGAGCTCGTCAAGGGGTCGGAAATCTTGCCCCAGAATGACGCTCACATCCACTCGGCGGAAGGTATCCATCTCGACCACAAGCTTCCCACCACCGAGGGCGGCAGCCACAAAGCGCGCCCGCTCGGGATCTCCCCGGCGGATGACGACCTGGGTGGACTCCTGAAGCGAGTCCGCGTTTCCCAGGAAGACCACGTCGAGCCCTCGCCGGCGCAGCATGCGGGTAGCGGTGCGCGCCGCGCCCTGCCGGCGCGTGCCGTTCAGCACCTCCACCATCACCCGGCCCCGGGGCGACGGGACCGGAACTGAGGGAGCCGGAGGGCGGGGCTCGGAGCGAAGGAGGAGACCACCGCCGGCGCCCAACAGCACGACGGTTGCCGCTAACGCGAGCCGGCGCCAGTGCCGACGAGACTGTTCCAGAATCGCAGCGTGGGGTCGAGGACGGGCCATCCGGATTCGACTAGGTGAATGAGACGGGAGCGAGCGACTTCTCGGAGCACACGGCCGGGATCGTTGGGGAGCCGTTCGGCCAACTCGGCGCGACGCTCGCGGTCGAACGGGCGGCCAGGGTCGAGGTAGTCGGCACAGTAAAGAATCCGGCCAACCATGTCCCACTCCGCCAGCCCGAGAGAGTGGTAGCGCACGGCATCGAGGACACCCCGATCATCCTCGCCTTCGGCCCGCGCCCGGGCCGCGCTCGCCGGGCCGTGGCGCAGCTCGGGTGGACCGAGGGTGCTGGCCGCCCATTTCTCCAGCTCGTCAGGGGGCGCATCACGTAGAGCGTCATGCAGCCATACCGCCCGAAGCCATCGGTTGCGCTCCGAATCGGGCACTCCCAGCCGCTCGGCCCAGGCAGCGGCGAGTTGCGCCACCCGCTGGATGTGCTCCAATCGTTCCGGAGTGATGACCGCCCAACCGGGTAAGGTGGGTCTGAGCCCGGGAGGGGTAGGACGGGTCGGTCGCGCCGAGGCCGGCTTTCGAGACGCCATTCACCCCAGACCCTGGCCGAGGGCGATGTTGTCGATGAGCCGGGTGCCGCCTACCCGTGC
The DNA here is from genome assembly GCA_036506575.1 of Gemmatimonadales bacterium. GTDB lineage: Bacteria > Gemmatimonadota > Gemmatimonadetes > Gemmatimonadales > GWC2-71-9 > CAVVWJ01. The sequence goes on along the minus strand of DASXRM010000160.1, from coordinate 7,292 downwards.
CGCGATCGCAATGATCGTGCGGGTATCGGCGGTTTCAACCCTCGCGAGTGCCTCCGGCTCCACGACGGCAATGTATTCCACCGCCACCTCGGGATCCTTACGCAGCTCTTGGCGCATCCGCTCTTCCAGGAGCTGCGCCCGATGCTCGCCCTTGCAGAAGGCATGATGCGCCGCCATCAGGGCGCGACTCAGGGCAACGGCCCTTCGCCGGTCGTCGGCGCCCAGGTACGCATTCCGGCTGCTCAGCGCCAAGCCGTCAGGCTCACGAACTGTCGAGACGGCGACGATCTCGATCGGCCAGTCCAGATCGCGTACCATCCGGTTAACCAGGGTGAGCTGCTGGATGTCCTTCCGGCCGAAGCAGGCCAGGTCAGGCTGCACCAGGTGAAACAGCTTGGCGACGACCGTCAGCACGCCGGTAAAGTGACCCGGCCTCGCCGCGCCTTCCCACCGCTCCGCCGTAGCTCCGGGGACCACTCGCACCTCCGAGCCTGATGGGTACATGGTCTCGACCGAGGGAATGAAGAGCGCGTCCACCCCGCGCGCGGCGGCAAGGGCGCGATCGCGCGGGAGGTCTCGGGGATAGCGGGCCAAGTCCTCGCCGGCCCCGAACTGCAACGGATTCACGAAGATGGTTAGAACGACAGAATCCGCCAGCCGCCGGGCCTCATCCACCAGGGCGAGGTGCCCTTCGTGCAGATAGCCCATGGTCGGCACCAGCCCGATGCTGCGTCCAGCGGCGCGTTGACTCCGGGTCCAGGACTGAAGCTCGGGGATGGTGGTGATTTCGAGCATGGTAGAGCGCTATGGGATGTGGGCTATGGGCTATGGGCTATGGGCTGTTGTTTGTGAAGTGCTGAATGCGTTGAGATTGTCATCCTTAGGCATCAGCCCATAGCCCCTAGCCCTCACTCAAAGCTATGCTCCTTCCCGGGATACTTTCCGTCCCGCACCTCCGCGGCGTAGGCCTGCACGGCATCGCGTACCGCCGGCCCCAGCTTTCCGTAATGTTTCAGAAACTTCGGGGCGAACTGCTCATTGAGACCCAGCATATCGTGAAGCACCAGGACCTGGCCATCGCACTGAGGCCCCGCCCCGATTCCGATGGTGGGAATGGTGAGTGACCGCGAGATGCGTCCGGCGAGCGCTGCGGGAATGAGCTCGAGAACGATGCTGCAGGCGCCCGCCGATTCGAGGGCCTGGGCGTCATTCACCAGACGATCGGCGGCCGCTGCATCCCTACCCTGGACCCGATAGCCGCCCAGTGCGTGCACCGATTGGGGGGTGAGTCCCAGGTGTCCAATCACCGGTATGCCTCGCTCAACCAGTGCCGCGACGGTCTCTGCCATGGGGCTGCCTCCCTCCAGCTTCACGCCGTGCGCCCCGGTCTCCTGAAGCACCCGCCCGGCATTCCTGATCGCTTCCGGGATCGATATCTGATAGGTGAGGAATGGAAGGTCCACGAAGACCAGGGCGTGACGGGAGCTTCGGCGCACCGCCGCCGCGTGATAGATCATCTGATCGAGCGTGGTGCTGAGGGTGGTCTCGTGTCCCGCAATCACCTGGTTCAGAGAATCACCCACCAGGAGAACGTCGACCCCGGCCTCCTCCAGCAAACGGGCAAACACGGCATCGTAACAGGTGAGCATCACGATCCGCCGGCCGGCCGCCTTCATCGCGAGGAGATCGGTTACCGTCAGCGGCCGCGGGTCAGCGTTCATCGGGGTTCAATTCCGCCAATTCTCGGCGCCAGAAGTCGCGATTGGACAGCTCGGGATGAGGAATGATAAGGTCGCGTTCCATCAGCCGCCGATCGCCGAACCGAACGATGTCGAGATCCAGGGTCCGAGGCCCCCAACGCTCTCCCCGCTGGCGTCCTTCCTTGCGCTCGATTGCCTGTAGCGCCTCCAGCAGCGCGCGCGGCTCGAGCGCGGTTTCCAGCAGGACCATTTGATTGAGGTAGGGAGGCTGCTGCATTCCGCCGAGAGGGGCCGTCTCCTCGATGGTCGAGGCGGCGACCAGCGACGTTTCCGGGAGTGAGGCGAGCGCGTCGCGGCCCGCCCGAAGGTGCCCATCCCGATCGCCCAGATTGCTGCCCAGTGCCACGTAGACGCGCTCGCGTCCGGATTCGCCGCTTTCAGGCCTCGACGGCAAAGTGACTCGCGATCCGCTGGAGGTCCGACGCCAGCTCCCCGAGCTCGCGGATAGCGCGCTCGAGCTCCGCCTGCCCGGCGGACGCCTCTCCGGCGCGCTTCGCCAGCGTGTCGGTGTCGGCCCGGCTCTTGGCGGAGCTCGCGGCTACCTGCTCGATCTGCCCGGTCAACGAGTTGACCGCATCACGCTGCTGCGCGGCCGTTGCGGCGATCGCCTGGGCGTGCCCACCTGCCTCACCGGTGGTGCCGACAATCGCGTCGAGCGCCTTGGCCGCATCGGCACTCAGCTCTTCGACGCCGGCTACCGCGTCCCGGCCGCGCTCCATCTGGCCCGACACCGCCGTCACCTGGCTGGCGATCTCTCCCAGCAGCCCACCGGCCTCGCGCGCGGCGTGCAGACTCTGCGCCGCCAGGTCCCGCACCTCGGAAGCGACCACCGCGAACCCGCGCCCCTCCCGGCCGGCCCGGGCGGCCTCGATGGCGGCATTCAGGGCTATGAGATTCGTCAGGTCGGCGATCTCCCGAATGGTGCCGATGAACCCGGTTATCCGCTGGGTGAGGGCGCCGAGCGCAGCCACCCGGTCGGCCCCGGCGGCAACGAACCCCTTAAGCTCGACCAGCCGGGCGATGGCGTCTCCAATGACATCGCGGTTGCGCGCGGCCACTTCGGCCGCGGTCCCACTTGCGGCTGCCGCTTGCGCGCCTTGGCTCATCATTTCTTGCGACGCGTCGGCCAGCGATCCGGTGGCGCGGAGCCCACCGGTGGCGAATCTTTCCAGCTCCATTGCCCCCTGCCGCATCCCCAGCGAGACGTCCGCCAGCGCGGTAGCCGAGGTGCGGAGCGAGTCGGCCACCCGGGCGAGAGCAGTAACCTGCTCGCCGATCTGGCTCACCGTCAGGACCAGAGGCCGCCGAAGCTCCGCGATATGAATGGCGGTGGCCATCTGACCGGCCAGTGTGCTCATCGCGACGAGATCCTTGGAGCCGTAGGCATGGCGCTTATGATGCTCGACCTCGAGCAGACCGAGAACATCGTCACCGAATCGAATGGGATGGATCACCAGAGTCCGCACGTCGGGCAGGAACTCGGTCACCCTTTCATCGCGCCGCACATCCCTGATCACGAGTGGCTCACTCGTCTCGACCACCTCCCGGCGCAACCGCTCGAACGCGCCCGGTGGGTCACCCCGGCTGGGCCGCCCGAGCGAGCTGCGATAAGCCAGCGTCGTGGCCGAGCCCGCGACGCGGAACACCCGGAAGTCGCTCCAGTCGAGTAGCCGATACGCCAGCCGCTCGATCTGGGTGAACGACCCCTGCAGGGTGGCGTTGCTCGCGATAGCCGCCTCCATGAGGTGCACCTTGTTCAGGTCCTCGGCACCGATCGCCTCGTCCAGAATCTGGCGGGTGAGGAGGCCCAGAACGCCGAGTGCAAGCGCTACCGCCAGCCAGCCGACCGGGGCCAGGGTGGCGAGCGCGGTGATGACGATGGTGGCCGCGATGAGTGTGAGTAGATATGAGCTGATTTCCCACCGCAGGATCAGAATCTTCTCGGCGCCTTCCAGCTTGTCGCGGATCAGAAGACTGAAATAGAACAGCGCACGACTGAGAAAGAAGTAGAGCGAGACCAGGATAGCCGCTGCCGGAAGGAAGTCGACGGTGAGCTCGGACGTCTGGCCCAGGGCGAGGATCGCGGCATAGGGGCCGTAGGCCGCGATGAATCCGATGACCTCGCGCCCGGCGTTGATCAGGCCGGCACGCGGTTGCTTCCGAAGGACGAAAACATCGCCTGCGGCGACTCCGATCCAGAGTGCGGCGACGACCGGCGCCGGTCCGATGCCGACCGCTCCCACCAGGATCGGGACCCCGGACTGCGTGAGATAGGAGTATTTGCTCAGCCTCACCGGCACGGCACGTAACGCGAAGATGCTTATCGTCAGCAGCAGGGTGGAGATCGGGTGTGCCGTCCAGCGGGTGTCGACCACCAGTACGGCCAGCAGGAGTCCCAGTCCGCCGACCGCAAGCACCCGAGAGTAGCGGTCCAGCATCCGCTGAAGGTTCACCCTCACGAGCGGTCCCCTTCATCGAGCGCACGGCGAAGCGAGGCCAGGAACCTTCCGGCCTCGCGTACGCCATCCCGGCCCAAAATTTCAACCAGGGCGCTCCCCACCACCACGCCATCGGCCATCCGGCCGACGGTACGGGCCTGTTCCGGGGTAGAAATCCCGAATCCGACTGCGATCGGAAGCGAAGTGGCTCGACGCACCGCCGCGATCGACTCGGCCAGGGTGGTTGCGAGTGCTGAGCTGGCCCCGGTGACGCCGAGCCGGGCAACCAGGTACACGAACCCCTGGGCACCGTCTAACGCCGCGGCCAGGCGCTCAGGCCGCGTCGTCGGGGCGATAAGGCGGATGAGGTCCAGTCCACTGCGCTTGACTGCGGACTCCACTGCGGGGTCGCTGCCGGCCGGGAGATCGGTGAGGATCAATCCAGCGATGCCAAGCGATCCGGCGTCACCCAGAAATCGCTCGATACCGTAGCGCAGTATCGGGTTGAGATAGCTGAACACGATGACCGGCCGGGCCAGCTCCGCGCGCGCGATGAGCTCGAGCGTGCCGGCCAGCGTCATTCCCCGGCGCAGCGCCTCGAAGCTGGAACGCTGGATGACGGGCCCATCGGCGAGGGGATCGCTGAAGGGAACGCCGACCTCGATGATGTCGGCCACCTCGGCGGCCGACCGAAGGGCGGCCGCACTCGTGTCGGCAGTCGGGTACCCGGCGGTGAGATAGGGAATGAGAGCCTGGCGCCCACCAGACCGGAGGAGAGACCACGTCTGGGCGAGCGGCGACTCAGACGAAGTAATCGCCAACCGTGATCCCATAACGAGCCGCGTTGGTGACCTTGACGATCGATCGCCGGTAGGCCCCGCTTTCGTCCTTTTCACTCAGGCTCACCTGACTGCCGGGGGGTGGAACCGGTCCCCCATCGGCATCTACCGCGATGCGCACCAAGGGCCGCTTCAGTTGCTCCCCGTCGGGATTCGGGGCCGCCACGACTGCCACCTCGAACGTGTCGAGAATGACGCAGGTGCCCACCGGGTAGACTCCGATCAGGTTGATCAGCGCCTTGACCAGCACCCCGTCATAGCCGCGGTTCGGATTTTCCCACATCTCGCGGAGTACCTGGTCCGGCTCGATGGGAACGGTTTGATATACCCGTCGGGTCGTCGCCGCATCGAAGCCGTCGGCCACCGAGACGATCCGGGAGAAGATGCCCAGCGCGCGGGGCCGCACCACCTTGGGGTAACCGGTGAGATCCATTTTCATGTGGTGCTCGTGAGCCACCAGTATCGAGCGATACGGTATCTCCTCGTAGCCCCGCATGCTGAAGAGCGTGAGCGCCCCGTACCAGGGATGCGCCTGGATGAGCTTCCATTCCTGCTCGTCGAGCTTGCCGGTCTTGTTCAGCACCTCGCTGGGCACTCGCGCCTTCCCCACATCATGGAGCAAGGCTGCCATCCCCAGATCACAGAGCTGAACCTTGGAGAAGCCCAGCTTCTTGCCCAGCGCGACCGAGAAGATGCAAACGTTGACCGAATGGGTGAAGGTGTACTCGTCGTAATCCCGGATGGTGGTCAGACCCACCATGGATATTTCGTTGTTGAGTACCTGATCGACCACCATTTGGACCGCGCGCTTCACCCGCTTGAGCCCGGTGGCCCGGCCCAACCGGACACCGGCGATCACATCTTTCGTGACTGCCACACCCTGGGCGTACACCTGCTTCGAAGCCTGCCGCGCCTCCGCCGAGCTCCCGCCTTCCGGCAGCCCGCGTTCCAGCTCCAGGTGTACGACATTCCCGCCATCCAAGCGTTCCTGCAGCTCCTTCTGGCGCTCTTCCGGGGTTCCCCGCCCAGCCAGGCTGAGCAGTAAGCTGAGGAAGATCTGCCACTCCCGCCGCGCGGCTCCGGACTTGACCCGCAGCGCCCCGATCTCGTACGCCCGGAAGATCGCCAGGATGTGGCTGAAGGAGGCGTAGTTGTCGAGCTCGAGGCGAAGCCGGGTCGAGTTGACGAAGATGAAATCGCCGGCGATCCGGATCTCCAGCTCGACCTCGGTCTGAAGCAACGATCGCGTTGTGGTATCGAGGTCGGTCAGGGACTTCTGGACTGTGGCATTCTCGATCGGGTAAAGTTTCAAGCTCCGCAGCGCAGTATAGAGCGCGAGGAGCAATGAGCGGCCGCCCTGACGGAGTTGCCCGTCGTCCCCCGGAGCGCCGGCTGCCGGATCAGCAGACTCGATCACCGGGCAGCCTCGCGCAGCGCGCGGTTCACCGCGTTGCGGACCACCAGTTCATTGTCCTCGGCGGCCCGTTGAAGCACGTCGCGAGCCTCGGACGTCTTGAGTCGGCCGAGTGCCATAGCGGCGCAGGCGCGCATTTCCGGAGGCTCTTTCATTTTGAGCAGGCCTCGCTTGAGAAGAATGGCCGTGAGCGCCTGAAGCGCCTTGGCGCCGGCGATGGATGCGTAGGCCTCGAAGAAAGCCATTTTCTCGGTGAGGTCCATGTTCTTGAGTGACTTGCCCAGGACGACGGCTTCGACCCGGCGGAGAGCGCCCTTGTAGCCGCGGGAGCCGGCAGCGCGCACGGCGGCAAGCCGGACCCCGCGGTCGGGGTCGTCTATGGCTTTGTCCACTACGGTGAGCGCGCCGGGAGTGCCTAGCTGGCCCAGGGCCTGGACCACCGCCAGCCGCACCTCGGGGTCGGGATGCCCCATGGTCTCGGCCAACCCCGGTACGGCCTGATGCAGTCCCAGGCGCCCGCACATCGCCACCATCCCCAGCAGCGCCGTAGAGTCGGGCAGTCGCAGGATCCGCTGCACTTCGGCGGGATGGGTATTTGCCAGGCGATCAACGACCCCTTCCAGCATCTTGCGCAGCGGGTCGGACGAGAGATTCGGCAACCAGCTTACCAGTGGCTCCAGTGCCGTGGCTCTCAGCTCCTGAAGCACTTCGGCGGCATGCGAGTCGACCCCGAGGTGGCTCGCCTCGTCCAACGATTGCAGCAGCTGGCCCACGATCGCATGCTCGCTGAGCTTGGCGACGAAGCCGTCGAGTCGCTGGGCGTGCTCCGCCGGTAAGTCAA
>DASXRM010000159.1:0-2882 GCA_036506575.1 Gemmatimonadales bacterium | reverse complement strand
AGGCGCACGCCTGGAAAGCGTGTATACGTCAAAAGCGTATCGAGGGTTCGAATCCCTCCCTGTCCGTCCCTGGGAACCGAATCGGCCCGATCGGCGTATTCCCTAGAGGATCGCTGACTCACGGTTGCCATGGTTGCTCTTTGCCTTGGTTACCGGTTTGGTAATGGGCGATCAGGTCAAGTTCATGCAGCACGTGACTGGCGACGCCGTGCTCACCTGCTTGATGCTCACGCTGCTCATTACGCCGCTGCGCCGGCTCACCGGATGGAATGAGATCATCCGGCTGCGGCGGTTCATCGGCCTGACCGCGTTCTGGTACGCCTGCCTGCATCTCACGACCTACCTGGTATTCGACCAGTCGCTCTCGGTGTCCGAGATCATGACCGACATCGAGAAGCATCCCTGGGTCCTGATCGGGTTCACCGGCTTCCTCTGCCTGGTTCCGCTCGCCATCACCTCCACCAATGGCTGGATCAGACGATTGGGTGGTAAACGCTGGCAGCGCCTGCACCGTCTGGTGTACGTCGCGGCGGCGGCTGGTGTGTTGCATTACCTCTGGTTGGTCAAGAAGGATATCCGCGCGCCACTGCTGTATGGTCTGGTGCTGCTGGTGCTGCTCGGCAGTCGAGTCTGGCTTGCCCTCGAAACGAGTCGAGTCCGGCAGGTGCGGGCGCCGAAGAACGCTGAGGCCAGGCCGGCCGCCTGATTGCCCTTTCCGCCTCTTCCGCCACACGGAACTTGCCACTAGCTTCCCGCCCCGATGCCCTCCCGCACGCTTCTTCTGGACGAGCGCGCCCTTGGTCGCACGCTGGCGCGCATGGCTAGTGAGATCGTCGAGCGAAGCGGGGGCACGGAGGAACTTGTCCTGGTGGGAATTCAACGACGCGGCGTCGAGCTGGCCGGTCGTTTGAAGCGACTCATCGACGGATCCGAAGGCTCCAATCTCCCCTGCGGCAAGCTCGACATCACGCTGTACCGAGACGATCTCCAGACCATCGGACCCCGGCCGGTCGTGGGCGAGACCCGGCTTCCGGATCTCGATGACAACACGGTCGTGATCGTGGACGATGTGCTGTATACCGGACGCACCGTGCGCGCGGCACTCGACGAATGCGCCGACTTCGGCCGTCCCCGCCGCATCCTTCTCTGCGTGCTCATCGATCGGGGCGGCCGCGAGCTGCCTATCCAGGCCGATATCGTCGGTACCAGTGCCAGCACCGGCCCGAAGGACCGGGTTGACGTCTTCGTCGCGGAGGTCGATGGACGCGACGCCGTGGAGCTGGTGAGGGGAGGGTGAGCGGCCCATGAGTGCCCCGAGCCTCGGTAAGGACCTCGTCGGCCTCGAGCCGCTCAGCGCCGAACAGATCCAGCTCATTCTCGACACGGCCGAGCCGTTCAAGGAAGTGAGCGAGCGCGCCATCAAGAAGGTACCGGCTCTTCGGGGCAAGACGATCGTGAATCTCTTCTTCGAGGCCTCCACCCGGACCCGTATCTCGTTCGAGTTCGCCGAAAAGCGGCTTTCCGCCGATACGGTCAACGTAGCGGTGGCGGGCTCCTCGGTGAGCAAGGGCGAGACCTTGGTGGACACCGCGAAGAACCTGGAGGCGATGCGGATTGACATGGTAGTCATCCGGCACGGCGCCTCGGGGGCGGCCCAGTTCCTGGGTCAGCGGATCCGCTCCAACGTGATCAACGCCGGAGACGGCAAGCACGAGCACCCGACGCAAGGCCTGCTGGACATGCTGACCCTGCGCGACCGATTCGGGCGGATCCAGGGACTCAAGGTCGCGATTTGCGGAGATATCCTGCACAGTCGGGTCGCCCGTAGCAACATCTGGGGACTCACCAAGCTCGGGGCCGAGGTGGGCGTGTGCGGCCCGGCATCGTTGCTGCCGCGGCAGGTGCAGGACCTCGGTGTCACCATCCTCCCGCGGATCGAAGACGCCATCCAGTGGGCCGACGCGCTCAACGTGCTACGGCTTCAGCTCGAGCGTATGGAGGCGGGTTTCCTGCCATCTCTTCGGGAGTACAACCGGGTGTTCGGAGTCACCAACGAGCGGCTCGCGCGCGCGCCCAAGGAGCTGCTCATTCTCCATCCCGGTCCAATGAATCGCGGAGTCGAGATCGACAGCGACGTGGCAGACGGTCCTCACAGTGTGATCCTGCCGCAGGTGACCAACGGCGTAGCAGTGCGGATGGCCGTGCTCTACCTGCTCGCCGGCGGATCGCCTGACTGGGCCGCCGGAGGGGACGAGCGGTGAGACCGATCCTGATCCGGGGAGGACGGGTCATCGATCCGTCGCGCGGCGCGGATGGCGTTGCGGATGTCTACCTTGAAGATGGTAAAGTTGCCTCGGTGGGCCGGAACATCGGGTCGCCCGACGCCGCCCTGACGATCGACGCGACCGGCAAAATTGTCTCGCCCGGCTTCATTGACTTGCATGTGCACCTGCGGGAGCCGGGCCAGGAAGACCTCGAGACTGTGGCGACCGGGGCCATGGCGGCGGCGGCGGGCGGCTTCTCCGCGGTCTGCGCCATGCCGAACACCGACCCGGTCACCGATAACCAGGCTGCGGTCGGGTTCATCGTGAGCCAGGCCCAGCGAGCCGGCAAGGCGCGGGTGTATCCCATCGGGGCCATCTCATTGGGGCAGAAGGGTCAACAGCTCGCCGAATTCGGCGAGCTGGTTGGAGCGGGGGCCGTGGCGGTGAGTGACGACGGGAAGCCCGTGGTCTCCAGCCACCTCATGCGGACCGCGCTGGAGTACGCTCGCACATTCGGTATCCCGGTCGCCGACCACTGCGAAGACCCGACCCTCTCGGCCGGCGGCGCGATGCACGAGGGGATCGTCTCGACCCGCCTTGGCCTCAAGGGCATCCCGG
>DASXRM010000158.1:0-4230 GCA_036506575.1 Gemmatimonadales bacterium | reverse complement strand
CACGTTGGGCTTGCACTCGCACGTAACCGCTACGATGCGGCGCGACGCCGTGCACGCGTTCGAAGCGGTGTCAGGCAGTATCAAACGTAGTAAACAGCGCTCCGAGCAGGTCGAGGAGCCACACAGCAGCAGCCAGCGCCCCGTAGCTCAGTGGAGAGAGCGGCGGACTTCTAATCCATCTCGGACCGTTCGTCCTGGTTCGCCGCTGTCCGGCGGGCCTGGTCGTCGGGCGTTTGCCGTCCATCGGCGTTCGCCCGGGCCGGGGTCCGTCCGCTCCGTCGGAAGTAGTTGTGGAAGTAGCAGAGCGCCCGGCGGCGTCACGCTACCGCCGGGCGCTCCCTGCCCGAGGCTGCCTCGAGTAGACCAGCCTCGGACGCCTACGCGCTCCGCGCGACCGTGGGCGCGTCGCTGGTCGTTCCGCCCGCGATCAGCTCGGCGACCGCCGTGGGGAACATCTGGAGGAGCCTGAGCAGGTGGGGCGTCGAGGGCTGCGTGAACCCCCGCTCCCACTGGCTCACCGAGGACTGTACGAGGCCGAGCTGCTCGGCGAGTTCCGCCTGCGACAGGCCGGCGCCGCGCCGTGTGGCTCGAATCCATGCCGCAAGCGCAAGGTCTGGTTGAGGGTGATGGTCGTTCATCGGCGGCGGTCGCCTACGCCACGTCCGCGCGAGCCTGCGCCCCACGCCGCAAGGTCCAGCGGGTCAACAGGCAGGCGGGCAAGGGCGCCGAAGAGCTGGTCCGGGTCCGGGAGCGCCGTCCCGTGCGGTCCCTGCAACCACGTCACCTGATGCCGATCGGTGAGCCGGCTCGGCGGTAGGAGCACCATCGCGCCATGCGAGAGCCGGCGGATTCCGCCAGTGGAACCGAGCGGAGCGAACCGCGGCTCAGGCGCGCCGACAGCGGTGAGGAACTGTGCGCGTCCGATACCGGCATCCAGCACGGGCCCGGGCGTCACCTGGGCGGCGGCAAGCCATGCGCGGATCTCCGCCGGCCGAGCCGAGTAGCGAAGCTCCACCACGCCGAAGGCGCCACCGGCGATCGTGGCAACGTTGGCGTCGTGGAGTCCACCGGTCCACCACTGCGCGACGAGCACCGGATCGGTGGTCGCATCCGAGATGGTCATCCCGCCGATGACGTGTCGCGCCGGTGCCGTGCACTCCGGCCGACCACACGAGCAGGCAAGCCGCGTCCAGCCATCCGACGCAGGGTCAGCCTCCATCGGCCAGTGGCAAGGCAAGACCGGGATGCCGGCCAATGCTAGATCCATCCCAGCGTCCAGCAACGGCCGCACGCGCAGATCAACCTCGCTACCATTATTCGCCGCAGCTTTCATAGCGCTCCTCCCACGAAAATCTCCATCCGCACCGGCGCGGCATCTCGGGGGAAACCGCCGTTCCGGTTTCGAGAGAAGTAGAGCTACGCGGTCGCCACAGACAGCGAAACCACATCCCAGGGACGCATGGAACGTCTTGAACGAATTGAAACGTCCTCAACAGGAGGATTAGATGCCGCTATGGCAGCAAACGAGCCGCTGCGAAAAGCAATGGCTGATGCCCGAATCACCATCGAGGCACTCGGCCGCGCCGTCAGCGTCCACCCCAAGACGGTTCAGCGCTGGCTCTCCGGCCGCGTGCCCCATCCCCGCCATCGCTGGGCCATCGCCGACCTCCTCGGCATCCGCGAAGAAGCACTCTGGCCCAACGCCAAAGCCGGCGCCGTCAGGTCCATGACCGGCACCAGCGAGATCCTCGCCGCCTACGCCCACCGAGCCGAGGTCCCCTCCCACGTCTGGCACGACCTCTTCGACCAGGCCAAGTCCCAGATCGACCTCTTGGGCTACGCCATGCTCTTCCTACCCGAGGCCAACCCCCACCTCGTCAACCAACTGAAGGAGAAGGCCGCTGCCGGCTGCATCATCCGCATCGCCTTCGCCGATCCCGACTCGCCGGCGGTCGCCGACCGCGACCAGGAGGAGGGCCTCGGCGGAGCCATCCCCGCCCGCATCCGAACCACCCTCCATCACTTCGCCGACCTCAAGGACCAGGAGGGTATCTCCCTCCACCTTCACGCCACCAGGATGTACAACTCCCTCTTCCGCTTCGACGACGAGATGCTCGTCACTCCCCACCTCTACGGCCAGCCCGGTTACGCCTCCCCGGTCCTTCACCTGCGCCGCATCGGCCCGCACGGCATCTTCGACAACTTCGCTCTCCACTTCGAGCGCGTCTGGGTGGCTTCTGCTTGAGTTCAGCGGGTCACGGGCTGGACCCTGCTTGCGAGGCAACACCGAGCAGGAGTCGGACCAGCAATCACGGGAGGTCGGCAAGGCTGGCGCGCTCCGCATTGACCGCTCGCCCCCGTGGCGACGCCCACGCTCCTCGCGGATGGCACGCTCATGGCGCGGGCGGTGAGAGTTCCCCACCACCGCACTACGTGTAGCGACCGTGCCGCCCTGCGCCTTACGGTGAGGTGGTATCCACGGTGGTGCGCTTCCTCGCGGGCAAGCCGCCAAAGGCGGCGCGGCAGGGCAGCGGCTCCATCACTGGCTGAAACGCCTGAGCCTTTTCCAGACTGCTACAGGAATAGAGGCTGATGAAATTCGTTCAAGCTCGCCGAGTCCCCCGTAATCGTAGCTCAGCACCTCTGGCACCTCTTCGAAAAACAGAAAATGGTCCCCCTTGCAGGGCACCACACCAATAGCAACCGTTTGAGAGATACTCGCTCTTCGTGGTCTGGCTATAGCGATTCTTGATAATACCGACGCGAGTGCGCTGTCGTGTCGGCTCATCAAGCAGAGCAGCAGTGACCTTACGGGCAAGATCGCTGCTGTTAAACCACACAACCTCATTTGAACTATTGCCGCCCAACGGCACGAGTCCAACGAGCGATACAGTTTCTCGTCGACATTTCCAACAGCTACGTTCAAGTCCCAGAAGTGTGATCGTCATCTCTGGCCCAGGCGAATCCAGCCCGAGCCCTTCAGATGAAACTGACTGGGCTCGCGTACTCAGCAGCCATGGACCAAACGGAGTTGGGTCGATCCCAGCGGGCACAAACCAACTTCGTGCCTGCCGGTCCCAACGCCCACCCAACGCCTTGACTTGCTGATTGTCCTCGAACGGAACATTCAGCCAGGTGACCGATGATTTCGTATCAGAATTTTCGTCTGAGATTTCATGTTGGGGTTCGGCAGAATACTTCGGTGCATGCATTACCTGCTTCTTCTTACGGATGCGGCGGAAGAGGATCACGATATGCCTCCGATGCGAGGATAGGGACAAGCAGCAATGGTAGTGGAAGGCTGCGACTGCCATGGGACCACGCAAGCCGGACACTACAGCATGTCACTGGAACGAACGTCGCATCGTGGCAGTCCATGTGGTTCTCCGGGCCGAGCACGGCGGCCTGACGGCCGCCGTGCGCAGTGCCCGGCTTGAACCTGTAGAGAAAGTCCTCACAGGCGGGCCGGGGGACGTTTGGGACGGCGCTGGGTAGACTCCGCACGTGAGCGGGGGTATGGAGTGGGCTGCCGCGTACGCTGAGGGCCACTTGGGGCCGCTTGGGGATCGCTGGGGACGCCACACGGCAGGAGTCGCGGAGCGAGCTTGGCGAGTCGGGGCCGTGGTGAGCGAGGGCGAGCGGGATGTGCTCGTGGCTTCGGCGTATCTGCATGATCTCGGGTACGCGCCGGCGCTGGTGGTGACGGGGTGCCATGCGATTGATGGGGCTCGGCATCTGCGCGGGCTGGGGTATGAGCGCCTGGCGGGGCTGGTGGCGTATCACTCGGGGGCGCGGTTCGAGGCGGAGCTTCGGGGGCTGGTCGAGGAGCTGGCGGGGTTCGCGGACGAGGATTCGGCGCTGACGCGGCTGCTCACCTACTGCGATATGACGACGGGGCCGCGGGGGGAGTCGTTCACGCTGGATGAGCGGCTGGCGGAGGTGGAGCGCCGCTATGGGCCTGAGCATGTGGTGACGCGGTCGCTGTGCTATGCGGCGCGGCCGTGGCTGGTGGAGTGCGTGGCGTGGGCCGAGGCGGCGCTGCGGCGCGCGGAGATCCTGTAGCCGGCGCGTAGGGCGTCAGGCGATTACGGGCTCGGAGCGGTTCTCCAAGTAGTGGGCGATGCGGAGGCGGGTCGAGGGGTGCATGGGTAGGGCCTCGATCTGCTCGGGGCTGTAGAAGCCGACTTCGAGGGATTCGTCGGCTCGGTCGAGGAGCTGGCCGCCGACGAT
>DASXRM010000157.1:0-17609 GCA_036506575.1 Gemmatimonadales bacterium | reverse complement strand
CGGATCGATATCCTGGTCAACAACGCGGCGGGGAACTTCTACGCCCCCAGCGCCGGCCTCTCACCCAATGGCTGGCGGGCGGTGGTGGAGACCGACCTCTACGGCACCTTCTACTGCTGCCAATCGGTCTACCCGCTGATGAAGACCCAAGGCGGGGGACGCATCGTCTCCATCTCGATGACCTTGCATTACCGCGGATGGCCCTTGATGGCTCACGCGACGGCAGCCAAGGCCGGCGTCGATGCGCTCACCCGGACCCTGGCGCTCGAATGGGCTCGAGACCGGATCACGGTCAACGCTGTAGCCCCGGGTCCCATTCCTACCGAAGGGGTCAAGAAGGCGTTTACCCCACTCGGAGCCGAGGCGCCGGACCTCTTCGGCATGGAGAAGTATGCGGCCGATTCTATCCCGCTCGGCCGTTGGGGCACGCCGGACGACATTGGGCAAATGGTGACTTACCTGGCGAGCCCGGCGGCCGACTGGATCACTGGTGCGATCATGGTGGTGGATGGCGGTGCCTGGCTGGCAGCGGGAGCGCAGAAAAGTGGCTAGCCGCAGATGAACAGATAAAGAAACAAACTGCAGCCACGGATGAACACGGATAAATACACGGATCGTTCCGTGGTCCAGTGGGTATCGCCTTCTGTGGTGTCCTCGGGACAGGAGCGGTACGCCAGGCGGAGCTATCCGTTTCCATCCGTGTTCATCTGTGGCTAAAGCTTTTTCTGCGTCGCCAGCGCAAGCTGGCGCTGCGTTCATCTGCGGCATAATGTTCCCGCCATGTTCCTAGGCCACTATGGTGTGGCGTTCGCGCTCAAACGCGTCGAGCCCAAGGTGTCTCTCGGCACGTTGTTCGTGGCGGTCCAATTGGCCGACCTGCTCTGGGGAGTCTTTCTGCTGTTGGGTTGGGAGCACGCCCGCATCGTGCCAGGTTATACCCCGGTGACGCCGTTCGAGTTTCTGGACTACCCGATCTCACACAGTCTTGTCGCGGCTCTGGCCTGGGGGGTGGTAGCGGCGGCGCTGTACTACTCCTGGCCCACCCGGGACACCACCCGACACTGGCAGGCAGCTGCCCTGGTTGGCGTCGCCGTGTTCTCCCATTATCCACTCGATGTCCTGGTGCACCTGCCCGACCTCCCACTCGCGGGCAACGATTCAACCAAGCTCGGCCTGGGACTCTGGAACCATCCTACCGCCACGATGATCGCGGAGCTCCTCATCTTCGGGATCGGGCTCGCTCTTTATGTCGCCCTGCGCTCCCACCGCCATCGAGTTCGGACGGGAAGGCTTGCAGTCCTTGTATTTGTGCTGCTGGTCACCTACTTCGCGAGCCAGTTCGGGCCAGTGCCGCCCAGTATGACCGCCGTCGCGGTGAGCGACATCGGCTTTGTCCTCGCCGTCGCCGCGCTGGCCGCCTGGGCCGACCGGCGCGCCACCCCCCAGGAGCTCGAGGCCCATCGCCTCTCGCCCAGATGAGCTGATGGATCGGCTGTTTTTTGCCCTCGGGGGCGCCTCCGCCTTGGTCTCCGTGGCTGCGGGAGCGTTTGGAGCTCACGCCCTTCGCACTCGGTTGAGTCCGGAGCATCTGGCGGTCTTCGAGACCGCCGCGCGCTACCAGATGTATCACGCCCTCGGCTTGCTGGCGGTCGCATGGGCGGTGACCCGCTGGCCGGGAGCGCTGGCGCATTGGGCCGGGTGGCTGTTCGTCATCGGCACCGTGCTGTTCTCGGGAAGTCTGTACGCGCTGGCGCTCACCGGCACCCGTTGGCTCGGCGCCATCACGCCGCTGGGTGGGGTGGCCTTTCTGGCGGGATGGCTTTGTCTTGCTCTGTCAGCTAGAGCTGGATGAATCTGCGAAAGCGGAACTTCTCAAAGGTTCACCACAGAGGGCTTAGAGGTACAGTGGTGAAAAGAAAGTTCGGACATCCTGCCGCCGCCCCGCCCGCTCACCGCTTACCGCTTACGCTTTTTTCGTCCCGCTCTTCCTCTCCTGCCCACTTGAAGAACAGCACCCCGATCGCCCCGAACATCCAAAGATTAGCCGGAATCCACATCAACAGGCCGCCGAGCTGCTGATCGTCCTGCGGCGAGAGGCCCCAGGTGCGGGGCGCCGCCACATACCAGGGGTACAGCGCGCCATCGGCGAAGGTTATCAAGGCACCAACCAGCTGCATCGGGATCGTCACCAGAAACAGGTACAGCATGCCCAGGCCACGCGGAAGCCGGGGAAGCTCCGATACGGGACTCATGACCGGCCACCACATCAGCGTGGCCGTCACCATAAACATGAGATGGGTGGCGATGTGTACCTCATGGTTGCGCATCATGAGATCGTAGAACGGCTTCAAATGCCAGACGGCGATCGAAGCGCTGAACAACGGAGCGGCGAGCCAAGGGCGGGTGAGAATCCGAGCGACCGGCAAGACGCCGGAGCGGACCACCAGGTGCCGGATCAGCCACCCCGGGATGCCGGCAATGAGAAGCGGCGGGAAGACGAGGGTGAGCACCAGGTGCTGCACCATGTGCACCGAGAAGAGGTAGTAATCGCTCAGGTCGTGCACCGGCCCATTGAGCGACACCAGCAGTACCGCGAGCGCGGCACAGAAGGAGGAGACTTGCCAGGGTGAAGCCGGCGGCCCCAGCCCACGCCGGCGACGCAGCCGGCCGATCCCGTAAAAGTACAAGGCACCGAGAAGTCCGGTGCCTATGAGGACGCTGGGGTGGAGCGACCAGCTCCATTCGTACGGGACGGTAGGTCGCGGGCGTTCGTCCATGGGCTATTGGCTAGCCTTCATCACCCCACCCGCGCGAACGCCATGTG
This sequence comes from Gemmatimonadales bacterium, assembly GCA_036506575.1. Taxonomy (GTDB): domain Bacteria; phylum Gemmatimonadota; class Gemmatimonadetes; order Gemmatimonadales; family GWC2-71-9; genus CAVVWJ01. Next base: position 14,785 of record DASXRM010000157.1, on the reverse strand, counting down.
GTACGCCATCAGGACCATCAGGGAGACGATGATGATCGCCGCGATGATCAGGGGGAATACGAAGATACCACTGAACAGCTTGCTATCCTGCTTGAGGTGCATGTAAAACATGGCGACCAGGGCAAACTTGGCGGCGGAGAGCAGCAGCAGCATGGGGACGAAGAACGGCTTGATCGCCGACGACAGCGAGCCGGCATGCTCACCGTAGGTGATCTCGTAGAGACCGACCTCGAGAGCAGTGAGGACGAAGAGCACCAGCCCGACCTTGGCATACACAGCCGCACGGGGGTGGGCGTGTTCCTGAGGGGCGGCGGTGGTCACGTGGGCGTCCATGGTACCGTGGCTCACTTGATGAGGTAGACGACCGGGAAGATCACGATCCACACGACGTCGACGAAGTGCCAGTAGAGCGCGGCCATCTCGAGGTTGAGCGACTTGGATGGAGGGATTCTGCCGCGGACCCCGAGGATCCAGAGTGTTATCAGCCAGATCACACCGATGGTCACGTGGGTGCCATGGAAGCCGGTCAGGATGTAGAAGCTCGCGCCGAAGAGGTTCGTCTTCAGGGTCAGCCCCTCATGCACGAAGTGGGTGAACTCGTACACCTGCATCCCCACGAAGAACATGCCGCAGAAGATGGTCGCTGCCAGCCACCCCACCAGCGCTTTGCGGCTGCCCCGCTGCGCACCACTCAGTGCCAGCACCACGAAGAGCGAGCTGAACAGCAGCAGCGACGTCCCCAACGTGACGAGGGGGATCTCCAGGATCGGCTTGAAGTGTTCACCGGTCGGCGAGGTCCAGGGCTCGTGCGGAAAAGGACCCACCAGACTCCGGCCCTTGTTGACCAGATAGTTCGAGATGAGCGCGGCAAAGAACAGGCATTCGGAGCCGATGAAGGTCCAGATGGCCAGTTTTCGGCTGTCCAGCCCCGTCGCGGTCGCATGCTCGAGCCCGTGGGGAACTTCGTGCGCTACTGCCGTCACAGGGACTCCTCTGCAAACAACGTGAACGGTGAACCGTGAACGGTGAACGGTGAACGGTGAACGGGGTGTTCGGGAGAGAGCCCGTTCACCGTTTACCGTTCACGCAGTTCTCATCCCGCCGGCTCGAAGGCCCACATGAATACCCCGAGAAACAGGATTCCCGCCGCGACCACCACGCCCAAGGGGCCGAAGTGCGACAGGAACATCAACGACAGGAGCACCGACAGAACCCCGACAGCCGCAACCACCGGCCAATAGGATGGGTTCGGCAGGTGAATCCCTCTTCCGCTCACTCGGGCCGGTTCCGGTAGCGGGCCCCGCTGCTCGCGTTTGGCCTCCCAGAGCGCATCGCGTCCATGAACCACCGGAATCTCGGCGAAGTTGAACTCCTGGGGTGGGGACGGAATTGACCATTCCAGGGTCGCCCCGTTCCACGGATCGGCGGGAGCGTTCCGCGGTTTGCGCCAGGTCTGGAAGACGTTGAACAGGAACACCAGAAATGCGATACCCAGGACGAACGACCCGGCAGTCTCGATCTGGTTCAGGGTCTCGAAGCCCAGGCCTGCGGGGTAGGTGTAGGTCCGCCGCGGCATCCCGTTCAGCCCGAGGAAGTGCATGGGGAAGAACGTCAGGTTGAACCCGATCAGCATGAGCCAGAAATGCAGCTTGCCCAATCGCTCGTCCAGCATACGGCCGAACATCTTGGGCCACCAGTAATAGGCGCCTGCCGTCAGACCGAAGATGCTCCCTCCGAACAACACATAGTGGAAGTGCGCCACCACGAAATAGGTATCGGTCTGCTGCAGGTCGGCCGGCGGCGATGAGTGCATGACGCCCGAGAGGCCGCCGATGATGAACATGGCGATGAAACCGATCGCGAAGTACATCGGCGTCCGAAACTGGAGCGAGCCGCCCCACATGGTGCCGATCCAGTTGAAGATCTTCACTCCGGTGGGGATCGCGATCAGCATGGTCGAGAGCGCGAAGAACGCGTCGGCGATCGGGCCCATCCCGGTGGCGAACATGTGGTGGGCCCAGACGCCGAACCCCAGGAAGGCGATGAACACACCCGAAAACACCATTGCCGCATAGCCGAAGAGCGGCTTGCGGGAGAAGACCGGTAGCACCTCCGAGATGATGCCGAACGCCGGCAGAATGAGGATGTAGACCTCAGGGTGACCGAAGATCCAGAAGAGGTGCTGCCAGAGAATCGGATCTCCCCCGCCGGACGGGACGAAGAAATGGGTGCCGAAGAACCGGTCGAACATCAGCAGGAATAGCGCCACGGTGATGACCGGGAACGCCAGGAGCAGTAGCACCTGGGTGATGAAGCTCATCCACACGAACATCGGCATCCGCATGAGCTTCATGCCCGGCGCGCGGAGGTTGACGATGGTCACGAAGAAATTCACGGCGGCGGCAAGCGACGCGATCCCCAGGACCTGGAGACCGATCATCCAGAAGTCCACATTGAGCCCGGGGGAGTATTGTATAGAGGTCAGATTGGCGTAGCCAAACCAGCCTGCGTCCGGCGCTAGCCCGAAGAGCCAGCTCGAGTTGAGAAACAGGCCGCCGGCCAGGAAGGCCCAGTAGCTGAAGGCGTTCAGCCGGGGGAAGGCCACGTCGCGTGCCCCGATCTGAAGCGGAATCATGAAATTGAAGAACATCGCCGACAACGGCATGATGGCGAGGAAGATCATGGTCGTGCCATGCATGGTGAACAGCTCGTTGTACCGCTCCGGCGAGAGGAAGGTATTCTCCGGACTGCCCAGCTGGATCCGAATCAGCAGGGCCTCGATCCCGCCCATCAGGAAGAAGATGAACGCCGTGGTGCCGTAGAGGAGCCCGATCCGCTTGTGATCGACCGTCGTGATCCAGCTCCAGATCCCGGTCTTCTCGCCGGGGACCGCCTGCACCTTTTGCTGATCTAGAACCCTGGTTGCCATACGAACCTTGATGTCGGTGTTGTCATGTAGGCCCACACGGTGGTGGGCCCGCAACGCGTTGCCGGCCCGCTATCGGTGCGCCCGGAGAAATGCCACCAGGGCCTGGGCGTCGGTTTCCGTCAATCCCAGATTCGGCATGAGAACGCCCTTCTTGATGGCCTGAGGATTTCGGATCCAGCGCGCCAGATTCTCATCGGTGTTCTTCAACGTCCCCGCGGCGATATAGGATCGGGCGCCGACGTTGGCCAGGTTGGGACCGACCATACCTTTCGGGGCATTCACGGCCTGCAGCGAGTGGCAAGCCACACAGCCTTTGCTCTGGAAAAGCTTTTCGCCTGAGGCGTACGGCTGGCCTTGTGTGGGGGCGGCCGAAACGCTCGCCCCTACGCTCGCCGTGCGGACGCCGCTATCGGACGAGGCTGTAGCCGCCGGCTTGGGTCCGAGCGTCTGCATGTGGGCCACCCACGCCCGAAACTCCTCCGGTTTCTGGGCCCGGATCCGGTAACCCATCCGGGCATGCTGAATCCCACAGAATTCGGCGCACTCTCCCGGATAATCGCCTTCGGCCTCCGCTTTGAACCACATCCGGGTCTCCCGGTTGGCGAAGACGTCGCGCTTGGCGGCAAATGGGGGGACCCAGAAACTGTGGATCACGTCGGCGCTCCCCATCCGCAGAGATACCGTCCGTCCCACCGGAACGTGCAGCTCGTTGGCCGTGGTGAGGTTGTACTCCGGGTAGCGGAACTCCCACCACCACTGATGGCCGACCACCTCGATGGTCAGGGCGTCTTTGGGAGGGACCGCGTTGGTTTGAAAGATGGCTTTAACGGTGGGGACGGCGATGGCCGCAAGGATCAAGGCCGGGATGACCGTCCAGATGATCTCGACGGTGGTGTTGCCGTGGATCTGGTGGGGCTCCGGATCACCGGGCTTGCCCCGAAACCGAAAGATGGCGTAGAGCAGCACGCCTTCGACCAACACGAACACCAGCAGCGCCCACCTGACTGTGGTGTCGAGAAGGTCGTCGGCGATTCTCGCGAAATCGCCGCGGGGCAGCAGGGTGGTTTGCGGGTAATGCTCCGGACTGCAGCCGGCAATCGCCAGGGTGAGCAGGCAGAGCGCGGTGACCAACCGGGACGGGCGCCAGGCAGCGGTCCTGATGAGCATTACGCGTTCATCCTGTTCCTGAGAAGCCGCTCAAAGCCGAGGGAAAACGTGAGCCAGCAGCACTTTACCCTTTGCCTTCGTGGGTGTCAAGGAACTCCTTGCAAGGCCATCAGCTTACCCCGCTTCAACTATTCCGCCCCAACCTCCAGGCGAGTATCTTTGACGCTGGACTTCCCTCTTCGCCTGGAAACAATCCTCTCCGGGTCAATTCCTTTTTACGTCTGGTTGCACCGATGATTCGTGAGATGCGAGAGAAGCTGGGTCGCGAGATCGACCAGCTCAGCCATGAGTTGAATATTCTGTTGCCTCAGGCAATCGCCCAGGCCGTCGCGATGGGCGATTTGCGGGAGAACTCGGAGTTTAAGGCCGCCCTCGAGCGACAGCAGTTCGTCCAGGCGCGCCTGGGCCAGTTGCACCAGCGTTTGAACCAGCTCAGCCAGCTGGCCAATGCCGAATCTCCCACCGACCGGGTGGGGCTCGGCTCCCGGGTAAAGGTCTTGGACCTGGAGACCAACGAGACCGACACCTATGTGGTGGTATTGGCGGAGATGATAGACCTGGACGCCGGTCACATCTCCCTGGCTTCCCCGCTCGGCCGCGCGCTGGCCGGAGGTAAGGTGGGCGAAGAGGTGAGCCTTCGACTCCCCACAGCCGCCCGGCGGCTTCGGATCATCGAGCTGATAACCGTTCACCAGGCCGAGGGGAATGGGGCCGGGAAGCGCTGATGGAATTTCCCAAGAAGCAGCTTCTCGTCGTCGGCGACCGGGTTCTGATCACTCCGGAAGACGGAGATGAACGGACCCGCGTGGGACTCTATTTGCCCGCCACCGCCATCGATGCCCAGCAGGTCCAGACCGGCCTGATTGTGGCCACCGGACCGGGAACGCCGGTGGCCGACCTCAGCACTCTCGACGATGAGCCCTGGAAGGTCGACACCCGGGAAAACCGGAACCGGGGCATGCAGGCCCGGGTGGGAGATCACGCCATCTTCTTTCGCAAAGCGGCCGTCGAGATCACGTTCGAGGACAAGAAGTATCTGGTGGTTCCTCAGGCGGCGATTCTGGTATTGGTTCGCGACGATCTGCCGATCTGAAATGCAGCTAAGAGGTAAGAGGTGAGAGGACTTCAGCCCATGTCCCTTGCAGTCCCTCTTACTTCTCACCTCTCACCCCGTCCGTGTGCTACTTCCTCTATATCGCGAGCCCGCTCACCCTGAGTGAGGTTCGCTCGATGCTTCCCCCTGGAGCCGTCGCCGATCTCGCCGGCTTTGGTGACCAGCAGGTGCTCAAGTCGCTTCGTTCCGGCGCGCAGACAGTCGCCCGAGTGCTGACCGGCCGCTGCTCTTGCGATCTCATGCGTCCACGCCAGGTGAACGCACGGGAAGATGAACGGCACCTACGCGAACGCTACCGGCAGCTCGCGGTTCCCCGGAATCTGGTCATTACGGCGCTCGAGCGGCACCGGCGTGGGGCGGGGCTACCAACCCCTGCGGGCGGCTGGCCCGGCGCCCTGGCGGAGTTCGTGGCGGAGCACGCCCGCAACGCCGGTCCTACCCTCTACCACCTCACGTTTTCTCCGGCAGGCGATCCACTCGGCGTGGTCGGTCGGGTGCGGAATATCAGTGTCGGCAGGGTGCTGGCGGAACCGGAAGGCTGGTTGCTGGAGGGGTCTCCGGCACTGGTGAGCCGCTGACGCCCGAACCCGGCGGGCGGCTCACAGTGTGCCGGATGCAGCATTGCTCGCTACATCTTTACCAACTCGACCCGGCCATTACGGAAAGGTTCGCCGCTTTATCAAGCAGCAATGGGTAGTTAGCGTAGGAGTATGAGCGGTCCGATCCCCCGCACCATCGACCACCGCGATGGCTGGTTCGCCGGTTACGACGGCGCGCGCCTGTTTTACCGGGCCTGGCTCTCTCCCACAGGACCGCACCGGGCGGTCATCGTCAACCTTCATGGCCTCGGCGATCACAGCGGGCTTTATCCTAGTCTGGGCGGCCACTTCCCGCCTCGGGGTATCGCCGTCTACGCCTACGACATGCGGGGAAACGGCCGCTCACCGGGTCAACGCGCCTATCTGAGGAGCTGGCAGGAGTATCGAGGCGATCTCCACGCCTTCATCGCCAAGGTGCGGGAATGGGAAGGGGATCTGCCGGTGTTCCTGTTGGGGAACAGTCTGGGCGGGCTGGTCGTGCTGGAGTACGCGCTGCACCACCCCGCCGGCCTGGCCGGGGTGATCGCCGCCGCCCCTCCGCTCGGCAAGGTCGGCGTGCCCCCAATCCTCATGGCACTGGGACGGGCACTGTCTCGGATCCTGCCTCGCTTCTCCCTGCAGGTGGGGATGGATCTGACCGGGCTCGCGCGGGATCCATCGGTGGTCGAGGCTGTCCTGGCCGATCCGTTGTTCCATCGGCGAGGGACAGCACGACTCTCCACCGAGGTCACCGCCGCCATTACCCGGGTCCATGAGGGGGCAGGCAATCTCTCTCTACCACTCCTCATCCTGCACGGCTCGGCCGACCGCATGGTGCCCCCGGATGGAAGCCGCGCATTCTTTGCCAAGGTGCGCCATCCGGATCGGGAGTTTAAGGAGTACCCGGAGGGGTACCACGGGCTCTTCGCGGATTTCAATAATGAGGAGGTCCTGGGAGACCTGGAGCGATGGATCGAGGCGCGGGTACCGGCGAGAGCTGTGTGATCCAGAGCCTCGCCAGAGCTTCGTCGGTCGGCTAAGATCAAGGCAACTGATTCCGAGCGCCGATGCCAAGCGCTACCTCTCCTCCACCACCTGCTCCCCGGCGCATTACCACCGTCTTCTTCCGCGCCATGCGCTTGCGCTGCCCTCACTGCGGAGGGGGGCCGATCTTCGTCACCTGGTCTCATCTGGTCCCCAACTGTCCGGTCTGCGGGCTCGGCCTGGAGCGGGGAGAGCAGGGATACTGGCTGGGTGCTTACTTCTTCAACCTCATGGCGGCGGAGACAGTTTTCAGCGTGTGGGTCGTCGGGTTCCTGCTCTTGACCTGGCCCACTCCTCCTTGGGAGCTCTTTCAGGCGACCACGATTGCGCTCATGCTGGTGGTACCCTTTGCCTTCTTCCCGTACTCCAAGACACTCTTTCTCGCCTTCGACCTGCTCGTCCGTCCACCCACCGAAGAGGACTTCGTCCTGCCGCACGAAGAGGCACGCAACGTCCGCCGCAAACAGACCTGAGGCTGCACGGAGCCGCGCGTTCAGCCATCGCCGTGACCAGGGACGAACCCGCCTCGGCCCTTCCACCTACGCGAGAGGGCCGCGGTCAGACCACCCACCACCGCGCCCAGCAGGCCCGATTGCCACCATCACACCGATCATCACCCCCGGAACCAAGACGGCGAGAAGCGCCCGCTTGACGGATCCGGCTTTCAGCCCACCCACCAGCCCCGCGATCAGCGGCCCCACCACCGGTAACCAGAAGAGCAGCAACGTGAGGCAGCCCATCCAGTTCATGGCCGAGGCGACGCTGCCCTCCTGACCGGCCGAGCCTTTGGCGGGGTCGGTCATCGTCGCGTCGTGCCCAGCAACGGCAGGTACTCCGCCCATGGTCCAACCGCGTGGGTGTACTGCCGCGCCATGACTCGAGCGATCTGTCCCAGGTGATTGAGGTCATGGGCCACCCACGTCGCGAGGAGCTCTCCTAGGGTCACCATTCCGAGCTCGGGGTGACGTCCGCGCCGGTCGAGGTCCTCCGGTTTGAGCTGTAGCGACTCCAGACGAGCCAGATTCGAGGCCCGCAACTCGGCGAAAATATCGAGCAACTGGGGTAACGATTTGCCGCGCGAGTCCCTGAACTGGGCAAAGCGGTCGAATGGGGTGAACGGCCGAGACTCGCCATGCGCGAGGAGAAGCTCGACTCGAGGAATCCAATCGGTGCGCTCGCCATGAATGAGGTGGCCCACGATATCGAACGGACTCCAGGTCTCGGGTCCCTCGTTGGTCATCGTCCAGGAATCGGACAGCTCCGACAGCCAGGCCCGGAGTATGGCCGGTGTGCTGCGGAGAATCGGGAGGGCATCGTCGAAGGAGAAATTCACCAGGGTCTCAAATCGCGGGACGGCGCGCGGTGGGTTTTCGGACCGGGAGAATATAGAACGTTACTAGAACCCCGTGGACCGCCAGACTCGCCCAGACATTGACGAAGGCAAGCCCGAACGACACCAGATATGCAGCGGGTCCTATGAGATAGCGCTTGCTGATCGTCTCTACCGCCTCACGATCGGCGTTCGGGTCGAGCAATCGTCCCTCCCGCGCAGCGTACCACCAGGCGGCGTTGTAAGCCAGCGCGATCAGGATGAAGGACGCGCTGTAGGCCGCGACCGCGACCCGCCGCCCCTTGGGCTCCGGCAGGTACTCGGCCAGGACCGCGGTGGGAAAGGGCAGGAAGGCAATGCACATCAGGAAAAAGACGCTGAGGAGTAGAAAGTACCGGTCGGTGCGGCGGATGAGGACGAACATGCTGTGGTGATTGACCCACATCACGCCGATGGTCACGAAGCTGATGACATAGCCGAGATAGGAGGGCCAGAGACCAAGCAGGGATTTGAGTAGCGTGCTCCCATGCCCGGTGAGATCGGGCGGGGGAACCGGATTTCCAGCACCAGCAGCGTGATCGCGATGGCAAAGACGCCATCGCTGAACGCCTCGACGCGGGCCGTCTCGGAAGGCCCGGGCGCAATGGGTTCTGCCATGAAACCTAAAGTACCAACGAGAGGACCAAGGTGAGAGATTTGGGGGAGTCTGAGGTGTCATCACCTTCCGAGGAATCTGCGATGGTTCCATTGCGTGCAGGTCCAGCCATGCTGGCTCTCGCGATACCGGTGTTCGGTGCGATCGGCTGTGGGCCCAAGGTCAGCCAGACGCAACCCGAGCCCGCCGTGGTTTTCGAGGACCGTCTCACCATACAGGAGAACGACGACAAGTCCCCTCTAGGGATCCCGCCGGCCCAGTTACCCAGCGCGGGCGAATGCCGGCTCTGGTACCCCGGGCGCCCCCTGCGGGAGCAGCCGCGAGCGGGATCGTGTGCCCAGATCGAACCGGCGGCACCACCAGAGAGCTGGATTCTCTATCGGCCGAGTCAGGACCCACGGCTGGTGCAGGTGCGGATCGTGGACCCGGATCAGGCCGGCAGGGTGACGCAGGTGCGGGTCTATGATGCGGTGCGAGGAACTTATCTCGGCTCCAAGCAGCGCCGCGACGACCCCCCTCGGCCGCGCTGAGTCACAGCAACAGCGAGTAATAGCTCGTCAACGACACGCCGAGTCAGGCGCGCCCTTGTCGCATTTGAGGGGCATAAGTTGACGCATCACGGCTCTGGCGACGGCTGCTAGTAAAGAATACCATACCAGCGAACTAGGCCCCGATTTACCGGCTCACACCAACCTGACGATCGCGTGGAGCCTGCACTCTGCCGGTCGAGGCCGCTGACTCGATAGGATCTCGCCATGACCTTCAAGTCCAGGATTTGGTACCCGATCGCCGGCGTGCTGAGCGTCATCAACCTGGTCGCCGTCGTGTTCGCGGCCCAGGCAGCCGAGCCGTGGCATGCCGCGACTCACGGGGCGCTCGCGCTGGCGTTCGGGCTATGGGCCCAGCGCCTGCGGCGGCGCCCCGGCGGGAGCGAGCTCCCGGCCGAACTTCCAGATCGGTTCGAAGCGCTCGAAGCCGAGGTGAACACGCTGCGGCAGGAGCTAAGTGAGGCGCAGGAGCGCCTGGACTTCGCCGAGCGGGTGCTGGCGCAGGGACCGGAAGCGCGCCGAGTGGGCCCACAGCCCTAGGGTCTGACGCACGCGGCCGACTCGGAGCGGGCCGAAGTACCCGTCCCCCTCACATCCTGCCCTGCTCGATTCCGGCGAAGTGCCAAACCTGCTTGACGACCTCGCTATTCGGGTTATATTCGGCTGGTGGTACCCGAATAAATACCGAAGCAGTTACGGGGTTTCCTTATGTCACTCCAATCCCATTCTAACCCTTTCCCGGACTCCAGAACCGCCCCCCTCACCCCACGAGGGGCTTCCCCGCAGCCATCCATCCGGGTCTGTCCCGAGTGTACCGGCCCGATCGTGCGCTCCTCGGGCTGCGTCAACTGCACCCAGTGCGGGTGGAGCCGATGCGGGTAACGGGCGGACAGACGGACGGGCGGACAGGCGGACCGCAAGAACGATTTGAAGACCAGATCGCTTCTCAACTCGATCTGATGCCCACGCCTCCAGCAGCAGAGCGGGGACCCGCTTCGCTGCCCGTTCTAGACCAGCGCACCCGAGGCACTAGGTTCATCGGCCTTCCGGTGCAGTCTGTGCTCAACACCCCAGCCTCCACCCACATGGGGTTCTGGTCGATCAACCCCTATGTCGGGTGTGAGTTCGGCTGCACCTACTGCTATGCGCGGGATACGCACCGATGGACGGTTGAAAGGGCGGTAGGGCGGTACGGCGGTAGGGCGGTAATAGTGAGCCCAGGGATCGCGGAGGAGAGGAGGGCTAGCGCAACTACCGCCGTTCCGCCGTTCCGCCTTACCGCCCTCCCACCAGAAGAGGCCTTCGAACGGGAGATCCTGGTCAAATCCGACGTCGCCGAGGTGCTCGCACGCACCCTCAACCCCGCCCGTCTGGCCGGTCACTCCCTGGTCATCGGCACCGCCACCGATCCTTACCAGCCGGCCGAGCGGCGATTCCGGCTCACCCACCGGATCCTGGAAGTGCTGCGTTCCTATCACGGATTGTCGATCGAGATCATCACCAAGTCGCCGCTGGTCACTCGCGACCTCGATGTTCTCCAAGCGCTCTCAGAGCGCAACGAGGTAAGCGTCAACGTCTCGCTGGCCACGGCGGACCCACGGCTCGCGCGACGGCTGGAGCTCCGCTCGCCGGTGCCGGCGGCGCGACTGCGGGCCCTCCGGCGGCTTACCGACGGCGGCATCCATGCGGGGCTCATTGTGGCCCCGATCATTCCCGGCATCACTGACGACTGGGCCGGGTTGGCTCGGCTCATGGAAGCAGCGAAGGAGGCGGGTGCCCGTTATGTGATCGGGTCGGCGCTCCGGCTCGGTCCCGCAGCGCGGCACCGCTTCCTTCCCCTCCTCGAGCGGGAGTTCCCGGCGCTCTACGAGCGCTACCGGCGCCATTACGCCAAGAGCGACATGACCAGCCGGAGCTATCAGGACGCGCTCACCCGCCGGCTCAACGCGCTACGACAGGCGTACGGCTTTGCGGGTGATGAAGCGAGTAGCAGACGGAGACGACGGCTCGAAGAAACCACGCCGAGCAATGGCACGATTGCTGACTCCGCCGAGCAGGTAAACCTGGTGTTTTCGTGACCTTCGTGTCCTTCGTGCCTTCGTGGTAAATCTTTTGTTTTTGGTTTTGAGGAGCCGCCATGACCAACGCCGAGCATGATCGCCGCATCGATTACATCGAGTTCTCCGTAAAGAGCGTAGCGGACGCCAAGCGGTTCTACGGCAGCGCCTTCGGCTGGAGTTTCGAAGACTACGGCCCGGACTACGCCAGCTTTGCCGACGGGCGGCTGAGCGGAGGCTTCCAGACCGCATCGCAGGTACGAACCGGTGGGCCACTGGTGGTCATCTATACGGTTGACCTCGAGGCCATGGAGCAACGGGTCAAGCAGGCGGGCGGCAAGATCGTTCGCCCAATTTTCAGTTTTCCCGGCGGCCGGCGGTTTCATTTTGCCGATCCCAGTGGCAACGAGCTGGCCGTGTGGTCCGATAAAGAAGGACGTGAGCGGTGAACGGTAAACGGTGAACGGGGGATTCCCCACAAGAATCCGTCCCATTACGCCCGTTCACTGTTCACTGTTTACTGTTCACGCTTTGGTGTCTCATGCGCTCAGTCCTGTTCGTAGACCCCCCCGCCTTCTGCACGACGCTCGAAGGCCTGGTGGCACCCGCGCTCAGGACCCGGCCCCTGGCCATCGCCCCCCCTGCCGGGGACCGAGCCACGATTCTGGCACTCTCCGCCGAAGCGCGACTCGCGGGGCTGGTATCGGGAATGCCGGTGCGGAAGGCGCAGCGGCTCTGTCCCGACCTCATCGTTCTTCCCCCTAACCCGCGGCTCTATGCCCGAGCTTCGCGGGCGCTGCATGAGATCCTCAGGGTCTTTGCCCCCACCATCGAGCCACGGGGCTACGGTCATGCCTTTCTCGACCTCACCGGCACCGGCCGCCTTTTCGGTCCCCCCCAAGACGTCGCCGCCCGGATCCGGCGAGAGGCAAGCGAGCGGCTTCAGCTCCCGCTATCCGTCGGCATTGCCGCGAACAAGCTGGTCAGTCAGGCAGCAATAAAGGCGGGCAGGTGGACCGGCGGACAGGCGGACGGGCGGACAGGTGGACAGCTGGACAGTGAGTTGCTGTATGTGCCGGCGGGAGACGAACGGGGGTTTCTTGCTCCTCATCCGCTCGAGGTCCTGCCTGAGCTCGACCCCGGCATGCGTGCCCGGCTCGAGGATTATCAGCTCGAGCTCATTGGGGAGGTCGCGGCTATTTCCGAGAGCGCGCTCTGCGCGGTCTTCGGTCGCGGCGGGCGGATCCTCCGGGCCCGGGCCCAGGGCATCGACCCGCGTCCGGTGCTGCCGCCCGAGCGGCAGTCCGAATTTCACGTGGCTCATACTCTAGCCACCGATACCAACGATCTCGGCGTGCTGCACCCCATGCTCCGGCTGATGAGCGAGCGTCTGGGACGCCGGCTTCGGCAACGGGGGCTCACCGCCGCCCGGCTACGCCTCGAGGCGACCTATGCCGATTACACCACCATCACCCGTGCCGTCCCGCTGGGCGCGGCCGTACTCGACACGGAGCTCTGGGACGCCGCCCGACGAGCCTTTGCGTTGGCCAACACGAAACGTCTGGCCGTACGGGCGGTGGCGCTCACGTTGGATCGGCTGATGGAGAGTGAGGCGCAGCTGGAGTTGTGGACAGGCGGACAGGCGGACAGGCGGACAGGCGGAGATAATATGGAGCTCGCAAAAGGTATGGAGAATGATTCAGCTCATCCGTCCGCCCGTCCGCCCGTCCGCCCGTCCGCCCTCCAGCATGCCGTCGACCGTATCCACTCGCGCTATGGCGCCCGGGGGATCACCCGCGGTGTCGCTCATCCTTTTTCGCGCCCAACGGTGAGTGTTGGCTCCGCTGCGATCCCACCTTCTGTTCCGCTCGACGGTCTTGGCGGATATCCCGGCTATCCATGCTCAGGTCATGCGAATCCTGCTTGACATCCCGCTCCAGTCGAGTGAGTCGCTGCTCGACGCAGGCGACATCCTGGCGCTGATCCCGCACTCTTTCCTCCCGGCGTGCGACCCTCTTCTGATCTTTGGCGATGGTCGCCTGGTCGGGATGGGGCGCCTTCCGGTCGGCCTCCAGTGTGGTACGTGCGGCGGCAAGCTCGTTCTGGTCGACGACCAGCTGCTGGCGGTCGGTCTGAATCTGCTGCCGTTCGCGCGAGAGCGAGCTCTCCTCCCTGGCAAGGGCAGCGCTGTCCTGCGCGAGCTCCTTGCGATCCGTGGCGACCTCCGGCTTCGACTGGGTACGAGATACCGCCGCCTGGGCGTGGGCCGCGGAAGCCGCCCCGAGCAGCGCGATGCTGGTGAAGATCAGGGTAAGACGGGAAGACATGGTGCCTCCATTGGAGTATTGCTCCGGGAAGCAGCCGAGCCTGTCTCGACATTCCCGGAGTCACCAAGAGGAGGCAACCCCTGGGCCATCCGGCTCGACGACCTACAAGTAGCCGCCGGTTTGAGAGTTGGCTAACAGCATGGAGCCGCCCGTGTTCAGTCCCGACAATCTGACCGGGACAAGCTGGTCGGTGGAAGACAGGATGTCACCAGACGACCACGATCTTTCCAAAGGTCGCGTTGCCCTCGAGCACTCGATGCGCGTCGGCCAGTTGAGTCATGGGATAGCTTCGCTCCAGCACCGCTCGAAGAGGGGCTCCCTGCTCCGCTCGCGGCTCGAAGAGCGGCAGCATCCGCTTCTCGAACTCCCGCACCAGTGGGATCCGCTCCTCCAGCCCGCGAGTCCGCATGACCGTACCGATGACCTCGAGCCGCTTCCGCAGGATCGGCCCCAGGTCGGTCTCGGCCTGGCTGCCGGCCAGAAATCCCAGCAGGATCAGACGACCGCGGGGAGCGAGCACCGCCAGGTTGTCGGCAAAGGCCGGCCCACCGAGTACGTCGAGCACCACATGAACCGGCTCGCCTGCCGCTTCACGAAAAGGTGTCCGGCTGGTGTCGATCCCGACGTCGACCCCGTAGAGCAGAGCCCGCGCCAGCTTGTCACCGCTGCGCGATGTAGCGAGCACCGTGGCGCCGAGCTGCTTAGCGATCTGCGACGCCGCGGTCCCCAGGCCGCTACCCGCTGCGTGGATCAGCACCCGCTCACCGGGCTGGAGATGGCCCCGCGTCACCAGCGCATCGTACGCCGTCAGAAATGCCTCGGGAATTGCCGCCGCTTCGGCATAAGACAAACCGGCAGGAATCGAGAGCGCTTCGTCCTGGTGCACGACCACGAATTCCGCCTGGGCACCTCCGCCAACGAGCCCCATCACACGGTCGCCGACCTTCCAGCGAGTCACCCCGGGGCGGACCGCTTCGACTTCGCCGGCGTACTCGAGGCCGGGGATGTTCGCCGGCCATCCATGCGGCGCCGGGTA
>DASXRM010000156.1:0-14359 GCA_036506575.1 Gemmatimonadales bacterium | reverse complement strand
TTCCGGATGAACGGCGTTGCGAAGGACTCGCGTCGGGTGACCCTGGGGAGCGGGGCACCAGTGCCCTCGCAGGATCGACCGGCGTTCGAGCAGGAGCGAGACCGGCTCCTTTCGCTGTTACATCGTTCCGACTCCGGCGGTCCCCCGCCTTCCGCATTGGCCCGCCAAGCAGCAGTTGAAACCCCCACCCGGTGGTTGCCGTAGCGCCGGTGTAGTGGATCTCCTCCCCGCCATCGACATACGCAGCGGCCGCGTCGTTCGCCTGACCCAGGGCGAGCCGACGCGGCAAACCGTTTACGGGGACGATCCCGTCGAGGTTGCGGAACGTTTTATCGAGCAAGGCACCCAGTGGATTCACGTAGTAGACCTCGATCGTGCGTTTGGGTTGGGAGACAACCTTGAAGTGATGCGCCGTCTGGCGCAGCGGGTAGCCTCGCGGGTACGCCTTCAGCTCGGCGGCGGATTTCGAACCCTGGAGTCGGTGCGTACCGGCCTGGACCTGGGAGTCGCCCGGATCGTGATCGGGACCGCCGCGGCGGCCGACCCCGCCTTTGTTCCGGCCGCCGTGGCTGCTGTAGGGTCCGAGCGTCTAGCCATGGGAATCGACGTCCGTCAAGGCTTCGTCGCTGTGCGGGGGTGGACTGAAACCACCTCACGCCGGGCCGAGGAGCTCACTGGTCAAGTCCTCGCAGCAGGAATGGAGACGGTGGTGTACACCGACATCGGCCGGGACGGCATGCTAGGAGGCCCCGATCTGACCGGTGCCGTAGCGCTGCAGAAGCTCGGGGCACGGGTGATTGCCAGTGGAGGGGTGGCCGGGACGGCCGACATTCGCGCAGCCTGTCAAGCCGGGCTCGCGGGAGTCATCGTGGGACGAGCCTTGTATGAGGGACGCCTGAGCCTGGCCGAGGGACTCGAAGCCGCCGCCTGCTCTCGCCTCCGTTGATGCTTATCGCGGGACTGGCAGTTCTCCTGGCCTTCGGCCTCTCCGCGTTCACCTACCTGGGACTGGAGCGACTGGGGCGCCGTGCCTGGGTGGCTCTCCTGTGCCGAGCGCTTGCGTGGACCGCACTCGGTCTTCTGCTCGTCAACCTGAGCTGCCCGGCGCGGGGAGCTCCACTCCGCCCTCTGGTTCTGCTCGACGCTTCGCTCAGCCTCGGGGCCGCCGGTGGGCACTGGCGCGAGGCTCGGGATTCGGCGTTGCGCTGGGGCGAGATACTGAGCTTCGGCGATGAGCGGCTCAGCAGTGATACCGCGCCGACCCGCGGCCGATCCCTGCTTGCGCCGGCGCTGATCGCGGCCTCCGCGTCCGATCGCCCCGTTATCATCGTGAGTGACGGGGAGATCGAGGATGGCCGGGAGATTCCGGCTGACATTCTGGCGCGGAGCGGGGTCCGGCTCTTCCCACGCGACCAACGTGCCGATCTCGCCATCAGCCTAGTGTCCGGCCCCAGCCGGGTGAGCGCGGGCGACTCGATTCCGCTGGAGCTCCAGGTCGAGGCCAGCGGAGGAGAAACCCGCGACACGGTAGCGGTGGAGGTCGTTTCGGGAACCACGAGACTGGCCAAGCGGATCGTACGCCTCAAGGGAAAGGCCGCCGGACGGGCACGCATCGTGGTCCCTTCAGCCGGGTTGTCGCCTGGCGATCATGTGCTTCGGGTGAGGTTGGTGCAAAGCGGAGACGCCGAACCGCGGACCGACACCCGTCTCCACCTGGTCACAGTGGCGGCCACGCCAGGGGTGGTTTTCCTGGCCGGACCCGCGGACTGGGACAGCCGGTTTCTGTATCAGACTCTGCGTGAGGTTGGCCAGTTGCCAGTACGAGGCTACGTGCGGCTCGAAGGCAACCGCTGGCGGTCGATGACTGATCTTCGAGCCGTGCCGGCCGAGCAGGTACGGCGCGCGGCACGCCGGGCCGACCTGCTGGTGCTCAAGGGCGGGGTTGGAGGGTTGGCGGAAGGGAGCCGGGCGCGAGGAATCTGGCGCTGGCCCAGCGGAGAGGGTGGCGAAGTCCAGGTGCCGGGAGACTGGTACCTCATCGCTGCCGATGACTCACCGGTGGCCGGAGCGTTTCTGGGGCAGCCGGTGGACTCGTTCCCCCCTGCCATTCAGCTCACTCCGATGCAACCCGCCCCTCGCGACTGGGTCGCGCTCTATGCGCAACTTGGCCGGAGAGGTCCCCAGAGACCCGCTGTCTTTGGGCGCCAGGACGGCCGAACCCGGGAGGTCGGCGTCGCGGCCGATGGACTCTGGCGTTGGGCCTTTCGGGGAGGCGCAAGCGAGCAGAGCTATCGCTCGTGGGTGGCCGCTACCGCGAGCTGGCTCCTCGGTGGCGCCGATTCCGCCCGCGGTCTCGCCCGACCGATAGAGCCGGTGGTTGCGAACGGCCGTCCCGTGATCTTCGAGTGGGTGGGCAACGGCTCAGCAACCCCGCAGATCGTCTCCTGGTCCGGCGAGGCGGGACAAGGCGTCGATACGCTGCATTTCGACGGCGATGGCCGAGCCCCCGTATGGCTGCAACCGGGAGACTACCGGTACCGACTGGGAAGCGGTGGCGGAGGAACCGTTGCGGTAGAGCGTTACTCCGACGAGCTAATCCCTCATCCGGTGACCCTCACCGCTCATAAAGCGCGCGCCACCGGGTCCAGCACCCGGACATCGGCCCGCGATTGGATCTGGCTGTTCGGAATCTGCGTTCTGGCATTGTCGGGCGAATGGTTCGCTCGCCGGCGGCTCGGACTTCGGTGACGTGATACATTTCGGCACCTACGTCCGCGGAAAAACCAACGATGAGACCGAACCGACTGGGAGGCGCCGACAAGCAGAGCGTCTGGTCCCGCATCAAGCGTATCGCGCTCACCGATGTCGGCGCGCTCATCCGGGGACTGAATGCCGACGATATCGAGAACATGGAGCGGGTGCTCATCGAAGCCGACTTCGGCGTGGCCGCCACGGTGGAGCTCACTCAGGCGCTGGAGGACGAGGTCCGCCGCGGCAAGCTCAAGACGGAGGCCGACCTCAAACGCTCCCTGCAGGATCGCCTGGCCCGAATGCTCGAAGGTCCCGAAGATCCGGGTACCCTGGCCCGGGCTGAGCCGGGGCCTACCGTCATTCTTCTCGTCGGCGTGAACGGAACCGGCAAGACAACTACCGCCGCGAAAGTGGCCTGGCGACTCCAGCGGGAAGGCCGCAGGGTACTGCTTGCCGCCGCCGACACCTATCGTGCCGGCGCTATCGCCCAACTGCAGATATGGGCCAACCGGCTTGGGCTTCCCTGTGTCGCCGGCTCCCCAGGGGGCGATCCGGCCTCGGTCGCATTCGACGCGATCGACGCCGCCGGCTCGCGCGGGCTCGACACGGTTATCATCGACACCGCCGGCCGGCTGCATACCCAAGAAGGCCTGATGGACGAGCTTCGGAAGATCTCCCGGGTGGTCGCTCGCCGGTTGCCCGGCGCGCCCCACGAAACACTCCTGATTCTCGACGGTACCGTGGGACAAAATGCGATCCAGCAGGGAAGACTCTTCTCTCAGGCGGTGTCCCCCACGGGGATTGTCGTCACCAAGCTCGATGGCAGCGCGCGGGGCGGGGCCGTGGCGGCGCTCCGAAAGGAGCTCGGGCTCCCGATTCGGTTCATCGGATTAGGTGAATCGGTAGAGGACCTCGAACCGTTCGATCCCGAGCGATTCGCCGAAAACCTCCTCGCCGAGGCGCCCGTCGAGGCGTCGTAAGGCGATGCCGATCCGTTCCGCCCCAACCGCTCCCCGTCTCGACACTCCGGTCCAGTTCCTCAAGGGCATCGGTGAGCGGCGCGCCGAGGCGCTGGCCCGGCTAGGCATCCGCACCGCTCGGGATCTTCTCTGGCATCTGCCTCATCGCTACGTGGACGCCTCGGCGCTCACTCCGCTTGCCAAGGCTGAGCTGGGGCACGAGGTCGCCTGTGTAGGCCGCGTGGTCGCCAAAGGCGTGCTCCCGACCCGTCGCGGTCTTCGGATATTTCACGCGGTCCTCCGGGATGACAGCGGTCTGTTGGAATGTGTCTGGCCCGGCCAGCCGTTTCTCGATCGCACCATAGTGGTTGGACAGACGCTCCTTGTCTCGGGCCCGATCCGCTTCTATCACGGCAGACAGATGGTGCCGCGGGAATACGTGATCCTGGCCGACGCGGACGGTGACGCCGATCCGCTCACCAGCGGAAAGATCCTGCCGGTCTATCCCGCGACCGAGGGGCTCAGCCACAAGGTCATCCGCTCGCTGATCGAACGGCATCTCGATGGGCTGGTCGCGCTCTCCGACGATGTCTTGCCTGAGACGTTGCGTCGCAGCCTCGATCTCCCGGCGCTGCCCGAGGCGCTGCGATCGGTTCACCGGCCGGCGTCATTGGAGGAAGCCGAGCGGGGAAGACGCCGGCTCGCCTTCGATGAACTGTTCGACCTGCAGCTGATGCTGATTCGCGCGCGAGCGGTGGCCAAGCGGCATCGGAGCGGCGTCTCCTTCAGCATCAAGCGTGATCTGACTACGCGCCTCAAGGAGAGCTTGCCCTGGGAGCTCACCGGCGACCAGCAACGCGCCCTCCGCGAGATCACCGGCGACATGACGGCTCCGGAACGGATGCACCGACTCCTCATGGGAGACGTGGGCACCGGAAAGACTGTGGTCGCGCTCTTCGCCATGCTGCTGGCTATCGAAAACGACTTCCAGGCTGTGTTCATGGCTCCCACCGAACTGTTGGTGGAGCAGCACGGCGCCACGCTGGAGAAGCTGCTGGAGCCGATCCAGCTTAGACCGGAGTTGCTGCTCGGGCGTCAGACCGCAGCCGAAAAGGCGGCGGTGCGCAAGCGTCTCGCCAGCGGCCAGGCGCGCCTGGCTGTCGGCACCCATGCCCTCCTTCAGGAGGTAGTGTCGTTCAAGCGGCTCGGCCTGGTGGTCATCGACGAACAGCACCGATTCGGGGTGGAGCAACGGGCCGCCTTGATCGGGAAGGGAGTGGCGCCCGACGTCCTGCTCCTCACCGCTACGCCGATCCCCCGCTCACTCGCCCTCACGGTGTACGGCGACCTCGACGTGTCGACCTTGAGGGAACGGCCGCCGGGGCGGGGAACGGTGCGAACGGCCGTTCGGAGCACCGGACAACGGGAACGGGTCCTCGACTTCATCCGAGTGGAGTGTGGCAAAAGCAGGCAGGCCTATGTCGTGCTGCCGGTCATCGAAGAATCGGAGCGCGCCGATCTACGCGCAGCAACCACGATGGTCCAGACGCTCGCGGCGCGTTGGCCCGAGCTCGAAGTTGGGCTGGTTCACGGGCGCCTGAAGGGTGAGGAGCGAGATGACGTCATGCGCCGGTTCCGGAGCGGCCAGCTAAATGTGCTGGTGGCCACCACGGTGATCGAGGTCGGTATCGACGTGCCCAATGCCAACATCATGCTGATCGAGCATCCTGACCGATTCGGACTGGCCCAGCTCCATCAGCTCCGAGGTCGCATCGGACGGGGGGCAGAGGAGAGCTACTGCATCCTACTCACCGAGGGGCCCACGCCCGATCGGCTGCACGGATTCGCCTCAACGCAGGACGGGTTCAAGATCGCGGAGCTTGACCTCGCCGAGCGGGGGATGGGAGACCTGATCGGGGCTCGGCAGTCGGGAGGGTTCGAGGTCCGCCACGCCCGACTGCCGCCCGACGCGGATCTACTCACCCGGGCGCGGCAGCTGGCCACGACCATCATTGCGGCCGATCCGGCGCTCCAGCGCCGGGAGAATCAGCGGCTCCGGGAGCGCGCGGTCGCGCGGTACCCGCGTGCGGTGGAGTTGTTCCGGGTAGGCTAGGGGGTCCGGCGCAACGATCCGACCTGCGTTAACTGGGTATCGACGCGGCGGGGGTGCTCGCAGTGTTTGGCAATGATTCACCACAGAGGCACAGAGGGACACAGAGGGCTCCTTTCGCTATCGAACTCACGACATTGTGGGAGCGGCCATCGAAGTCCACCGTCGGCTTGGCCCAGGCCTTCTGGAGTCTGCGTACGAGACGTGTCTCTGTAGGGAGTTGTCGCTGCGCGGAATCAGGTTCCAAGAACAGGTTGCTCTGCCGGTTCGATACCGCGGTCTCCAATTGGACTGCGGCTACCGCCTCGACATAGTCGTAAACCAATCCGTGATCGTTGAAGTAAAGGCAGTCGGAAAAGTCCTTCCCATTCATCGGGCACAAGTGTTGACCTACTTAAAGTTGACCGGATGTCGTCTTGGCCTATTGATCAACTTCAATGTGGAGGTACTCCGAAGCGGACTCTACCGAATCATTAATGGATGACGTCACCTCTGTGTCCTCTGTGCCTCTGTGGTGCAAAAACTTGAAGGAGAATCCGCATTACCTAAAACGTTACGCGCAGCCCCAAACCCGTCCCGCCGCGCAAGCTGCGCACCTCCGGCTCGAACGGAATGTTACCGGGCCGGCTCTTGGGTCGGGTCAGCTCCCACACGAACAACACGGCGGCACCGGCCAGCGCGGTCTCCCCGCCGATGAGCCATCCACGGGCGATCCGATCGTATCGCAGCGAGCCTTGATAAAAGGCCTCGATCTCCGGATCGAGATACCGCCCCTCAGGTCCCAGGCTGCACCGCGCGCGCACCTCGAGGCAGCGCGACTCCAGCGCATCGAAGGAATCCTCGGCCTTCTCATGGGCCCGAATCGCGAGGTAGTTCATTCCGACCGAACCCGCCACCAGGACCCACTTGCCGTATTTGACCAAGGGGCTCAGTCCCTGGGCTTCGGCACGTCCAGCCAACAGAACGAGCGCGACCACCAGAGAGCAGGCGCGCATCATTGGCGAAACCGGTGGAGATCGCCGTTGCCGCCCACGGCGATCAGTCCGTCGCTCAGAACCACCGGGCCCAGTTCCACCGGCCGCCAGACGCGCACCCGCCAGATCTCGCTCCCATCGGGCCGAAGTGCCCGGATCATACCGTCGGCACCGCCCAGAAGTACCTGCCGGCCGGCGATCGTAACCGGTGTGGTGACGGCCCACCCCAGGAAGGCGATAGCCTTCGGATGAGGTTCATCTTCCGGGCCGATGCGATAGACGGTGCCGGTACGGCTCGCGACAAAGACCGTGTCCCCCAGGGCAGCCGGCGAGCCGAGCACCGGAGCGTCCACTCTGGCGGTCCAGTTGAGGCGCAGGTCGTCGGGGCGAATGGATACCACCTGAGAGTCGGTGGTCCCCGCAATCAGCGCGCCTCGGTGAGCGAGCCAGCCGGAGACGATGGCGCCCGGCGAGGCCGCTCGATCGGTGACCGTGCCATCGGCGCTACTCAGACGGTAGAGCGTGTCGGTCGTTGCCACGAGCACCCCACCAGGCCCAGCGGGGACCGCCGCGATTCGGGCGACACCCACCTTGCGTCGCCAACGAATCTTTCCCCCGGAAGGGTCGATTCCCAAGACCTCGCCCTGTTGAGTCTCGGCCAGCAGCACCCCATCTACCAGAGCCAAGGGAGCTCCTATCGGAGGCGTCGACGTCCGCCAGATCTGTTTGCCGGTGTCCCGACGCAGGGCGCTGACCCTCCCCTGGGGCCGGGAGGTCGCGACGAAGATGGTGTCCCCCGCCAGAAGCACCCCACCCACGATCATGCCGGGGAGCCGCACGGACCACCGTACGTCTCCGCTCACCAGGTTCACCGCGTAGACTTTGCGATCGATGCTGCCGCCATAGAGGGTGCTGTCCTCCATCTCGATCGGGCCGCTGAACCTACGGCCGGCTCGCGCGGTCCAGACCGGGGTGGGCGCGTGTCCCGCCACACTCGCGGCAATCGGTGCCGGAGGCGGGCGAAAGTTCACGCAGCCCGCGTTGACGCCCCCCACCAGCAGGACTAGACTCAACGCTCCTCGAGGCAAAGCCATTCTCCCAGCGGATACAGCATGGCGGCGGTAGACATCAGCGGGCTCCCCGCGCACGTGGGCCAAACGGTCACCATCCGCGGGTGGGTGGTGACGACCCGGTCGAGCGGAAAGATCGCCTTCCTGGTGGTGCGCGACGGCTCGGGTTACGTACAAGGGGTCCTGTCGAAGAAGGAAGTGCCGGAGGCGACCTGGTCGACGTTCGGATCGTTGACCCAGGAGAGCAGTGTGGCCATGACCGGTACCGTTCGGAAGGAGCCGCGTTCGCCCGGCGGCTACGAACTCACGGTGCAGGCCCTCGAGCTGCTTGGAGCCAGTCCGGAGTATCCGATCACTCCCAAAGAGCATGGGACGACTTTCCTGTTCGAGCATAGACATCTGTGGCTTCGGAGCCGGCGCCAGGCCGCCGTGGCTCGGGTGCGTCACGAGGTGGTGCAGGCCATCCGCGATTTCTTCTACGATCGCGGGTTTGTCCTGGTCGACACGCCCATCCTCACCGGTGCCATCGGGGAAGAGGCCGGCAACCTGTTCGCGACCGATTACTTCGATCTCGGGAAAGCATATCTGGCGCAAACCGGGCAGCTCTATGTCGAAGCAGCCGCGGCGGCCCTGGGCAAGGTCTATTGTTTCGGTCCTACCTTCCGGGCAGAGAAGTCGAAAACTCGACGCCACCTGACCGAGTTCTGGATGGTCGAGCCCGAGGTAGCGTTCAACGACTCCGACGCGAACATGCGGCTGCAGCAGGAATTTGTCAGCTATCTGGTGAGCCGGGCCCTGGACCGGCGGCGCGAGGACCTGAAGGAGCTCGAGCGCGACACTGCTGCGCTCGAACGGGTGCAGCCGCCCTTTCCTCGCATCTCGTATACCGACGCAGTCGCCCGCCTCAACGCACTCGGTTCGGACATCGCGTGGGGCAGTGATCTGGGAGGGGACGACGAGACCCTGTTGGCCCGCGAATACGACCGCCCGGTCTTCGTCTACAACTATCCCAAGCAGGTGAAGGCCTTCTACATGAAGGAAAACCCCGAGGATCCTCACACCGTGTTGAACAACGATTGCCTGGCTCCGGAAGGGTATGGCGAGATCATCGGGGGCTCTCAACGGGAGGATGACTACGACAAGCTGCTGGCCCGGATCAAAGAGCAGGGGCTGGATCCTGAGGCGTACCGCTGGTACCTGGACCTCCGCAAATACGGAACTTTCGTGCACTCCGGTTTCGGGCTTGGTATCGAACGGACGGTAGCCTGGATCTGCGGCATTCCGCATATCCGGGAGGCGATCGCCTTCCCCCGACAGATTCATCGTTTGTACCCGTGACGAAAAGCGTGAACGGTGAACCGTAAACGGTAAACGGGCCCAACCCCATCCCGTTCACCGTTCGCTGTTTACTGTTGACGCCTTTTTTGCATTCGCGGTTTTGACTTCGTCCCACAGCCCGTCCAACACCTCCAACCCCGCCGACGCGACATCGATCCCCCGCTCGGCGGCGAGCCGCTCGATCTCCTCGAATCGCCGGCGAAACTTTCGGTTGGCGCGGTCCAGAGCAGGCCCAGGCTGCACCTTGGCCTTACGCGCGAGGTTGACGACTGCAAAGAGCAGATCTCCCACCTCGTCCACCAACTCCGGGCTGGGGGGCCGCCCGGGGGCGTTGGGGTCGCGATCGGCTAGGTGGCCGTCACCGGCCTCGGTAGGCAAGTGCCCCTCAACCTCCGCGAGCTCCTCGTGCACCTTCCGCAGCGGACCCGCCACATCGGGCCAGTCGAAACCCACCGAGGCCGCGCGCTCCTGTAATCGGAAGGCCATGAGCAGCGATGGGAGAGTGGGAACGATGCCGGCCAGCACCTGGCCTCGCCGCTCCCGGCGCTTGATATTCTCCCACGGCTCCCCTTGTCCCAAGTCGAACAGATGAGGGTGGCGGCGGCGCATCTTGGCCTCGAGCTCAGCCACAACTTGATCCGAGGTGAACTCGCCGCCCTCTTCTGCGATCACCAGTTGAAAGGCCAGGTGGAGCAGGAGATCGCTCAGCTCCCCTCGGATGGCTGCCACATCCCCTTCGGCCAACGCGTGGTCCAACTCGAGCACCTCTTCGACCAGGTAGGGCCGCAGCGTTTCCGCGGTTTGAGCCCGGTCCCAAGGGCACCGATTCCGGAGATCGCGCACGATCGTCATAGCGCGCCCAAGCGCTGAATTGTCTTGCATTTATCCCCCGTGCCGAATATCATACCCGCCGGTTTGCCCAATGACCTTTTCCTCCGAGACGACGCGGGCCTGGGTGGACGTGGACTTGGCTGCGCTGGTGGCCAATGCGCGGACGGTTGCGGCGGTCAGTGGCAGCCGGCTGCTGCCGATGATCAAAGCTAACGGTTACGGGTTGGGTGCGGTGGAGGTCGCGCGGGCCCTGGAACCGTTGGATCCCTGGGGTTTCGGCGTAGCCTCCGTAGATGAGGCAGCGACGCTTCGGGCTGCCGGTGTAACTCGACCTCTCCTTGTCGTGACACCGCTTGTCCCGCCGTGGATCGAACGCCACCTCGAGCTCGACCTGCGTCCCTCAATCGGCGATCCATCAACTCTCGAAGCCTGGACCGCGCAGACCGGGCGGCCATTTCACGTCGAAATCGATTCGGGCATGAGCAGGGCAGGGGTGCGCTGGAACGACGGTGCCGCCCTGGACCGGCTCCGTGCGACACTCGCGACCGCCGGAGGGTGGGAAGGGGTGTTCACCCACTTCATCGCCGCAGAGTCGGACACCGATACCACCGCCCTCCAATGGGAGCGCTTTCAGGAGACGCTCCGGTCGCTGCCACGGCGTCCCCCGTTTGTCCATGCCGCCAACAGCGCTGCCGCACTGCGGGGGAAGGGTTACGCCGGAGATCTGGTCCGCCCGGGAATCTTTCTCTACGGAGGAGCGGCCGGCAGCACTGTGCCGCGGCCCGTGGCAGCCTTGCGAGCACGAGTGGTTGCTGTTCGTTCGGTCGATGCCGGCGATACGGTGGGTTACGGCGCCACCTGGCGGGCCGAGCAGACCGGTGTGATCGCGACGCTCGCCGTGGGATACGCCGATGGTTTTCCCCGGGCAGCAGCCGACGGTGGCCGGGCCCAACGCCCCCGCGAAATCGAACTGCACGGCAGACTAGTACCTGTAGTCGGACGGGTCACCATGGATATGTGCATGGCGTTAGTCGACGAGAGAGTCGCGATCGGCGATGTGGCGACAGTGTACGGCGGCCTCGTCTCCCTCGACCAACAGGCGGAAAGTGCCGGCACCATCTCCTACGAGCTGCTGACCAGACTAGGGCCCCGGGTGATACGGCGATACCAAGGATCCAGGTGAATCCCCACTTCGCATCTCTCATATTGGGCCTGGCGCAACAGGCTGAAGCCGCGCTGGCCGGCCAGATGCCACCGGGTGCCGAGGGACTCGGTGATTCGCGCAAACTGGCTCAGACGCTGATCGATACTCTGGGGATGCTCGCCGATAAGACCTCGGGCCACCTTGAGTCGGACGAGAAGCAGTTGCTCGATCAGGCGGTCACGACCCTCCGTTTCCGGTACGTGCAAACCATGCCGAAGGCGTAATGCGGCGCGCCGCCATCATCGTTCTCGATGGTCTCGGCATCGGACCCGCGCACGACACCGATCTCTACGGAGACTCCGGCAGCAACACGCTCGGCAACGTCGCGCGCGCCGTTGGTGGCTTGTCGCTTCCCGAACTGGAAGCGGTGGGACTGGGCGGCTGTGCTGTTCTCGAGGGCATGGATCCTTCCCCGGCCCCCCGGGCTGCGTGGGGGGTGTGCGAGCCGGCCAGTCCAGGCAAAGACAGCACCACCGGCCACTGGGAGATCTGCGGGCTGATTTTACCACAGCCATTCCCCACCTATCCTCAGGGCTTCCCTGCCGCGCTTATCGATGAATTCAGCCAACGCACCGGGCGCGGGGTCCTAGGCAACAAGGCTGCGTCAGGAACCGCCGTTCTGGATGAGTATGGCGCCGAGCACTGCCGTACCGGCCGCTGGATCGTGTACACCTCGGCGGACAGCGTCTTCCAAGTGGCAGCTCATGAAGCCAAGGTGCCTCTCGCCGAGCTGTACGCCGCATGCGGCATCGCTCGTACGCTGCTTCGGGGTGAGCAGGGAGTCTCCCGGGTCATAGCCCGGCCATTCTCAGGCGAGCCGGGTGCCTGGAGGCGCACTGCTAACCGGAGGGACTTCAGCCTGCCTCCCCCGGCTCCGACCCTACTCGACCGGCTCGCCGAGCACGGGGTGCCCCGGATGGGCGTAGGCAAAGTGGATGACCTGTTCGCCGGGCGCGGGATTACCAGCGTTCACACGGTGACAAATGGCGAGGCCTATGCCCTGATCCAGATCGCGCTGAAGACCATGGAGTGCGGGCTACTCCTGGCCAACGTGATCGAATTCGATCAAACCTGGGGGCACCGCAACGACGTTCCCGGATTCTACGCCGGGCTTCGGGAGCTCGATCGGGTATTGCCTCAGCTGCTCGGAGAGGTCCGAGACCAGGACCTCGTTATCTTTACCGCCGACCACGGCAACGATCCGACCACGCCTTCGACCGATCACTCGCGCGAGGTAGTTCCACTGCTCGTGCTTGGATCCAGAATTCGACCGGTGGATCTGGGCCGCCGCGGCACATTCGCGGATATCGGTCAGACGGTGGCCGAGTTTCTCGAGGTACCGGCTCTTGCGGCTGGAACCTCGTTTCTTTCTGAGGTGTGGCTTGGCTGATTCCCTCATCTCCGCGGCCCGGAGCGCGCAGGCCCGGGCTTACGCACCGTACTCCAACTTCCGGGTTGGGGCTGCGCTCGAAGCCACGGACGGCAGCGTATATCTAGGCTGCAATGTCGAGAACGCCTCTTATGGCCTCACTATTTGCGCGGAGCGGGCGGCCATTTGCGCCGCGGTCAGCGCCGGGGCTCGGCATTTCCGCCGCGCGGTTGTGGTATCTGACGTCGATCCGCCGGCGGCCCCGTGTGGGGCCT
This sequence comes from Gemmatimonadales bacterium, assembly GCA_036506575.1. GTDB lineage: Bacteria > Gemmatimonadota > Gemmatimonadetes > Gemmatimonadales > GWC2-71-9 > CAVVWJ01. Next base: position 1,478 of record DASXRM010000156.1, on the reverse strand, counting down.
GCCGGCAGGTGCTGGCGGAGTTCGGGCTCAACCTACCAATCCTAGGTGTAGGGTCGAAGCGCACCATCGATTGGCTGCTGTCCGATCTGCTTCCCGCCGCCTTTGGTCCGGAGCAGCTGCAGTGAGGCTTCGGACCCTCCTCCTGTTGAGCACTATCGTCATATCGGGCTGTCAGGAAAGGCTGACCGCTCCGGGCGACTGTCCCGCGCTCTGTCCCGGTGGAACGCCTCAGGTATTCGATGAGGTTCTCAACCCGATCCTAGGCGCTGACAGCAGCTTCCGGGGCTACGTTCAACCGAATACTGCGGCGGCGCTGCTGGTGTCTAATGGGCTTCAGGGTGTCGAGCAACGGGCTATCGTGCGGTTTCTCCGGCGCAGCGATTCGGTCAGCGTGCGGGACACGCTCCGGGCCTATACCATCGATTCTGTCGCGTTGGGCTTCACCATTGTCGCGCGGGACACCACTCTGAGTGGAGTGCAGCTTCAACTCTATCGTTTGCCGACCACGATAGACTCCACCACCACATTCGCGGACGTTGATCCGGCATTCGCACCCGGAAATCTCGTTACGACCATCGCGGTACCCGATTCGGTGAAGGCCGGCACGGTTCGGACGGTGCTTCAGGGCGTCGATCTGAGTCGAGTGGAGATACCCGCAGCCGACAGCGGGGTCCTTGCGCTGGGTGTTCGCGTCGAGGCTCCAGTGCCAACTGGGGTCCGGCTGGGAGCCACCGCCAGTGGGACGGGGCCGGCCTTTGTCACCTACGCCACGCTGGACATCCCCGATACCGGCACTGCCAAGCTGAGGTCGTTCCCCCTTACCGCTGCCTTCAATTCGTTTGTTCCTCCGATCCAGCAGGCCGAAGACTCCACGTTGCTTGCCGTGGGGGGAGAGCCGTCCTCGAGGGCACTGCTCAGGTTCCAGCTCCCGGCACGGCTCAGAGATTCGGCCACCATCGTTCGTGCGACGCTCGAGCTCACCCCGGTCGTGCCGATCAGCGGACTCCCCACCGATCCTGCGCGGCTCCAGGCCCGGGCCGTGTTGGCCGATCTGGGAGCAAAATCGCCGGTCAACTCCACCGCTGGTCGAGTACCGGCGGACACTCTGGAGGCTGGAACCAGCGGAACGGTTGACTTCGAGGCGGTCCGGCTGGTCGAGCTCTGGCTGGGCGCAACGGCGCGCCCGTCAGCGCTCGTGCTATCGATGGCTCCGGATCTCGAGGCTGCGAGCTTCTCCCGGCCTCTGTTCTACTCTACCCGTGCGCCCGATCCAGCGGTACGTCCCCGGCTTCGGGTCAGCTATCTGCTCTCGTTTCCGTTCGAGAATCCCTGAGTGCGGCGCTCTCTTCCGCTGCTGCTCCTGGCGGCCGCGCCGGGGATGGTATTCGCGCAGTCGTCCCAGTTCGGGGTCCGGGGGCTGGGCCTCCCGGGCCGGGCCTTGACGGCCCGCGCCGCTGCCAGTGGCGGCGCATTCGGCC
>DASXRM010000155.1:0-7981 GCA_036506575.1 Gemmatimonadales bacterium | reverse complement strand
GTGCAGAGGACCAGATCCTCGGTCCATACGGTGAGGGTCAGAGCCAGCGCGGAGCTCTCCTCACCGCGTCCGTGGATCGCGAGCGGCTGGTCCCGCCACTCCCACGCGTCACAGTACGGGCAGTGGTGCACGCTGGTTCCGTACAGCGGCGCGAGGCCTTCGATCTCGGGCAGCTCGTCAACTACACCGGTGGCGAGAAGGAGCTTGCTGGCGCCGAGTTGGCGGCCATCGGCACACACGATGCGGAATCCGTCAGTCGAGCGCGTGGCGTCCAGAACCTCGACCCTCCGGAGCTCAACGGTCGGATAACGCTGGACCTCCTTCTGCGCCAGCTCGAGAAATTCAGTCGGGCGAATACCGTCACGGGTCAGGTAGTTGTGGAGTCCCCCGGACCGGGCATTCCTCGGCTCGCCGACATCGCAGACCAGCACGTTTCGGCGGCAGCGCCCCAGCATCAGCGCCGCGCTGAGGCCGGCGGGCCCCGCGCCTACGACGACGCAGTCGTAGGTCGAGCGGGGAGACCCGGTACTCATTCGATGTCTTACATCCGGCCGGCGGGATGTCTGGAATTACCCGGGATCTCGGCCGCTTCCATGACCTGTTTGAACCGGCGCAGATCGTCGTCCACCTGCTTCGACGGCTCCTCGCCAAGCAGTTTGGCAACAACGGCGCCCAGCTTACCGGCGGGCGGCTCGTAGCTCAACACTACGCGCACCTCGGTTCGGCTGCCGTCGCCGGTCGGCGTGAAGTGTACCGAGCCGGCGTTATCGACATCGGAGCCGGGAAGCGACCGCCACGCGATGAGCTCGTTCTCGATCTCGTTGTGGATGGCGGCATCCCACTCCACCCTGCCGCCCGCCGGGGCCTTAGCGACCCAGTGGGATCGCGTCTCATCGATCACGGTAACCGACTCCAGGTGATCCATGAAACGCGGCAGATTCTCGAAGTTCCGCCAGAAGCGGTAGACCTCCTGAACCGGCCGGTTTACCAGAACGCTCCTTTCCACTTTGATCCCCTCGCCCCGGCGAACGCTCGCGACCGGACCGACGCGGCCGCCTCTTGCGGTGTTGCGGCCGAGTGCCCGGTTCACGGGACAGCGGCCGGTGACCGCCCGGGACAGTAGACTTCCTGCTATTGGCAGGAGTAGCGGCCGGAGCCGCTTCCGGCGAAGACCCACAGCTGCCACCGCGGCCGCGGCCAGGCCCGATATCACCCGTTCGGTCTTTCCGACGTTGACGGTGTCCTCGTGCTCTTGCGGTCTCCGCAGGTTTTCCCAGCTCTCGTCGGAGACGATGCCGTTATAAGTCGATGCCATAGCCCGTCCTTTGCAAAAAAGCCGAAGTGTTGATTTATGTGGTCTCGCCCCGAGCCGGGGCCATCTGATTGTACTTCCTCGCGGCACGATCACCCAAGCGAGTGAGCCAGGACGGGGAGAGCCAGGACTGGCTCTCCGCCCCCTTCCGGCGCGCCGCCGGCGGAGCTCCGGCCTCCGGCAGCAGCCGATCGACTACCCCGAGCAAGTCAGCTGTGAGGCCGGGGGCCAAGGCGCTCGCCACCGCTGCAACCCGCGCGGTTACGGGGAACAAGACCTCCGCGTCGCCCCGGCGGCACGCCTCTACAATCCGCCGCGCCGCACGCTCAGCGCTGATAGATAACCCCGGTAGCGCATCGCTGATGCTGAACCAGGCATACTCCGACCGGTGCTGGCCACGAAAGATGGCGTTGCGGGGGCTCCCGGTACGCATGAGCCCCGGCACCACAGTGACGACCTTGATGCCCTCGCCCGCCAACTCGGCCCGGAGACCTTGAGAGAAGCCGACCGCGGCGAACTTGCTGGCACTGTAGGGCAAAAGATGCGGAATTCCCAATTTCCCACCGATCGAGGTGATGTTCACGATGCGGCCGGTCTTGCGCTCCCGCATCTCGGGCAGCACAGCGAGCGTCGGATACAGCATGCCCCAGAAGTTCGTAGCCATCGCCTCCTGGTAATCGGCCAGCGACATGGTCTCCGCCGGTCCGACCTCGATCACTCCCGCGTTGTTGATGAGAACATCAATCGGCCCCAGCCTTCCCCGAACTTGCTCCACCAGCCCCTGGACCGATCCCTGGTCGGTCACATCGCACGGCACCGCGATGACCTCGGCGCCAAGCCGCGCAAGCGAGGTACGGGCCCGCTCCAGCGACTCGGGATCCCGGCCGCAGATGGCGAGCCGGGCACCTCGACCGGCCATTTCCCGCGCGAGCGCCAGGCCTAGCCCTCGCGAGCCGCCGGTGATAAGCACAGTCCGGCCGCTCAGAGAGTAGTTGCCGTTGGATCTCAGCATCCGTGCTACCCACACCGATCCGAGAGCCGCAGCCAGCACCAATTGCATTTTGTCAGGGCTTTTTCTCGGTGTCGTTCTCGGCATTTTCCTTCCTTCGCGCCGAATCCGGCTTCGGCCGCCTTTTTGCCGCCTCTTGCACAGCGCGCTCATGCTGCTCGTCGTCGAGGAGTGCGCTCATCCCGTCGCGGTGCTCGGGATCGGCGACTTCCGCCTTTATGCTGGAGAAGTGCGGGCCCAGGTTGTCGGGATCTCGCGGCTCGTCGAAGGTCAGCTCAGCGGGGAGCTCTCTCGTTCCCTCCTCCTCCTCGAGCGCGAAGCGGCGGCGCTCCTCTTCGCTCATGGTCGCGTATTTACGACCGAGATTCCTTGCCATGCAATCCACTCCTCGTGGTAGCCTCGAGCAGAGCTTTCATGCGCCCAAGGTCCTCGTTCAGTTTTGCCCTGGGATCGGAGCCCAGCAGCTCGGCCACAGCCTGACCCGCACCCCCGGCCGGCGGGTGGTAACAGAACCGCAAATCGACTCGGGTCCCACTGCCGCTCGCCATGAAGCGGATGATTCCGGCATTCTCCAGCATAGACCCGGGCTCGCTTCGCCAGGCTATGACCTCGTCCGGGGTCTGCTGGGTGAGGATCGCGTCCCATTCGATGGGCACTCCTCCTGGCCCCCTCACGCTCCAGTGCGAGCGTCCTTCGCCGAGATCCTCCACTTCCCGAACGTGTGACATGAACAGCGGGAAATTTTCGTAGTTGCTCCAGAACGCGTAAACCTGGTCGAGCGGCGCCTCGATGTGCAGCGTCTTCTGAACGTCCACCGCCCGACGGCGTTCGAGTGCCGGGCCACCGGCCACTGTCAACCCACCGCGGCCCGCGGTGCCCACCAGCAGGCCGGTGCCCAGGGTCCGCAACATGGCACCGAATGTTCCGCGACGGATGAGGCCGTAGAGCGCGAGCGCCGCACCGGCCAAGCGCAGGGCGGTGGTGGAGACCTCGGTCGGAAGCGATCCTGAGCCGCCGAGTCTGAGCGTAGCCGCGCCGAGTCCCTGGATGTCTCCGACGCGCGTGCCGTAGCGCAGAAAGCCCGCGCCGACCGATTCGGCCGGACTCGTCTCGAAGATCCGGCGAGCCTCGTCCACCAGCGGAGCCAATCTCCGGGCCAGCCGTTCACGACGCGACCTGCCTTGCTCGGGATCCATCAAATAGGCAAGGCCTGCGCCGATGGTCACGCCACCGAGGAAGGTCTTTGAGCCGGACATGGGTTCCTCCTGATCGCGAGATCTCTTGTATGCGCGTGCGTGCGTCATGCCTAGAATCTCGCGCCCCTCTATGCGTTGACAAGGTGTGGATTTGACGCGAGGGTTCTGTGACGAGACTCACACATTTTGGCGGCAGCCGACCCGGAAATGCGCGGCTGAAAAGCGAGCTGGGCTGTCACCTGAGCGAGCGAGGGGCCGAATTGCAGCTTTCGGCGATCTCCCCGGCAACATATACGCCCGTCCGGCCCATGAGGGCCCGCCTCACGGGCGGGCCCCTTTTATGATCGTTTGGGCGGGTACGCCCAGCCGGCCCATGAGGGCCGGCCTACATGAATCGGCGGTCCTCCGGACCGCGCGCACGCCGCATGCCAAAGACCCTCCCATTTATCGACCCATTCAAAGCGATTTCCATCCAAATATCCACCATCATGAGCTGCCGCCACCTTCCGCTGTTAACGCGTATCGCGGTTAAACGAGATGTTGACATGGAGGGTGTCGGAGAAACGGAGCCGGCGTACATAAATCGGCGCATGCCAAAGACCCTCCCGTTAATCGACCCATTCAAAGCGATTTCCATCCAAATACCCGCCATAAACGTGCATGGCGGTTGAACGAGATGTTGACATCGAGGGTTTCGGAAAAACGGAACACGCGGTCCGGAGGACCGCGGACATCCTGTAGGCCGGCCCTCATGGGCCGGCCGGCGTCCACGCCAAATCCATAATGTAGGCCCGCCGCAGGCGGGCGTGCTTGGGTTCGAGGATATGGGATGTGGAGGGTCTTTGGTCTGCGGGATACGCGCCGTCGGGAGGACCGCCGATTTTGCGGTAGGGCGGTACGGCTTGCCCTGAGCGCCGCGAAGGGTTCCTCAAGCAGCCCGGCATCACTCCCCACCGCCTTGGATTCTACCGCCGTACCGCCTTTCCGTCTCTTCCGGCCTACCCCCACTCACCGTCCAGGTTGACCCGCTGACGATTCACGGCTCGCTCCCAATGGGATACCGAAGAAGAAAATGAATCATCTCGGCACCACTCCGGAGCTGCGGAGGCCCCGGCGCCGCTCCAGCCAACTACCCGCCAACGAGCCGATCAGCCCGGCCGCCGCAGCGGTAGCCGTGACCACCGTGATGCCGTAGGCGAAGACGCGGGGCTCGGTGATGGTCTGGCCGACCGGGCCGGGCCCAACGAGCCAGGCGGCGAGGGGGCCCAGAGTCCCGTCGAGAAAACCGACCAGGGCGGCAGCCACGACTCCAGTTGCGAAGCTCGCCCGCCAGGCGCCCAGCACACCGACGCTCAGGTAGACCAAGAGCGACACCGCCCCCAGCTGGAAGTAGGGGAAGCCCAGCGGCTGGCCGGCCAACGCGCCGACGATGTCCAGCATGACCAGCAACGCCGCGGCGGCCAGGACCACCGGCGTCGCCCGTCTCATGGCGTTACTCTTGTCATCTCCGCGGTCTCCAGGGCACTTCAGTGGGGTCGAGCGGTGGTAAATGCAGGACAGTAAGGTGTATCGAATCGATGGGATCAACAAGCGGTGAGGCTCGATGTCGGAACCGCACCCTGGGGAGGTTGGATGACATCCACATCACACACCGAAAAGACAAGGCCGCAGATGAACGCTGATGAATGCTGATCACCCCGTGCTCCAGTCAGCATCCTCTTCACCGGAAGATTCTGTTTTTGTTTCCCAGCACACCAGAGGAGTTCGAGACACACAGTACTCTTCAGACGCTGTAAGTCCACTGCGAGGAAGCGGCTGACTTCGGGGCGACAGAGCACCTCGGGACAAGGAGCGATCTGCGTTCATCTGCGGCCAATTACTTTTGAATCTCGAATGGTACTTCGATCCGGGCCGCGCGGATTCTTGGATCGAGCTCGCATCGACGCGCTCGGGGAGCAAGCTTACCTTTACCGGGTCCGCCACTTCCTCCTAGAACGGAGTCTGACGCCAAATGGTGCCCATCTTTCTCGCCATCGGTCTGGTTGCTGGTGTACTCTCGGGGCTATTCGGTATCGGAGGCGGCATCCTCATCATCCCATCATTAGTCTTTTTCGCAAACTTCCACACCAAACTCGCGCTCGGCACCTCGCTCGGCGCGATGCTGTTGCCCGTAGGAATGCTTGGCGCGTACGCCTACTACCAGCAGGGGAACCTCAACATCAAGGCCTCGATGCTCATCGGATTGGGACTCTTCCTAGGCGCGTATATAGGAGCCAAGCTCGCTCAGACGATCTCGGGCACCACCCTCCAGCGCATGTTCGCCGCCTTCATGGTCCTGATGGCGATCCGGCTCTGGGTCGAAGCCGGGAGAGGTTAACCGGCTTCAAACTCATCATACCCAGCTCCCTGCTCCATGCTTCCGACCCCCAGCTCCCGACTCCCATGACCACCTCCCAAAGCTCCAGCCAAATCCAACTGACCTCCCCGGCGTTCACCCACGGAAGCGTCATCCCCGCTGTGCACACCTGTGACGGTGAGGGCCTCTCGCCTGAACTCGCCTGGACGGGGGTACCGGTCGAACGTCGTAGCCTGGCGCTGGTATGCGACGATCCCGACGCGCCGCGCGGGACGTGGGTGCACTGGGTGCTGTACAATCTGCCGGGCGAGTCGGTGGAGCTGGCCAGGGGAGTGCCCACTATCACCGAGCTCCCCTCGGGGGCGCGCCAGGGCCGCAACGACTCGGGCGAGATCGGCTACAGCGGGCCGTGCCCTCCTCCGGGCAAACCGCACCGCTACTACTTCCGGCTCTACGCGCTGGACATCATGCTTACCCTCCCGCATGGGGTGTCCAAGGCCGAGTTGGAGAAGGCGATGACGGATCACATCGTCGGTCAGGGGACGCTGATGGGGACGTATCAGCGGAGAAGCCGGTAAGCAGGGCAGCGGGCCAGGAGAAGCACACTGCCGCTGTCCGGTTGTCACCCTGAGGGAGCGGAGCGACCGAGGGGGCCAGAGCCTCGTTTGACTTTCATTCCTCCTCGTGTGCCCGGATGTCAGTTCGTGGAGCGCCGAAGAGATACGCGGCCGCTCACCGTTCACGCTGTTTCACTCAAGGTACATGACCGTGTATAGTCAGGTAGGGGCATTTGACTACCTACATTGGGAGTGACCGATGAGCACCATCACGGAAACCAAGACTACCAAGGCGGAGCCGGCGCGGTCAGCGCGAATCGCCGCCTTCGGGTATGCCGCGCGAAGCGCGACGACGCCGCTCGCGCCCTTTCAGTTGCAGCGCCGCGAGCCGGGGCCGCGTGACGTCCAGATCGAGATTCAGTACTGCGGGGTCTGCCATTCCGACCTCCACACCGTTCGGAACGAGTGGGGAGGCACCGTCTATCCGGTGGTGCCCGGCCATGAGATCGTGGGTCGGGTCACGAAGGTCGGCCCGCAGGTGAAGGGGTTCAAGGTCGGCCAGCTCGCCGGGGTGGGATGCCTGGTGGATTCGTGCCGTACCTGCCCCTCATGCCGGGAGAACCTGGAGCAATACTGCGAGGTCGGGTTCACCCTCACATACAACAGCCCCGACAAGCACACCGGCGGCGTCACCTATGGGGGCTACTCCAACCGGATCGTGGTAGACGAGGACTTCGTGCTCCACATCGCCGACCAGCCCGAGCCGGCTGCCGCCGCTCCCCTGCTCTGTGCGGGTATCACCACTTACTCGCCGCTTCGCCATTGGGAGGTCGGCCCCGGTCAAAAGGTCGGCATCGTGGGTCTCGGCGGGCTGGGACACATGGGCATCAAGTTCGCCCGGGCGTTCGGAGCGCAGGTGGTGCTCTTCACCACGTCACCGGGAAAGGCAGATGACGCGAGGAGGCTCGGCGCCAACGAGGTGGTGATCTCCCGCGACGCCGACGCGATGGCGGCGCATGCCAACAGCTTCGACTTCATTCTCAATACCGTCGCGGCACCCCATAACCTCGACCCTTTCATCAACCTGCTCAAGCGGGACGGCACCATCTGTCTCGTGGGTGCGCCCGCGCAGCCGCACCCATCGCCGGCCGTGACCGGCCTGATCTTCCGCCGTCGGCAGCTGGCCGGCTCGCTCATCGGAGGGCTGAAGGAGACGCAGGAGATGCTCGACTTCTGCGCCAAACATGGGATCCAGTCGGATATCGAGCTGATCCCGATTCAAAAGATCAACCAAGCCTATGAGCGCATGCTCAAGAGCGACGTGAAGTACCGGTTCGTGATCGACATGTCGTCGCTCGCCCAGGACGAGGGGCAGGAGCGGTAAAAATCCGATGGCGCGCGGAGTGACACTCGGGCTCGCTGTCCCGGTGCCACCCCTTCGCTTCGCTCAGGGTACGGCTCAGAGCCTGCCCTGAGCAGAGCGTAGGCGTGACACCGCTTCCTTACCTCTTACCTCTTACCTCTCACCTCTCACCTCTCACCTCTTACCTC
>DASXRM010000154.1:0-14535 GCA_036506575.1 Gemmatimonadales bacterium | reverse complement strand
CCTCTGGCAGCGTAGCCATCGGGCAACCGAGGGATCGGGTGCCAAGATGCTGGCGGTGCTCCCCTTCAAGAACATGGGCGCGGCAGGCGATCAGTACTTCGCCGACGGCCTCACCGAGGAGATCACCAGCCGACTTGCGGGTGTCTCCGACCTTGGGGTCGTCTCCCGGACCAGCACCGACCAATACAAAGGCACGACCAAGAGCATCAAGCAAATCGGCCAGGAGCTGGGAGTCGGGTATGTGCTGGAGGGCAGCGTTCGATGGGAGAAGTCACCGGACGGCACCAGCCGGGTACGGGTGACACCCCAGCTCATCCGGGTCTCGGATGACCGACATCTCTGGGCCGACCGTTACGACGCCGAGCTGGCCGATGTCTTCCAGGTGCAGTCCGGCATCGCCGAACGGGTTACCAACGCGATGGGCCTGGCGCTGGAGCCGTCGGAACAGCGCGCGCTCCGCGAGCGTCCGACCACCAATACCGAGGCCTACGACTTTTACCTGCGCGGAATGGAGTACCGCAATCGCGGTCCGAGCCAGGAGCACATCGCCAACTCGATCCAGATGTTTCGGCGGGCCGTCGAGCTGGATTCCAACTTTGCCCAGGCCTGGGCCCAGATCTCCCAGGGGCGTTCGAGCGAGTTCTGGTTCTTCTACGACCGGACCGAGGGGGCTCTGGCCGAGGCCAAGGAGGCGGCGGAACGAGCGCTTCGCTTGCGGCCCGACCTGCCCGACCCTCACGTGGCGCTCGGCTACTACTACTACTGGGGCAGGTTGGACTACGATCATGCACTTAGGGAGCTCGCCCTGGCCCGGGAGCGACAGCCTAACAACACCGACTTGATGATGGCTACCGCGTCGGTTCGGCGCCGACAGGGCCGCTGGCCCGAGGCAGTGGCCAACTTCGAGAAGGCCGTCCAGCTCGACCCTCGTTCTACCGATGCCGTCTTCAACCTGGCCGAGACTTATCAGATAATCCGCAAGTACGACTTGGCGCTCCGCGCGTTCGACAAAGCCATCGCCATCAGTCCCGAGGTGCCCTTTGGACGATGGGACAAGCTCCCGACCATGTTTGCCACGGGGGCGAGCCTGGAAGCGGTGAAGCAGAGCCTGCGTGAGGCCCTCCAACGAGTGGACTTCGGGCAGATGGCTCGCGCGGCGGTAGGAACCAGCTCGGTCGCGGGTTTCGCCGTGTCACCCAGCTTCCTGTTAGCCGCGGATCCGGCGTACCAGGCTTCCGTCGAGCGGCTAAGCCTCCCGGAGTTCGTGGATTCGGTTGGCTATTACAGCCTCAAAGCCGAGATGTATCGGACGCAGCAGCGACCCCAGCTGGAGCGGGCCTATCTCGACTCCGCCCGTAGCATTCTGGAGTCGCAGGTTCGGGCCCAGCCCGAGGAGGCGTCATTCCATTCCCAGCTCGGCGTGGTCTACGCGCGTTTGGGACGGAAGGCCGACGCGGTTCGAGAGGGCGAGACGGCGGTGCGGCTGCTGCCGGTTTCTAAGGAAGCGTACCGGGGAGTGAATCTGCAGGCGGCACTCGCGCAGATCTATGCCGTCGTGGGTCAGCGAGCGAAGGCGGTCGAGCGACTGAAATATCTGCTTTCGATCCCCTCTCTGATTTCGCGCCCCATCTTGCGGGTGGATCCGCGCTGGGCGCCGCTCCGTGGAGATCCGGAATTCGAGCGACTCACAGGCGGCTCCTGAAGTCATTGCGAGGGCACCCTTCGCTGCGCTCAGGGCAGGCTCCGCGCCCGAAGCAATCCCGCTGTGAACCGGCGGGATCGCCACGCGGGCTAAGCCCGCTCGCGATGACTTCCGGGACTGCGGCCGCTCACGATGACTCACAGGGCCTGCGGCCCACTCGCGATGACTACGCAGGTATCTTCGGCGGCTTCACCACTCCCTCTCTGCCCACCACCCGCCGCAGCACGCCGGTCTGGCCGACGTGGTAGGCCTCGTGAAAGGCAAGCGCGGCCAGGAGGCTGCCCACCGTCTCGTTTGGATTGCCGGTCGGACTTATGGGGGCGGGCCGGTCCATGGCCTCGGGAGACATTCCGTTGAGACCGTTCACCAGCGGCTCCTGCAGCGCCTTGAACCGCCGCTTTAATTCATCGAAGGGAATGGCCGTCTGAGGATTGAACGGAACCCCACCGTTGTCGTCGTAGGCGTTGAACTCTTCCATGGGAAACATTGGCTTCTGCCCGAACATCCTGAGGGCACTGTTCCGAACCCGGGTCACGTGGCCCAATACCCAGTTTAGGCAGTTGCCGCCCGGCTGGGGGCTGACCAGGCTCTCCTCGTGAGATACTCCGCCGAGATTGCGATCCATGATATGGCTGCAGAGCCCGAACTGATAGGCGATGGTTTTGGCGTGCATGGCCTGGGCGCCTCCTATGGCCGATCGAAGTCTTCAAGCGTGGTGCGATCCTGGAAGTTAAAGGTAGTCATTGCGGCCTCCGGCCCGCTCGCGATGACTATCTTCCGTAAGCCGGGCTAGACCTCCTCTCCGAGGAGACAATGATGCCATTCGCGACCACGGCACCGCTGCGCCGGGCAATCGAGCGACTGTTCCCCGAACGTCCCTTTGCGATCGAGTTCTGGGATGGGACGTCCGTAGCGGCGACGTGTGACAGCGGCCCCGTCTTCTCGGTCCGCTCGCCCCGCGCGGTCTCGCACGCCCTTCGCCCACCCGTCCAACTCGGCCTCGGCCGGGCATATGTCTCCGGCGAGCTGGAGGTGGACGATATCGACGCGGTGAACCGGCTGACTTACGAGTGGACCCCGCCCGCCCTCCCTGCCCGAAGCCGCATCGGCCTGATGCTCGCCGCCGCCCGCGCGGCCGGCGCCACCCTTTCTCCATCTCGTCCGGTTGCCGAGCTGCGCCTCCGAGGCGCGCCACACTCGCGCGCCAGGGATGCCCGCGCGGTGCGCCACCACTACGACGTCTCCAACGAGTTCTTTGCGCTGTTCCTGGACCGGTCGATGACCTACAGCTGCGCCTTCTTTTCCCGGGATGGCGCGTCGCTGGAATCGGCCCAGGAGGCGAAGCTCGAGCTGACCTGCCGCAAGCTTAAGCTCGAGAGGGGGCAGCGGGTGCTGGATGTGGGATGCGGCTGGGGCAGCTTCGCCATCCATGCCGCCGCTCGCCACGGCGTCACCGTGGTGGGCATCACCCTCTCCGAGCCCCAGGCCAGACTGGCGCGAGCCCGGGTGACCGAGGCCGGTCTGGACGACCGGGTGAGCATCCGGCTGCTGGACTACCGCGATCTCGAAGGCGAGCGATTCGATGCGATCGCCAGCATCGGCATGGTCGAGCACGTGGGAGCCGAGCGGATCGACCGGTACGCCGCCCGCCTCGCGAGCCTGCTACGGCCCGGTGGTCGGTTGCTCAACCACGGGATCGCCCATCTGGGCCGGTCGGCCTCCAGGCCCGGGCTATTCACCGATCGCTACGTGTTTCCCGACGCCGATCCGCTTCACTTGTCGCGGATCCTCCTCGCCCTCGAGCGGGCCGGCTTCGTGACCGAGCACGTCGAGGAGTTTGCGGCGGATTACGCCGAGACCCTCAGGCACTGGGCGCAACGGCTGGACGACCATCGCGACGAGGCGGTGCGGCTGGCCGGGGAGGAGCGGGTGCGGGTCTGGCGGCTCTATCTACGCTCCGCGCGGACCGCGTTCGAGACGGGGTGGAATTCGATTTACCAGGTGCTGAGCCGACTCGGCTCATAAGCCGGCGCCAGCGCCGTTGTCACCCTGAGCGCAGGTTGTCGGAGGGCTGCCCCGCGCGTCATCCCGAGCGCAGCGAGGGATCGGGCCGTGTTACGTCGAGTATGGGAGCCCAAAGGGCCAGATGAGCGATTTCTCGCTACGCTCGAAATGACGGCACATCATCCGCGCCCGCGTCGCCGCCGCGCGGCCTCGGCCCGCATTCGCTGCATCGCGTCGGTCTCCTGGCCCGAATAGCGCTCTTCTTTCCACGGGTCGGCGCGCAGGTGGTAACCGTTCATCTCCCAGAACCCCGGCGCGTTGAAGTCCAGACACTCGAGCCCCCGGACCCACTTGGCGCTCTTCCAGAAATAGAGCCGCGGCACCACCAGCCGGCAGGGACCACCATGGTCGGCGGGCAGGTCCATCCCATCATGCTTGATGGCCAGGAGTACGTCCTCGCCGAGCAGGTCGGTGAGCAACAGGTTCGTGGTGTAGTCTGGGTCGGCGTGCACCATTACGGCGACCGCCTCGGGCCGGACCCGCACTCGCCGAAAGATCTCCGAGACGGCGACCCCCTCCCACCGGTTGTCGAACCGGCTCCAGCGGGTGACGCAGTGCACGTCCGAGGTGACCTCCACCCGAGGCAGCTGGAGAAACTCCGGCCAGCTCCAGGAGATCGGCTCCTCCACCAGACCGAAGCAGCGAAAGGTCCAGGTCTCGAGGTCTGCCCTGGGCGTTTCCCCGTAGATGAGGACCGGCCATTTCCGGGTAAGGACCTGGCCGTGGGGCAGGCGGTCGCTGGCAGAGGTTTCCTTCATGTCACGGAGTTTACCCTGAGCGCTAGCGAAGGGGCTCGGAATGACGCGCGTTGAGACGGCCGCCGACCAGCGGTACCCTATGAGGATAGTGGCACCCGCCGGTCCCTATGCACAAATTGGCGGGTTGGATGGCCACGGTTCACCCTCGCTTGCGACATCCAGATGACCCACCGCTCAATCACCGAAGAGTCCGGCCCGCCCCGGAGCAGACTCCCGGGCCGAAGGAGGTCTTATATGCGTCGAATGGTTCTGATTACTGCAGTCATGCTGGCCGGCTGTATGGACGCCCCCACCTCGTCCAATCTGCCGGAGACGGAGGAGTCCGATCTCCGCACCGTTCCGACCGGTACTCCCGCCGAGTGTCCGACAGGTACCGGCGCCAGCGGCACCCTGCCCGGAAGTGACGCGCTCTATCTAATCTGCGTCCCTCCGGGATTCGACCCGGACACCGGCAGCCTGGTGGTCTATGCCCACGGCTCCGTCCCCCCGCAGCTTTCCGTTAGCCTCCCGAATGACGTGGTGGGCGGGGCCCCAGTCTCGCAGATCGTGACCGGCCTCGGCCTTGCCTACGCCACCACTAGCTATCGGCAGAACGGTCTCGTGGTAGTGGACGCCACCAAGGATCTGCAGCGCCTGGTGGCACAGTTCCGCCAGCTCTACGGGCCGATCGGTGGTAAGACCTATGCCGTGGGCACCTCCGAGGGCGGGCTGATCGCGACGCTCGCGACCGAGCGGCATCCCCAGCTCTTCGATGGTACCCTCGCGATCTGTGCCCCGATCGGCGACTTCCAGCGAGAGATCAACTACTTCGACGATTTTCGCCTGGCCTTTGACTTCTTCTTCCCATCGAGCCTGACCGGAATATCCCTGGGCAATCCAATCGACATCCCCCAGGGCGTCATTGATGCGTTCGGCACACCATCGAACCCGGGCCTGCTGGCGCTGGCGATCGCCGCTGCGGTCACCAACCCTCTCCTGCAGACGAACACCAATGCGCTTCTCGCCGCGGCGGACATCCCTCTTCAGGTCCCCGCCGACGCGCTTGCCGCCGCCGAATTCATCCTGCGGCTCCTGGCGTACAACATCCTCTTCACCAACGACGCGCAGGAGTTGCTCGGCGGCCAGCCCTATGACAACGTGGCGCCGACCGACTACGACCGGGTGATCGACGGGCTCACTGTGCCCTCGTTCGAGGCCGACCAGCCGGCCCTCAGTCATCTGCGGGCGATGTACGAGACGTCCGGCCGGCTCAGGTCACCGCTGGTCACACTCTACAACGTCGACGACCCGATCGTGCCGTCCTGGCACGAGCTGGTCTATGAGGCGAAGGTCGACGCGGCGGGTGCCACGGCGTTCCTCATCGCCCAGATCGGGAGTACCAACTTCGGGCACTGCGAGTTCACCTTGCCGGAGGTGCTGGGGGCATTCGGCGCGCTGGCTCAAGCAGTGACCGGCGAGCCGCTGGCGTTAGTGAGGACGCCGGTAGAGCCTGCCCTGAGCGCAGCGAAGGGGCGGTAGAGCGGTACGGCGGTAGGGCGGTAGGGCGGTAGGGCGGTACGGCGGTAGGGCGGTAGGGCGGTAGGGCGGTACGGCGGTACGGCGGTACGGCGGTACGGCCGTAGGGCGGCAGAACGGAAGCGGAAAGAGCGGACACCCTTCCGCCTCCTCTTTTCCGCTCCTTCCGCCTCTTTACCCCTGTCCGCCTGTCTCAGGGTACCCAAGATGAAGAACAGCGGAACGGCCGCAGGGTAGTCGCAGCCGTTCCGCCGTTTAGTCTAGAGCAAGAAGACGTGCGAGCCTGTTACGGACGACCTCCAGGATGACCCGGCGTGCTCGTGGGCGGCACCGACGCCGGCCGGGTTGCCTGACCACCGTTGGCCGGAACCGAGGCAGGCCGCTTGGTGCCGGCAAGGTCCTGACCGGTCACCTCGGGCTTGTGGCTCAGCCCGCCGCCGGCCTGCGCCGGGAGCTCAGCCAGCTCTCGGTCGGAGGCGTGTGCCTCCAGTTTGGCGACCACGCGGGAAAGCGCCTCCTGGGAGGTGAGTCCCCGGTCGACCAGGCTGCTGAGCACCGCGATCGGCACCGCCATGCTGTGATCGCCCGGTGTCGAGTTGGCGAGGGCGGTCAGTGCGGCGTCGCTGACGCCGTTCTGCGAGGCGGTACCGGCCGCCTCGATCTCCGAGTCACTCGGATGAGTCCGTCCGCCCGCCTCGAGCGCATTCTTGCCCTTGGCCATGGCGTCTGCCACCCGGGTAACCGCCTCCGGGATGTCGGACGACGGGAGCCCCTTTGCGTGCAGCTCCAGCGCGCGATGCTCGAGCGCGGCTGCCGGAAGCCCGCGACTCCGAGCCTCCGCTATGCGATCCAGAACCTGCTGCGCGACCGCAGGAGGAAGGACCTGCTCCAGAACCCCCGACGGATCGCGGGCCGGGGTCTGGGCTGACAGGCCGGCGGGCTGCATCACCACCCCGGCAAGCAGCATCGAGAGAAGTAAGCGCACGTTTGCCATCACACACACTCCGGGTTGAAGAAGACTCGGCGCTGCATTGGAGAGACCTCGTCTCCGCTCCGGCGGGTCACAGCGGCCGCCGCCGCATCCCTCAGGGGCGTGCAATCTCCAGCACTCCGACCAGCCCGCCGAAATCGTCGGCGACCGCGGGTACGCCGGGAGGGACGCCCCAGGGGGCGTCATCCACCCGCAGGTTCAGACGGTGGAGGCCGGGATCGAGAGTCAACGTCACGCTCCAGGTTCCATCCTGGGAACGGGTGAGAGAAACCGCCTGCCATTGAGTGAAATCGCCGATCAGCTCGACTCGGCGGGCTGTGGGCGCGCGCACCTCGAAGACCTGCTGTCTTCCGGCGCCGGGCTGCACCCGGAATCCGGACACTGTAGGAGAAGCCAGACCGGCTTCTACACCGGTCGGGCGTACCCTGGCGGTTACTGGGAGGCGCGGCTCCAGCGGGGTGGGAGTGTCCCGCCTCAACCGGCGGGACGCGACCCGAAGACCAAGACTGATATAGGAGCCGGCGGGGAGACCTTGCGCGTAGTCCGTCGGGTAGGAGCCCCCCGCCGCGACCAGTGCCAAGTTGGGCAGGAACCAAAAGGCGGCGCTGCCGCCTCCCCACGTGCTGCCGGCCACCCCTGCCGGCTGGGACCAGTTGCGGATGCCGCCGAAGGCGCTGAGCTCCAACCGGTCTCGCACCATAGACGCAGTGAGCCCTGCATCCACGAACTTCAGATCCCCGGCAAGCCAGGTTGGCGTCGCCGCGGCAGTGATGGTAACGTCGGCCTGACGGATCCACACGCCGGCCTCGGCCCGCCGGTCGGCCTGCCACTCGATTCCGTTCCACGCCTGTCCCAGCGCGCCACCCAGCCAGGCTCCCCCCTGGCTTCCATTCCAGTACACGCGGCTATGGCCGAGAACTTCTCCCGCCGTGGTGCCGTCCTGGTGGGTGCTGCCGGCGCCCTCGAGTGCGAGCTCGCCTCGCAGGTGGGAGAACAGCGGGGTGAAGCCGGAGGCGGCGGTGGAGCCCTGCAGGGTCCAGCCTCCTCCGGCGAACTGGGCCAACCCGCCATCGGCCGCGACCGAGAGCGAGGGAGCGTACCATTCCAGCATCGGTCTCAGCACGAAGACCGAGATCCCGTCACCCCCTTCGTACCTGACCCGGGCGCCGCTGCCTTCGATGGCCGCGGCGAGCTGCGCCGACGCCGGTAGGGGCGCTACGATGGCTCGGAGGATCAGGCCGACCGCGAGGCAGAGCAGGCTCGAGCAGGACGAATGGCTCCTGCGGCTCGGGTATCGGGTCATCAGGGACGAGGAGGGTTCGGGCGAGCCGGTCGTGCCGGTGCGCCGGCCGGTGCGGGATGGGTCGGGGGAGCCGAAGGCTTCGCCGAGGGGTCGGTTGCTGCGGCGGCCGCCCGGGCCGCGGCGGCGGTGCCGGGTGGCACCCCAACGCTCACATCGCGGCGGACCTGCTCCTGGAGTGCGCTGTAGGACGCGTCGCTGGCGCCGGCTCGCGCCAGGTCGAGGACCACGCCCGCGGCGGTATCGACCGGGACCCCGCGGCTCACCAGGTCGGCGAGAATGGTTAGCGGCCAGGCGACCTCCGGCTCCGGGCGGGCCTCACGCAGCCGGCTGAGATATCCTGGGGCAACTCCGGCTCGGAGCGCGCCGACGCCGGCGATGAGGGTCTGTTCTCCGGTTTCGCCGCCCAAGGCGTCTCGCACCACGGCCAGATCGGCGGAGAGCAGCCGCACGGCGCCGACGATGCGGGTCGCGGCCGCGTGCTTGGCCGATCCCTCGAGTGCCTTGGAGACCAGCGGGCGGGCCGGCAGTCCGTCCGCGACCGCAGAGTCGATAACCGCCTGCACCGCGGCAGCGGTCTCCGCGTCTAGACGCTCCTGCATGATGGCCGTGGGAGCGGGGGATGCGCCGGTCTGGGCCCGCGCGGGGAGCGCGGCTCCAAGCGCGATCGCCCAAGTGACGGCGCGCGAGATCCGCCGGAGATACGCCGGCAAATCTCGAATCATAGACTCCGCGCTCCGACCGTGATCACCGAGTTGGGTGCCCCGTAGTCGTTCGCGAGGGCCCGGGGCGCAGCCGGATCGGACCGCCACTCGCGCCCATCGACCACGAAGGCGTACTCGTGCCGGCCGGAAGGCAACCACACTTCCACCGCCCAGACCCCCGCCGCTCCAACCGGCTTGAGCGGCGTCGCAGCGGAATCCCAGCCGTTGAAATCGCCGACCAGGTTCACCTGGGACGCCCCCGGCGCGGCGAGAACGAACTGGACCGCTTGGATTGGAGGGACGACAGGCTGGACAGCCAATGATTGTGTCTCCCGCAGTCCACCAACGCGGAATTGTCGGATCCCGATCAGGAGTAGCACGGCTACGGCGCCGGCGCCCAGCAGGGCACTCAGCGGCGACAGCTCGATCAGACGGGGACGAAGCCACCACGACCTTAGGGCAAGCAGGCGGGCCCGCGGGCTCCGGCGAATCCGAGCCATGACTAGGCGGTCGAGCTCCGCGCCAAAGAGTGGAGACCGGCTTCGAAGCACGGCGCCGAGTTGACGGAGCTCCGCCTCCTGCCCGGCGGAGAGCTCCGTCGAGCCGAGGGTGGTTTCGGATTCGGCCATATCGGCCGGAGTCTCAGGCTTTCCGTCTCTGCTCGACATGAACCCGCTCCTCGAGTAGACCGCGCAAACGATCCGCGGCTCGCTTCACCCGCATCTTGAGGGCCGATACGCCGACCCCGGTCAGCTCGGCCATCTCGTCATAGCTCAGCTCGTCGACGTATTTGAGCAGGAAGGCCTCGCGCTGCTCCGGCTCGAGCAATGCGAGCGCGCGATCCACCGCATCGTCCCAGCCCGGCCCTCCCTGCATGGCTGCGGTTCCATCGTGTGGTGCCAATCGCAGCACCTGCTCGTCCCGCACGAAGGTGGCTTCGTAGCGCCGACGGCGCGCTCCGTGCGTGCGGCAGCGGTTCGCTAGAATGCGAAACAGCCACGCGTCGAAGCGGTCCGGATCCCGGCACCGTCCCAGCGCACGCCAGGCCCGGACCAAGGCGTCCTGCAGTGCCTCCTCCGCGTCCTCCCGATTGCCCAGCATGTGCAGGGCATATCGAGCGAAGCGGTCGCGGTACCGAGTGACCAGGATGGCGTACGCATCCACATCGCCGTCCAGGACGCGCCGGACCAGCGCGCCGTCGGGGTGATCCACCATTGAGGAGAGACCCTGGAGAAGAGGGAGTTGGTCACTGGGCACCACGCTGCCTGCCCTGACCGGCACGATGGATGCCACTGGGATGGAGGCCGCTCCCGAGGAGTAGCCGCGGTGGCCGGCTCCAAGTCCTTTATATGTGCAGGTTTATCGACGGAGATTAGAAGTTGTGGTGGCCGGAGCCCGGAACGCTGAAGGTTGCACCCGCACTGGGGATTTGCAGCCGCACTGTGCCAAGCGGCCTGGCAGTCCGCTCAGTCGGTGGTTTTCAGCGGGGACGAGCCATCGAGGCCGATGACGAACCGACTTCAGCAACTGGACCACACTGGGCAGTAGCGACGAGGGACACACCATCGCCGCTCCGGGGGTTTGTATCCTCTCTAGCTGGAAAGGCGGCGGTTACAAGACCATCTCCGGCACCAGCATGGCCTCTCCGCACGTGACCGGCTTGGCCGCGCTCTGCATCGCGGGTGCCTGCGCCGGCATGTCGCCGGCCCAGGTGATGACGAAGCTGCGGGGCGACGCGGCGGCCCGACCCGCGAGCTACGGCTTCCAAGGTGATCCCTACAACCCGATCACCTCGGGCGGCCCCAACCCCAAGACGCGATACTACGGATATCTCGCCTACGCGGGCGGGTACTGAGAGGCGGTAGATACTGCGGCGGTAGATACTGCGGCGGAAAGGCGGTAGGGCGGTAGGGCGGTACGGCGGTACGGCGGTAGAACGGAAGCGGAAAGAGCGGACACCCTTCCGCCTCCTTTTTTCCGCTCCTTCCGCCTCTTTACCGTCCGCCCTCCGCCAGTCCGCCCGTCCGCCCGTCATCCTACCGTTACCGTCCGAATCCGGCCGTGCCCCCGCGACGGCTCACTCGACCCACGCGGGTTCGCGAAGATGCCGGGGACTCGGGCACCGCAGTCCGGGCACGCTCCACCGGTGCCGATCCGGTTCCTGAGGATGTGGTAGCCGAGCCGCTCGACCAGCAACGCATGACACGCGGGGCACCAGGTGTGCTCCCAGCGCCCCACCCGTCCGGGCAGGTTTCCCGCGTAGACGAAGTTGAGTCCCTCCTCCGCGCCGATCTCGCAGGCTCGGATCAGCACGTCCGCCGTGGTGTTTCCCATCCCCCAGAACTTGTAGTCCTCATGAAATGCGGTCACGTGCCAGGGGATGTTGCGGTCGATGCCCGCGATGTGGCGGGCCGCGGCCCGGAGCTCGGCGGGATCATCGGAGAAACTCGGTATCACCAGCGTGAGCACCTCCAGCCAGATCCCGCGCTCGTGCACCAGCCCGATCGCGTCCAAGACGTGGGCCAGCACCCCGCCGAGCTGGCGGTAGCGGCGGTCGTTCATGGTCTTGAGGTCGATCTTGTAGCAGTCGGTGAGCGGCCGGATGAAGTCCAGCGCCTCGGCGGTGGCGTTGCCGTTGGAGACGAAGCCGGTGAGAAATCCGCGGGACCGGGCGGGCTGGAAGACTTCCATGGCCCACTCGGCGGTGATGAGTGGCTCGTTGTACGAGCTCACGATCAGCCGGGCGTCCTGCCGTTCGGCGAGAGCCACGATTGCATCGGCGGTGATGTCGACCGCATCGGTGGTGGCGCGCTCGTCCCGCAGCGACTGCGAGGTGAGCCAGTTCTGGCAGTAGCCGCAGTGGAAGTCGCAGCCCAGCATGCCGAAGGTGAGCGCGTCGGCGCCGGGGAGCACGTGGAAGAACGGCTTCTTCTCGACCGGATCGCACTGGAGGCCGGCGACGTAGCCGCGCGGCACCATCAGCCGGCCACCCTGGTTGAAGCGGACCCGGCAGATGCCCCGCCGGCCCTCGCGGATGAGACAGCGGTGCCCGCAGGCTACGCAGCGGACCGCGCCATCGGGTGACGCCAGGAAGAGTTGCCCTTCGGTTGTCCGGGCGTCTAAGGTGGCGGGCATGGTCCCTTAAAGCTATACGCCGGTACAGCGGTTAAGGCGCGTCATTCCGAGTGAGGTTGTGAAGCGCATCATTCCGACCATCGGGTTGGGCACCACCAAGACCATCGCGACCGGCCATTGGGAATTTCGGCCGGCCCATGAGGGCCGGCCTAGCGCGTCACCGGTCCTCCGGACCGGAATTCATGTGTCGCATGGCGGCACCAGACGGAGCATCCGCGGTCCGGAGGACCGCGCCATCCGAGAGCCCGGCCCTCATGGGCCGGGTGGGCCGCGTGCCCGAACAATCATGAGAGGCCCGGCATCGCCGGGCGTGGTTCCCCGATCACCCGTGATCGCCTCGCGCGAAAAAATGGTTACCTCTCAGCTGCCGGCGCATCCAATAATGGGCCATGCGCTCTTGCCCACCTTCCGCCGAGAGGCACACATTATGGGCATGCCACAGGCTACTCAAGGTTGGACCGTGGAACGGGTCCTCGCTCTTCCGCAAGACGGGAACCGGTACGAGGTGGTGGACGGGGAGCTGTTGGTGACGCCGTCCCCGACGTTCCACCACCAGGACGCCGTTCTCGCCCTGGTGTGGCGCCTGAAACCGTTCCTCAGCTCGAGCGGTGCCGGGTACCTGAGCATCTCGCCGGCGGACATCGAGTTGGACGAGCGCACGCTGGTGCAGCCGGATCTGTTCGTCTTTGAGCTACCCGGTGGCCGGCGGCCGGAGCGGTGGAAGGACATCACCACGATCGTCCTCGCCATCGAGGTGCTTTCGCCGAGCACCGCTCGGGCCGACCGCCACGTCAAGCGCCGCCGTTATCAGAGACACGGAATCCCGGAATACTGGATCGTCGACCTCGATTCCAGGCTCATCGAGCGCTGGAGGCCAGAGGATGAACGGCCCGAGATCCTCCACGACACGATCCTGTGGGAGCCCGGAGCAGTGAGGCCAGGGCTCACGATCGATCTTCAGCAGTTCTTCAGGGAGGTTCTGGGGGACCTTTCTGCAAACGAGTCATTCTGAGCAGTGAAGCGGTAAGGCGGTAAGGCGGTAGGCGGTAGGCGGTAGGCGGAAGATAAAGAGGCGGAAGTAGCGGAAAAAAAGGCGGAAGGGTGTCCGCCCCAGGCTCTTTCCGCCTCTTCCGCTTCAGTTCTTCCGCCCTTACCGCCGCATTACGATGCCGGCATCGAATAGAACATTCCCAGGATGGCGCCATAGATCAGGTGCGCGAGCAGCACGGAGGCCGGCGTCTGGTATCCGTAGTTGAGGGCGAGGAAGCCGGGGGGCTCGAGCTGCCGGGTGACGGTGGGTCCCTTCTGCTCGCTGGCCATGCGGGGGTGCAGGCCCGGCAAAAGGCTCATCCCCACGGTCAGCACGAAGACCGCCTGCACCAACCCGATGGCCGCGCCGGCCCACCAGGTCGCGCGTCCCCAGTAGTGGAAGGCGGCGACGTACGCCAGCGAGAAGAGCCACCCATTCAGCAGATGGACCCCGAACCCGATCAGCTTCGCCCGATCGCGGCTGGGCGTGAACATCGCACCGAGCATGTACGGTAAATTCATCCGGGTGAGGCGCAGCCCCTGGCTGCCCGCCATCACCGTCGTCAGCGCCAGCGTGGCCACGAAGCTCCACAACAACCAGTCGCGCCAGTTCATACTCGTGCCTCTCCCGCCTCCGACTCCTCTCGCCGCGGCGGCAGATGCCGCTCGAGCGGCGCCTCGCCCTCGAGCCGGTGGGCGAGAGACAGGGCTGCGTTGATCAGGCCCACATGGGTGAACGCCTGGGGGAAATTGCCCAGCGCCGCACCGGTGGTCGGGTCGACCTCCTCGGCGAAGAGCCCGACATCGTTGGCGTGACCGCAGAGCCGCTCGAACAGGTCACGGGCCTCGTCCACCGTCCCGCCCCCCAGCGCCAGGTATTCCGCGCCCCAGAAGCTGGAGACGCCGAACGCGCCCTCGCCGGGCGAGTCTCCGGTGTGGTAGCGGTAGAGCAGCCCGTCGCGGGCGCCGAGCCGTTCTCGAATCCGCCGGTACGTTCCCCGCATCCGCTCCGAGCCGGCGGCCTCGAATCCGTACCACGCCAGCAGGAGCAGGGTTGCGTCCAGGCGGTCGCCGTCGAGTTGCGCGACATAGCTCTGCAGGGCCGGATTCCAGGCGCGCGTTTCGACCTGGCGGCGAATGGCATCGCGGTTCTCCTGGAACTTGGCCGCGGGGGCCCAGCGCAGGTGGTCCTGGGCGTGAAGGTGCAGCAACCGGTCGAGTGCTACCCAGCACAGCACCCGGGAATGAGTATGGTTCGCCCTGCCGGTCCGCGGCTCCCAGATGCCTTCGTCCGGCTCGTCCCAGTGGCGGCAGACGTATTCGCCGAAGGCGCACAG
>DASXRM010000153.1:0-7983 GCA_036506575.1 Gemmatimonadales bacterium | reverse complement strand
GGATCGATCACGATGGCTTCGGACACGATCCCGGCTACGGCAGCGCGGGCGAGGCCATCACGCAGCTCGAGCAGCACTCCTCCGACCACGTCCCCAGCGTAATCGGCATGAGTATACGAAGCAATTTCCAGGATGGAGCCCCGCGAGTGCATCAGCACGACACCGGCGCGTCCGCCGGCCACAGTTGTCGCCATCGCCGGATCCAGACGCAGGGCAGACACGTCGTTCACGATGGCGGCCC
Source organism: Gemmatimonadales bacterium (assembly GCA_036506575.1). Lineage (GTDB taxonomy): Bacteria > Gemmatimonadota > Gemmatimonadetes > Gemmatimonadales > GWC2-71-9 > CAVVWJ01. Next base: position 7,742 of record DASXRM010000153.1, on the reverse strand, counting down.
CCGCCTCGAGTGCCGCCCGGGCCACGGCCGCCTTCACCGTATCGATCGATATGAGAAGTGCGGGATATTCTCGGACCAGCGCTTCGATGACCGGGATGACCCGCCGCAACTCCTCTTCGAGCGGCACATCGGCGGCCCGGTCCGGCCGGGTAGACTCACCCCCGACTTCGATGATCGTGGCACCATCGCGTAGCAACTCTTTAGTGTGGGCGAGGGCCGCCTCCACTCCGGCGAAGCGGCCTCCGTCACTGAAGCTGTCCGGCGTGACGTTGAGGATGCCTATCAGCACCGGACTATCGAGCGACACCGCGCCTCGTGCCGTTTGCCAGCGCTCGGCTGAATCCGCCGGCATTGCCAGACCGATCCCTACCGCGACCTCGGCGAGGGACTCTGGCACCGTCCACGGCCGGCCGAGCGCGCTCAACCTGGAACGGCTCCCTGCGAGTATGGCCCAGGAGTCTCCGGTGAGGATCTCGAGACCCAGCCCGCCAGCAAAAGGGACCAGGGCCTCGATCGCTCCCTGGTCCAGTCCGGTCAAATGAAACGCGGCGGTGTGAATTCCAGCCGCGGCGCTATCCGCCAGCGCCTCCTCCCATCCATGAGAGCGGAGCGCCTCGCGCACCGCCTGGGGAGAGTGAAGCGCCAGCGGCGTAACATTCACGCGCCGGCGGGTTCGGCCGGGGGCGCTCCCAGGATCGGCGCGCGAGCCGGAGTAGCACCCGGCTTGGCTGCGGTGTTGGTGGGAACCGCCGCCGGCTCCGCCGGGGGAAGGCTGCGCGGCGGCAACGGCTGGTTCTTGACCAGCCGGTCCAGGTCCTCGCGATCGATCGTCTCCCGGTCGAGCAGCGCCTGGGCGATCCGGTCCAGGAGTTCGCGGTTCTCGCTCAGAATGGCACTGGCCCGCGAGTAGGCCTCATCGACCAGCCGCTTCACCTCGTCGTCGACCATCTGGGCGGTTCGCTCCGAGATCTCGCGACGTTGCGCGAATTCCCGGCCGAGGAAGATCTCCTGCTCTTTGTCGCCCACGGCCAATGGGCCGATGAGCTCGCTCATCCCGAACTGAGTGACCATCCGACGGGCCAGTCCGGTGGCCCGCTCGATGTCGTTCCCCGCCCCGGTCGTGACTTTGTCGGCGCCGAATACGATCTCCTCGGCCACCCGTCCGCCGAAGAACATGGCCAGGCTGCCGATCAGCCAGTCCTTGGTGTAGTTGTGGCGGTCCACCTCAGGCAGCGACGCCGTCAAGCCGAGCGCGCGTCCCCGCGGCACGATGGTGACCTTATGGATGGGGTCGCTGCCGGGGATCTTGATGGCGACGATGGCGTGTCCGGCCTCGTGATATGCGGTGAGGGTCCGTTCCGCCTCGGTGAGCACCAGGCTCCGCCGCTCGACGCCGAGCATCACCTTGTCCTTGGCGTCCTCGAAGTCCGACATGTCCACCAGGGTCTTGTTGCGCCGGGCCGCGAGCACGGCAGCCTCATTGACCAGATTGGCGAGATCGGCTCCCGCCATGCCGGGGGTTCCCTTGGCGATCACCTCCAGCCGGACATCGGACGCGAGCGGGATCTTCCGGGTGTGCACCCGCAGGATGCCCTCCCGGCCGCGTACATCGGGAGCATCCACCACGATCTGCCGGTCGAACCGGCCGGGCCGGAGCAGCGCCGGGTCGAGCACATCGGGCCGGTTGGTGGCTGCAATGAGGATCACGCCGTCGTTGGACTCGAAGCCGTCCATCTCGACCAGGAGCTGATTGAGGGTCTGCTCCCGCTCGTCGTGCCCGCCGCCGAGGCCGGCGCCCCGGTGGCGTCCCACCGCATCGATCTCGTCGATGAAGATGATGCAGGGCGCGTGCGACTTCCCCTGCTCGAAGAGGTCGCGCACCCGGCTGGCGCCCACGCCGACGAACATCTCCACGAAGTCCGACCCCGACATGGAGAAGAACGGCCGTCCTGCCTCCCCGGCGACCGCCTTGGCGAGCAGCGTCTTGCCGGTGCCCGGCGGACCGACCAGTAACGCGCCCTTGGGCAGCCGCCCACCCAGCCGGGTGAACTTCTGCGGATCCTTGAGGAACTCGATGATCTCCTGCAGCTCGACCTTGGCCTCGTCGGCGCCGGCCACGTCGGCGAAGGTCACCTTCGGGGTGTCTCCGGCGAGGAGCTTGGCCTTGGACTTCCCGAAGGCAAACGCGCGACTGCCGCCCGCCTGGAGCTGGCGCAGGAGAAAGAACCAGAGGCCCAGAATCACGATCCAGGGAAGCGCGGCAATGATGATCGCCGTGATGCCGCCCTTGGGCTCCTTGGCCAGGATGGGGACGTTGGCGTCCTCCAGCCGCTTGATGAACACCTCGCTGTTGGCCACCGGGAGGAGCACCTGAAAGCTCTTGGCGCTGCGGCCGTCCTGGGTGACGGGGCTGCGGAAGTCGCCCTCCAGTCGCTTCCCGTCAAAGACTTCGACCCGGGCCACGTTTCCCTGGTCGAGCTGCTTACTGAACTCAGTGTAGGAGAACTCCTGAGTCGGGTTGCGCTGCCGGCTCATCATCTGGAACAGGGCAAGCGCCAGCAAGCCCACCAGGAGCCAGAGAGCCAGGTTCTTACTCAGGTTTCCCCAATTGGTGCGAGGGGGCCGGTTCGGGAGTCGATCTGCCATTTATTCCAAGTCCGCAATGAACGGGAGATGACGAAAGTTCTCGGCGTGATCGAGCCCATAGCCCACCAGAAAGGCCGGTGGGGCCCGGAATCCGACAAAGCGCAGCTCCGGGCGTGGCTCCGACGCCAACTGTTTATCGAGGAGCGCGCAGATGGCCAGGCTCTTCGGCCGCCGCACGCCCAGCAGCGTCATCAAACGCTGCAGGGTCTTACCCGTATCAATAATATCCTCCACGAGGAGGATATGTTTGCCCTCGAGCCGGGTCTCGGGGTCGTAGAGCAGCCGGATCGTCCCACTCGACACCTTCCCATCCCCATACGAGCTCGCGACCAGAAAGTCCACCTGGATCGGCCGCTCTATCTTCCGCACCAGATCGCTGAGAAATATGAAGCTTCCCTTGAGGAGGCCGAGGACCAAGAGCTCGCCGTCGGGATAGGCCCGCGTGATCTCGGCGGCCAGGGACTGGACCCGGGCCGCGATAGTTTTCTCGTCGAAAACAATCGACTTCACCGGCCGTCCCCCGGTGCGGCGCAGCACTTCAGGCGTACTCAGCATCGACGCGCAGCGCCTCCGTTCCTGCGGAAGGAAGCCGGAGATCAGAACGGCAGACACCCGGGATCCAGATGAGATCGCCGCGTTGCGCGAGGACCGGCCAGGAGCCGCGCCGGCTCCGAGGCACCCGTTCTTCCTGGAAGCAGCGGACCACCAGCCGGCGTCCAGCCCCGCCCAGCGGCTTCAGTCTTTCCCCGGGGAGCCACCCGCGAACGGTAAGCGGATCCAGGGTGAACCAGGCGCTCAGCCCAACCCGTTCCTGATGCGCCGGAGTGGTGGCGCGCTCCCACCGAAACTGCCATCGTCCCCAGACGCCTTCACCCCGAGGACCATTCATGGACCATGGCGTTGCGGTGCCCTCCGGCCGGCCGGCATGAATGCGAAGTCGGCCGAAGGCTAACTCTGCCGTCCAACTGGTCCCCAGCGGTACCCGGGCGCCGCTGTTCCCGCTTCCCAGCAACGTCACGACCCGGGCCGCTCGAGCGGGACCGAGCGGGCACCCGATTCTGCGAGCAAGAGCCAGGACCACAGCCAACTTCAGCGGTGAATCATAGTCCTCGAGAACCGAGGCAGCAACGGAAATTCCCTCATTTTCGACCGCCAGATCGAGATCGGGCAATACATCCAGGACCGCGTTCCAGGCCGCTCGGTCGCGAGCTGCTTGAGCGGCCAGGCGCTGGAGATTCGATTGGACTTCGGGTAGCCGCCGACTGAGAACCGGCAGCAGCTCGGTTCGAATCCAGGAACGCAGATGCCGGAGATCGCTGTTGGCCGGATCGAGCCAGGCAGCGAGGCCGGCTTCCTCCAAGTAGCACGCCAGGTCAGCGCGCCGGAACGGCAACAGCGGCCGGACGAGTCGTCCGTGCTGCGGCTCCATCCCCGCCAGTCCGGCGGGTCCGGAGCCCGCGAGCACCCGCATGAGCACTGTCTCGATCTGGTCATCGGCATGGTGCGCCGTAAGAATGAGCTCCGCACCCATCCGTTCACGCAGACCTTCGAGCCAGGCATAGCGACGAGCCCGAGCCAGTGTCTCACCGGCTTCCGGACCGAGCGCGAGACGACCGCCCTCGAAGGGGAGGCCGTAGGAGACCGCAAGGGACTGAACCCGTTCGGCCACCCGGGCGCTGTCCGGATGGATGCCGTGATCCAGGTGAGCGACCACCAGCTCGAGCCTATGGGTGTCCCGGGTTCGGACCAGAAGGTCGAGCAGCACAACCGAGTCCGGTCCGCCCGAGACGGCCACCAAGGCTCTTCCGGCGGGAAATCGGAAGCTGGCGAGGTGCGTGCGAAAGCTGTTCAACAAGGTCATGCCGGAAAGTTAACCCGGTTCCTGTTGCCGCTCTTCAACAGTTGTGGCAGGAGACCGGCGCCTAGAGGCTGGGTTTTTCTCGCAAGACCCCCAATGGATGAGGCCGGGGAGTTTTATCGCCTGGCTTGAATTGTGAGGCGGGTTGCACTTGGTTCCACCGACGCCGGGGGGTCCCCCTTCCCCGTTTTTGGCTGGCCCGGAGGGCTCGCGATGCGCCCTGGTGTTCTGTCACGCTCAATTCCCAAAAAACTCCTACTCTGGTCGGCACCCCTCGCCTGGCTTGGCTGTGGCGGGGGCAGCACCGACGTGGTGCTTCCCTCCTTGAGCGTCACGACGGCGACTCAAGGAGTCGAGCTCGACCCGGATGGCTATAGCCTCCTAGTCGATGGCGACCAGGGCCGGTCGATCGGCTTGCAGGCCACGCTTATCGTGGAGCGCCTCTCGGATGGCGAGCACTCTCTCGAGCTTTCCGGTCTGGCTTCGAACTGCACCGCCCAAGGAGAGAATCCCCGCAGCGTGACGGTGACAGCCGGGGCAACCACCAGCTCGGCATTCGCCGTCAGTTGCAGCGCCACCAGTGGCACCCTTCAGGTGGCCACCGCAACCAGCGGTTCCGGCTCTGATCCGGATGGCTTCACTCTTCTCCTCGACGGCTCCGAGCGGGGATCGATCGGGATAAGCGCGACCATGAGTCTGCCGGGACTGGCGGCCGGTGATCACCTGATCGGCCTCACCGGTGTAGCTGCAAACTGTCAGGTGGTGGGCGAGAATCCGCGCAGCGTAACGGTGACCCTGGGCCAGGCAGCTCAGGTGTCTTTTGCAGTGACTTGTGCCACACCACCACCCTCTACCGGCACCCTCGAGATTACCACCGCGACCAGCGGCTCGGATCAAGATCCTGACGGGTACAGTCTGAGCGTGGACGGCGGCACCAGCCAGCCGATCGGCTTAAACGCTTCCCTGGCGTTGTCTAGCATTTCCGCGGCGCAGCATACCGTGCAGCTGATCGACGTGGCGGCTAACTGTACGGTCGCCGGGGCGAACCCCAGGCAGGCCACTGTGCCGGCCGGCGGCAGCATCAGCGTCGCTTTTGTGATCAACTGCGTCACCCCTCCGCCGGGCACCGGCAGCGTCCAAATCACTGCCGCAACCTCAGGGAGCTCGCTGGACCCGGACGGCTACATGATCAGTGTCGACGGCGGAAGCACGCAGTCCATCGGGATCAACGGGAGCCGGACTATTGACGACCTCCCGGCAGGCCCCCATTCGGTGCAGCTGGGTGGGCTGGCCACCAACTGCACAGCCGGAGACAACCCGCGGGCGGTGACGGTCACGGCAGAACAAACCACGGCCGTGTCGTTCGAAATCACCTGCGCTCCTCTACCCCCCACCACTGGCAGCATTCAGGTAACCGCTGCCACCTCAGGTAGCGCCCTTGACCCCGACGGATACGCAGCCAGTGTCGACGGCGGAAACGCGAGGACCCTTACGATTAATGGCAGCCGGACGTTCGGAGACCTCACGCCTGGATCGCATTCGGTGCGGCTGAGCGGGCTGGCAACCAACTGCAGTGTCTCAGGGGACAACCCCCGCGCGGTGACCGTAACGGCCGGTCAGACGGCAAGCATCACCTTCGCCGTCACCTGCGTTGCCATAGGACCATCGATCAATCTGCGTATAGAGCGTTTGTACCTCACCCAGAGTACTCAAACCTTGACGGGCGATGTTCCTCTGGTGCAGGACCGGGACGCATTTATCAGGGTCTTTGTCACCGCGAACGAGAGCAACACCGCACGTCCCAGCGTCCGGGTTCGCCTTTTCCGCAATACAACCTTGGTGAGCACCCTCACGATTCTCGCCACCGAGGGATCCACGCCGACCGGGGTCCAGGAAGGAACCCTGAGCCGGTCATGGAACGTTCGGGTTCCCGCATCGATCCTCCAACCCGGGCTCGCGGTCCTGGCCGACGTCGATCCGACCGATGAGATCGCGGAGACCAATGAATCGGATAACAGCTTTCCCGGGTCGGGGACCCCGCGTCAACTGACGGTGCTCAGCGTGCCAACAGCAGCGGTCCGGTTCGTGCCGGTGCTCCAGAGCTCCAATGGGTTGCAGGGATCGGTGGGAAGCACCGATGGGATGATGCAGCAGGCCGTTCGGATGTATCCGCTCCAGGCGATTCAAACCGATCTGCATGCCTTGTACACCACCGACGAGGTGCTCGAGGCAGATGGAACCGGCTGGGGCCAGGTTCTAAACGACATAGAGGGAATGCGTGTGGCGGAGGGATCGAATCGTACGTACTACGGAGTCGTAAAGGTAAACTATACGAATGGCCTGGTCGGCCTTGGATTCGTGGGCGACCTGTCCACCAATTCGACGCGCGCAGCCATGGGTTGGGACAATCCCTCCGACGCTCGACGCGTAGTGGCTCACGAGCTAGGCCATACCTGGGGCCAGCTCCATGCGCCCTGCGGCAATCCGCCCCCAGCGACCGTTGACCCCGGCTATCCCTATGCCAACGGAGCCATCGGCGTCTACGGCTACGACGCGACCAGCGGGACGCTCAAGTCGCCTTCCTTGCCTGACATTATGGGCTACTGTCCCGATCCCTGGGTCAGCGACTACACCTACCAGCGGGTCCTGACATTCCGCCGATCTCAGGCCGCGGCCTCGGCGGTCGCAGCAGTGGTGCAGCCCTGTCTTCTGGTCTGGGGTCGCATCGAGGACGGCCGGCCGGTGCTCGAGCCGGCTTTCCACATCGTGACCCGGCCGAGCCTGCCAGTCCGGCCAGGACCCTATTCGGTTGAGGCCGTGGCGGCGGACGGGACGTCGCTATTCAGAATCTCATTCGACGCCACACCGATCGCCGACGACCCCCGAGCCGGCCGGCTCTTCGCCTTTGCGATTCCACTGGACCAGGCGCGCGCCGCTCGACTCGGAAGTGTCAGGTTGACGGCAGCGGGCGCGCAGGTCGCTGTCATGTCTCAGTCGGCTGCACAGCTACCACGAAGGGCGCCACCGGCGGATGTTGTTGCCCAGCGAGAGGCGGGCGCCGTGGCGCTGAAGTGGAACGCCGCGGCCCATCCGATGATCATGGTGCGCGATCCCGACAGCGGAGAGGTGCTCTCGTTCGCGCGCGGAGGCCTAGCGAGACTGCGTACCGGGAAGGGTGAGCTTGACCTCGAGGTGTCGGACGGAGTGCAAAGTCACCGGGTACGCCTGGCCATCAACC
>DASXRM010000152.1:0-3737 GCA_036506575.1 Gemmatimonadales bacterium | reverse complement strand
TCCCGCCGGTGTCAAAGGTGACCCCCTTCCCCACCAGCACGACTGGTGGGTCTTCCGATCCCTTGTACTCCAGGGCGATGAACCGCGGCTCCTCTGCGCTCCCCTGCGCCACCGAGAGCAGCGCGCCCATCTTCTCCTTCTCGATCGCTGCCTTATCCAGGATCGTGACGGCGAGGCCGTGCCGCTGGGCCAGCTCGCGGGCGACGTTCGCGATGTACGTCGGTGTCGCAATGTTCCCCGGCAGCACCTGGAGACCGCGGGCGAAGGTCTGCCCTGCCCCTATCGCCTCGCCGGTCTTGTGTCCCTGGATCAGCTCAGCCGGTCCGTCGTCCGCCAGGATGTCGAACCGCTCGAGCGGAGGCTTCTTGTCCTCGTTCGGCTTCTTCATCTCGTTGTACTGCCACGCCCCCTGCGCCAGTCCCTCGGCGATGGACTGTCCCACCTCGGCGGGTGGCACCTTGCCCCGCGCTTCGGCCGGGAGATACCAGGCGCCACAGGGGACACCCAGCGAACGCGCCTTCTTGCCGGCGATGGCGGCAGCGCGGCGGATGGCGTTACGGTCTACCTCGTCGGGCTTGCCGAGACCCACTAACAAGACGCGTGACGCGGGACCCGAGGGATAGATCACCACCGTCTCGTCCTTCTTGCCGGTGAAGTCGCCGGCCGCGAGCACCCGGTTGACGGCACCACCCGTTGCTTTGTCCACGCCTTCGAGCGACGGGGGCAGGTTTCCGCGCGGGAGCGCGAGCGCAAGGAGCGGGGTCTCATACCCGGCCGGTTGGGCCTGGGCGACGGCGGTCTCGAACGGCATAGGCGCTTAGCGGAAGCGTAAGGGTATAAGGAAAGGACTCGTGCGGGTGGGAAACTACCTAGAGCAGCGTGGAGGCGGCAACGGGACCATGGACTTCATGAGCACACGATGGGCCTGGGATATAAGCCAACCATCAAGAACATGATTCGATAAGAGACAAATCCCACCTGCGAGTCTGCCGGAAACTCCCCAAGGAGGATATGATCCGGCCACCACAGGTTTCATGCGCGAGGATCCGGACACCGTAGCCCCATCCTCTCGAGGAGCGCTACTCGGAGATTATTCAGCATGCCGTTCAAGAGCCGAGCCCAACGCCGCAAGTTTGCCGAGCTGCTGGTCAAGGGTGAGATCTCGCCGGAGACCTTCGAGGAGTGGAACCGGGCGACCGGCGGCGCCAAGCTGCCCGAACATATAAGGAAGGCGTCCCCAGGGCGGAAGAAGAGAGTCAAGTCCAAGACCGGGACGAAAACTCGCCGCAAATCAACCGCGAAGTCGAAGAGGAAGACGGTTCACCGATCGAAGTGACCGCCGGAGCCTTCATGTTCGTGCGAATCTGGGAATTCCGAGTTCGTCCCGAGAAGGTGGACGAATTCCTCTTCGCCTATGGCCCAAACGGGGCCTGGGCCAAGCTCTTCGAGCGCGTTGCCGGGTACCTCGGCACCGAGCTCCTCCATTCGGCAACCCACCCCAACATTTATCTCACGGTGGATCGTTGGGCGAGCGCCGAAGCATGGGCGGCATTCTTGCGGGCATGGGGGGACGAGTACGCCGAACTGGACCAGCGCTGCAAGATACTGAGCGTTGCCGAGGAGGAGGTCGGCACCTTCGAGAGTGTGGGAGGGGCCGCCGCGGCGCATGCGGTTGGTGAGCGGCTGCGGTAGGGGTTTGCCAGCGCAAATCGTGGTCTGCCGGCTAAGGGCGCTTGCTACGGCCCTTGGGCCGGTCTTGGCGGCTGGTACCCGGTTCCTGACGCGCGCTCGGGACCTTGGCCGATGGCTGCGTGGTCATCGTCCTGACGCGCTTCGACGCCCTCGGCGAGTCTCTCGGACGGGTGCCGTTCGGGCTCACCTCCGGCGAGATGGCGGCGGTGATGGGCGCGCTCGGCTGCCGGCAGGCGCTGTTGCTCGACGGCAGGATCTCCGGGCAGCTACTGGTGCGGGCGGCCGAGGGGTTCGTGCGGAGCTGGCCGGGGACCCGGAGCGTGCCGCTGGGGCTGGTGGGGCGGCCGAAGCATTAGATCAACGCAAATGAACTCTTCGTTACGGCAGATAGATCAAAAGTCCACCTGAGCCAGGAGGCAAGTGATGAACCCGACGGTGCAGCCCTATCGGATGCGCAGCTTCGCGGTTGGAGCGCTGATGGCTCTCGGCGGTTGCGCCTCGCAGCGGGACGATCCGACTGCTGCCAAGGCCGCGGTAGACAAGATCTGGCAGGAATATTCGGCCAGTCTCAATGCCGGCGACCTGAACCGCTGGCTCGCCCTCTGGACCGATGACGGAATCCAGATGCCGCCCGATGAGCCTCCGGTGGTGGGCAAGGAGCGGATCAGGGCAAGAAACGCCGCCGTGCTCGATCGTTTCAAGTTCGACATCGGAATTAAGAACGAGGAGGTCCAGATAGTGGACGGGTGGGGCTATTCCAGAGGCACTTACAAAGCGACCCTCACTCCCAAGCAGGGCGGGCAGACCATCCCGATCGACGGGAAGTACATGACCATTCTGGCCCGGCAGTCCGACGGCTCCTGGAAGATTCACCGCGACATCTTCAACTCGAACCTGGCAGCAGCCAAGTAATGGCGTTCGACGAGAAGCTCGCCACCCGGATCCGCCAGAGCCTCGGCCAGCGCGTCGGCCTGATCGAAAAGAAAATGTTCGGCGGGATCGCATTTCTGCTCAACGGCAACATGTGCTGCGGGGTGCACGGGCAAGACTTGATCGTCCGCCTGGATCCGGAGCAGACTGACCAGGTCTTGTCCCGGCCCCACGCGCGCAGGTTCGATCTGACCGGGCGTCCCATGAACGGCTGGATCCTGGTGGGACCGAGGGGGCTCACGACCGATGCTCACCTCGGCGAATGGCTCGGGATCGCGACCGGCTATGCCGGATCCTTACCACGAAAGTGATCCGCCCATGCTCGGCATAGTCACGAAGCGCTTCGAGAACCCGGATGAGGTCCGCGAGATGGTGAAGGGGCGGTTCGAGCTGGTCCAGCTCCACGGCCTCACCATCGGGCGGGCCACCTACCAGCCCGGCTGGAGATGGTCGGAGCACGTGGGCCCCACCGTGGGGGCGACCCGCTGCACGGTAGAGCATGTGGGCCTGGTATTACAGGGCGTCGCGACCGTGGCCTTCGACGACCGAGTCATCGAGCTCCGAGCGGGAGACCTGTTCTACGTCCCGCCCGAGCCCCACGACAGCTGGGTGGTGGGCCAGGAGCCTTATGTCTCGCTCCACTTCCTCGGGGCCGACCAGTACGCCCGGAAGTAATTGGCCATCACCTCGCCGAATACTGCCGACACTTTTCTTCTTTAACGTCCTGCCAGGTGCGGCGCGGCGGCTAGCTGCCTCACCACACCCGCCAGCGTCCGCACCTTGGCCGGATTCCCTGCCCCGGCGGCGTCACCATCCAACCGCGTCCCCAGTTGGCTCAGCGCCTCCTGCCGCTTGGTCCCCGATGTCTTCTCGGCGCTGCTCAACGCCTCCCGAATTTCAGAGATCTTGCCTCTGTCGAGACCGTTCGACCGCTCCAGCTGATCCAGATACGACCGCGCCAACGAGAAGGTCGCCGGCCAGACCAGTTTCACCTGTCCCTGGGTGTTCAGGTAGTCCAGGTGCACCGACTTGGCCGCCTCGATCTCATTCTTCGAGATGAACCCACTCGGCTTGAGCTCGAAGATGTCGAGGCCGCGGGTGATCTCGGAGCCCAC
>DASXRM010000151.1:0-3884 GCA_036506575.1 Gemmatimonadales bacterium | reverse complement strand
GACGAAGGTGTTCAGGCCGGGCACCGGCTCGTCTACCCGAACCTCGCTCGGCTCATAGAAGTAGTACGGCTCCTGAGAGATCCCAGTGACCCAGTTGATCCGGTGGCTGAGATTGGCGTAGGCGGCGAGAACCTGGGCTTCACTGATGCGGCCGTTGACGTACCCGGCGAAAACCAACTGGTGATTTCCCAGGATGTCGCTGAGCGATACCGCAGTACCGCCGAAGAATCCTCGGCCGAAGTTGTCCCGCGCGTATCCGATGGAGGGGCGCGCCACGTAGTCGGGAGTAAAGTGTACCCGATACTTCTTGACGCTGAACTCGCTGGTGTCCGGCAGGTTAAACCGAGCAGAATCGAGCAGTGCCGCGATCGAAACCGGGGGGACCACCAGAGTGGTATCTCCGGTGCGGTCGACCTCGCTGGAGGAGCGGAACCCACGGGGTGACCGGTAGATCGAGCCGCCTTCTCCCACCTGGGGGCGGACTTCTTCCGGCACCTGGAGCGAGCGGGTGGTGTCCACCGGTGTGGCGGTGGTGCTCGCGAGCAGTCCGCTACTGTCCGGCGCGGTGTCCTGATATGGCCGGCGCTTCAACGCCCTTGGATTGGACAAGGTGTAGACGTCGTACTTGCCCTTCTCGAAGTAGACGAAGGCCAGGCGGTCTGACTGGGGCGCCCAGGAGAGCACCGGCGATAGCGGGGTGATCCCCTGACTCCCGGTGTAAAAGTCGGTCAGCTGGTAGAGCGCCTTCTCTCCCAACTCATATAGGAAGATGTTGCTCACTCCGTTCCGATCGGACACGAAGGCGATCGATTGGCCGTCCGGCGACCACTGCGGGCTCACGTTCTTGCCGCGCTCCATGTGATCGAGCACCTGAATCGACCCGGTGTCGAGATCGTAGAGGGCGATCCGCATGTTGCCGATGGCGAGCGTCTTGAAGTCGGTCTCGCCGCCCCGGTCGGTAGCGAAGGCGATGGTGCGTCCATCCGGCGACCAGACGGGGTGGAGGTCAGCGTACTTATCCTGGGTGAGCCGGCGGACACCACTGCCGTCCCGGGAAACGACGAACAGATCGCTCAGACCCCCGTCGTATCCGGTAAAGACCAGCTGTTGGCCGTCTGGGCTCCATGCCGGGGTCGTAACCCCGCTCAACTTGAGCTCGATGCGCTTGACCTGTTTGTTGCGGTCGACGTCCACGATGACGATGTCGTCGCGGGCGCCCCGCTTGGCGGCGAAGGCCAGATACTTCCCGTCAGGCGACCAGTTGGCCTGGGAGTTGATGAAGCGGTAGGTCTCGTAGTTGCTGCTCACGCCGGACTTGAGGATCCGGCGCTTCACCTTTCCGGTCGTGCCATCAGCCAGGTAAAGGTCGACGAAGTAAAAGTCCTTCTCGCTGAAGTACGCTACCCGGGAGCCGTCGGGGGAGAGAGCCGGGGCGAGGTGCAAGGTCCCCTCCGAGCGCTTCTCGGTCAGCAGCTCCTCGGCGACCGCGCGGGCCTTAGCCCGGGCGCCGATCTCGGGCAGGTACTTCTTCTGGACTGCGTCACGCCATTGATCCGAGAGCTGGTCCAGCGTGAGCCCTATGGTGCGACGGAACGCACCATCGACCCCTCCGGCGAGGGTCCCCTTGAGTATCGCGCCAACGGCTTCATCCCCCCAACGCTCACCGATGTACGACCAGAGCGCGTGCCCGAACCGATAGGGGAAGTACTTGTAGGGATCGAGCGTCATCTGCTCGATCGTGGGCAGGCTCCCCTCCAGCGATGCGTCCCGGAGCCACATAGCCGTCTCGGGATTGATGGGTCCGAGCGACAGGTATTCGGCCATCCCTTCGGCGAACCATAGCGGCGGATTGATCGCTACAATGGTGGCCAGTCCACCGCCGGCGCGGCCCCGGGACCAGGTGTCATACTGGAACTGGTGTACCATCTCGTGCTGGATGACATGCTCGAACTCCGCATAGGAGCCGGTGAACGGCATCACCGCGCGGTTCCGCTGAAAGTCGGTGACGCCACCGGTGCCTTCGCTCGGTGGTTCACCCAGTGCGTTGGTCTGTTGAAAGTCTGAATGGGAGGCGTACAGGATGATAGGCTTCCGCTCCCGGAATTCATGGTTCAGCACCTTGGAGAGGCGCGCGTAGCTGCGCTCCGCCATCCGGGCGGCATCCATGGCTGCCACCCGCTCGCGCTCGTAGTAGTAGACGTCGAAGTGTTCGGTCTGGATGACCTTGAAATCGAACGTGCTGTACTGGACCTTGTTCCTGCCAAAGTACTGGGCTCGCAGCAGCGCGGGAGCGAGCAGCAGGAGCAGAAGTGCCGGGGCGGCGCGTCGGAGCATAACGACCTCGATCTAGGAAGAGCTGAGCAGCAGCTCGGGTGCGTCATCCCAGAGACGCTCGAGCTGGTAGAACGCGCGAGTCTCCGGGTGAAATAGGTGGATCACGAAATCGACGAAGTCGAGCAACACCCAGCGGCCGCCGGTCAGCCCTTCGACGTGGTGGGTGTGGTGTCCGCGCCGGTCCAGCTTCTCCATCACCGATTCGGCAATGCCCCGGACGTGAGCGTCGGAGGTGCCGGAGGCGATCACGAAGTAATCGGTTGCGTCGGTCAGGCCGCGGAGGTCGAGTACTACGAGCCGGTTGCCTTTCAGGTCCTGTATGGCGTTCAAAGCGAGGCGAAGCGCTTCCGGCGGGGGGGATAGGGTCCGCCGATCGGGTGCATCTTGAATCATTCCGTCTGGGGTCCTCTCTCCTCGAACGGGCCGCTGCCGTCCTCGACTTGATAAAAGATGCCCCATGCACCAGGCCCGACGTGAGTACCCAGCACCCCGGTCGCCAGCGTCACCAGGCAGTCCCGTGGGTGATACTGGTCTACCAGCGCGGCGCAAATTCGTTGGGCCACCTCGGGGGCATCTGCATGTGCGACGCCGAACCGCACTACTCGGGGACGCGGCGACAGGCGCTGGTCCAACAGTCTCAGCACCCGGGCCTCCACGTTCTCGCGTCCCCGGACCCGCTCGACCGGAACGACCTTGCCCTCAGGATCGAGGGAGAGAATCGGTTTGACATCCAACATCCCTGCGAGCCAAGCCTTACTCCGCGAGATACGACCCGACCGGAGCAGGTTGTCGTAGCGGTCCACCGTAAGAAGCATACCGGATTGGGTCCGAACCCGGCGGAGTTCCGTTGCGATGCGCGATCCCGACCAGCCCCATTCCGCCAGCTCGGCGCCCCGGAGCGCCAGCAGGCCGACACCCAGGGAGGCTGAACCGCTGTCCACCAGGTGAACCCGCTCCAGTCCGCCGGCGCGGATCGCCGTCTGAGCCGAGTTGAATGTTCCGGAGAGGCTCGACCCGAGCAGCACGGCCACGACCTCGTCCGCCTCTTGTCGCGCGTCTCGAAAGACTTGGATGAATTCGGCGGGGGCCGGCTGCGAGGTGGTCGGCAGCTCGGAGGAGGTCCGCAGCCTGCGATAAAACTCCTCCGGCCTCAGCTCCACCCGGTCCCGAAACGTCGATTCACCGAAAACCACCTGCAATGGCACCATGGCGATGTGGTGCCGGTCGAGCACTGAGTCGGGCAAATCGGCCGAGGTGTCGGTGACTATGGCCACGGGCCGCCGATCCGTGTGAGCCAGCTGGCGGTGCTGGACCCGCATGTCCTGAGCTTTCGCCGTGTCTACCCGTCCCCACCGTGCCGCATAGCTAAAGACGGCCTCGGGGGTATCGGTGTGCACATGGATCTTGAGGATGTCTCCCATCAAGGCGACAACCGTCGAGCCGCCGAACCCGTGCATGGCGGCTCGCACTTCATTGGCTGGGGGGAGTCGTTCGCCCCGGACCAGTACCTCGGTGCAGTACTGGAAGTCGCGTTCGGCGGCGACATCGAT
>DASXRM010000150.1:0-9322 GCA_036506575.1 Gemmatimonadales bacterium | reverse complement strand
AGGATGTCGGGACCACCGGCCCACTCAGCCCGCTGGGAGGGGACCGGAAGATAGAACTCGAGCGGGATAGCAGTCCGTAAGTCTTGCTCAACCGCCGATTGGGAGGAGGCGCTGAGCCGTGCCAGGTCTTTGAGTGCCCGGCCATCGGAAGCCCGCAGAAAGTCCTGCAGCTGAAGCTTGTGTTCGGCGAATGGCGACCGGTCCAGCTCACCTTTCACGTAGGCCCGAAATGCCGGGTCGGCCAGGGCACGAGCGAACCGCTGGGCGAGACGGTCCATGACTGCTCGCTCGACAGAGTACCGCGAGTCGGGTGCTGCCGCGGCGGACGCAGTTTCCTCGGTGCTCGCGGTCGGTGGTGTGCGGTCGCATGCTGCGATGGTTACCGCCACCGCGAGCACGCCGCAGCTGATCCTGATGGACATGGCTCCTCCTGGGGTGGTGACGAGCGCTATCGGCGCGCGAGCCGGACGGCGACGCCAAGGTAGGAGCGGACTGCCTGCGAAAGCGGACCTGAGTTACGCGGGAGGGGACGGAAAAGGAGGGCTGCCGTGGCTGGAATGAGAATCGAACACCGCCAGGGTGATGGCTCCCTCCTCCGCACACTCGGCTACGAGCAGGGGGTGATGGCGCCAGCAGCCATTTTTCAGGCGGAAGAGGGCAAGGTGGGGCCGGCCGGATCCAGCGGTGCGTGAATCGAACGCCTGGGACCGCTCCTCGACGCTGGCGAAAACGCCCAGCACCGCACCGACCGCCTGCAGCTCAGCCGGCGAGTCGTAGCCCAGCATGCGCGCGAAGGGTCGGTTGGCGGTTAGGAGAGTACCGTCGAGGCGGAACAGACAGAGACCTACAGGAGCCCCGTCGGTAAGGGAGCGGAGCAAAGCTTCGGCCGCCCGGAGGGCATCTTCAACACGACGGCGGGCCGCCATGGCTTCCTTGAGATCCACGACCTGTTTGCGCAAGCCGGTGATCTCGTGGATCAGCTCTCGCTTGGGCCGGTGATCGTCGCGCATCGCAAGATGTAGGACGGCGGCCCGCTTTCATCTTGCACTACGACTCGATCGCTGCTCGCGCTGCCTCGAGCGCCCGGTGAACGCCGTCGGCCGGTATATCCAGGTGAGTGACCGCCCGTACGGTACTCGGTCCCAGCACGCTGAATCGCACGCCGTGGCTGGCCAGAGCCCGGGCTCCAAAGGCTTCGCCACTCAGCCCGGTTCGGCTCACGTCGAATACGACGATATTGGTCTCCACCCGCTCCGGCTCGACTCCTATTCCTGGAAGGGTTGCTAATCCATCCGCGAGCCGGCGGGCGCGCTCGTGGTCCTCGGCCAGTCGCTCGACGTGATGGCGAAGGGCGTACACGCCCGCCGCGGCTATGATGCCGGCCTGGCGCATGGCACCCCCAAACCGCTGCTTGAAGCGCCACGCTTCCTCGATGAATCCCCGGGAGCCGGCCAGGACAGCTCCCACTGGGGCACCGAGTCCCTTGCTCAGATCGATCCACACCGAGTCGAATGGCGCCGCGAATCGCTGGGCGGAGGTCCCGGTGGCGACCACCGCATTCAGCAGGCGGGCACCATCCATGTGAGCCACAAGCCCGGCCGCATGAGCGACGGTGCAGACCGCCTCGACCTGCTCTGCCGGCCAGCACACGCCGCCGGCAACGTTGCTGGTCTGCTCGATGGAGACGGCTCGAGTGCGCGGCATGTAGTACGCCGGCGGTCGAATTGCGTCACGCACCTGCTCCGGGGTGAACAACCCGCGAGGACCGGACAAAGGGCGCAGGAGCGCACCCACCATCGCGGCCGGTCCTCCCACCTCGTACAACAGGGGGTGGGCCAGCTCCTGGAGCAGGATCTCGTCCCCCGGCCGGCAGTGCACGGCGAAGGCCACCTGATTGCACATGGTCCCGGACGGGAGGAATAATGCCGCCTCCTTCCCCAGGAGATCGGCAACCATGTCTTGTAGGAGGTTGACGGTGGGGTCCTCTCTTTGCTGCTCGTCGCCCACCTCCGCTTCGCACATGAAGCGGCGCATGGGCGCCGTCGGACGGGTAACGGTATCACTGAACAGGTCTACCGCTACCACTCCAGCATCTCGATGCGGCGTAGCGCCAATCGGAGAGGGAGAATCGTCGCCGCCACGCAGATGCCCGCGACGAGCGCCCCCGCCAGCAACAGCTCGGGAAGGATGCCGGCCAGCTGGCCACCGCCGTAACGACTCAAACGAAGGTAGGCCGTTACCGGTGCTGCCTCGATCATGATGATCGCGGCGAGGAGGCTCAAGCTGCTCATCATATAAACCAGACCGCCAAAGCTAGTCGGTATCTGGGCGGCGTTTTCGGTGCCGAACTGGGGGTAGAGCGCTCCGAACGAGAGCGCCAGCGCGCTGGCCGCCAGGGTATAGAGCACGATGGTGCCGACAGCGACCGCCATCATGAATTCGCCAGCATGCAGGAGCCAGTTGGTGAAGAGGGTGATCAACAGCGCCAGCAGCAGCAGCGGCACCGTACCGATCCAATATTTGCTCCAGAGCATCGCACCGGGATCCAGGGGACTCGAGCGCAGCAGCCACATCTGGCGGCCCTCGAGAGAGATGCCCGGAAAAATAAAACGAGCCGCGACCGCAGCCAGGATGAAGCCGGCCAGACCCAGGTTCAGGAACGAGACCATGATAACCAACCTGAACGGCACCCGCTCGCCCGAATGGAGCGGCAGCGACTTGATATTGAAGAGGTAGACCAGAAGCAGGACGGCCAGCAGGATCAGCTGGCTCCACTGGGTGTTGTCCCGGAAGAAGAGACGCAAGTCTTTGAGAATGAACTCCCGCTTGGAGGGCGACACGGAGCCGAGAAGGCCCGCCACGGGGCCGCGCATCGGCCGGCGGATCTTGCGCTCGGCGCCCTCCTGCGCCTTGGAGAAGCCCAGATGGTAGAGCCGCCGATGGAGCAGCGCTCCGGCCACTACCGCGACTACGGCCGCCGTCCAGAGCTTTGCAATCGGCCAGGGATCGGCGACCCGCAACAGCCAGTTCATGATCATTGAGGCGGTCCATTCACTGGGCAGGAAGGGGCTGGTCGGGGTGCGAAGAACCGCCAGATAATCCACCAGGTTTCGGAACCCCTCGGGTTGCGCCAACTGCTCCGGCCGGAGGAAGCGGAGAATCACCAAGACAATCACGACAGCACCGCTCGCGACCAGGCCCAGGAGCTCCCGCGTGCGCCGGGCAGGAAAGATGTTTACCAGCACCAGGGTGATCGCCGCGCCGGCGACCGCCGGCAGCACCAGGTAGGGAATGAGGCCCGCCAGAACGACGACGGGATACAACGGTCCACCGTGATAGACGATGCCATACGCGGTGAAAATCGGGAGCGCCAGTAGTCCGACCATCCACGATGAGTGGATGATGGTCTCAGCCAGCTTGGCCAGGTAGAGCCGCGACCGGCCGATCGGAGCCGCGACCAGCAGGTCGAGATCCTTGGCCAGGAAAAAGGTGGAAAGCGCGGTAATGACGTTGGAGAGGAGCAGAATAGAGAGAAACGCCAGGAGAATGATTCCCAGCACCTTCCCCGCCAGCAGATTGCCGATCTCCTCGACACTGCGGAAATAGCGGAGCACCCGATAGGCAACGCCGAACACGGCGGCCCAGAAGATCAGGGCCACCACTCCCAGCAGCAGAGCATGGCCAGCCGAGCCCGATTGCTCCTCCCGCAGGCGGGCCAGTACGCTGCGCCACTTCGGCGTCAGCACCGTCCAGAGACGCGGCCGCATGGTGACGGGAGAGCTCACGCGGTCAGGCGTCGAGAATCGTATCGAGCTGATGGTCCCGCATGCCGCCCGTGAGCTTGAGGAAGAGATCCTCCAAACCCAGGTCCTCGGAAGCGGTCTGCTCCTGTACCTCCGCCATGGTCCCGTGCGCGACGATCCTGCCGCCATGCATGATGGCGATCCGGTCACACATGGTCTCCGCTACTTCCAAGGTATGGGTGCTCATCAGCACGGTGCCGCCGCGGTCTACAAATTGACGGAACAGATCCTTGAGCAGCCGCGCGCTCTTGGGGTCCAGTCCCACCATCGGCTCATCGACCACGATCACCTCGGGGCGGTGTACCAGGGCACCGGAGATGATCAGCTTCTGCCGCATGCCGTGGCTGTACGATTCGGTGAGCTCGTCCTTCCACCGTCCCAACTCGAAGAGCTCAAGGAGCTCGTCGATGCGCCGCTCGACCGCCACCCCCTGTTGTCCGTAAAGCGCGGCGGCGAAACGGAGGAACTCTCCGCCGGTCAATTTGTCGTAGACGAAGGGGCGGTCGGGAATGAAGCCGAGACGTGACTTGGCTTCGAGAGGACGGCGATCGATGTCGATCCCACCGATCTCGACCGTGCCGCTGGTTGGCCGAAGAATTCCCGCGATCATGCGGAAGGTCGTGGTCTTTCCGGCCCCGTTGGGCCCCA
Source organism: Gemmatimonadales bacterium (assembly GCA_036506575.1). GTDB lineage: Bacteria > Gemmatimonadota > Gemmatimonadetes > Gemmatimonadales > GWC2-71-9 > CAVVWJ01. The sequence continues at coordinate 4,871 of DASXRM010000150.1, read as the reverse complement.
GAAACCCGAACAGCTCACCACTCGGCACCACCAGGTTGATATTGTCAACCGCGGTGAACCTACCGTACCGCTTAGTGAGATGGATCAGTCGGATCAAGCGTTCCTCCGGACAATGGCCTCGACCAGCTCGCGGTCGGCATCTCGCTCCACCACGATGTGAAGCTGTGAGGGACAGCCGCCGGGCTCGGGAGGAAAGGTCTCTGCCAGGAGCGTGGCGGCCTCCTCTAGGCTCAACTGGCCCGCCCCCGCCCCCACGAGGGGCGCGGCTATGGTGCCCAGCTCCCAATCGGTGGCTCGCTGCCACGCGGACACCAGCGCCCTTCGCACTACCTCGCGGCCCACACCTGAATCGGCGTCCCGGATGACGACATGGAGCACGAACGGGGCCGTGAGGTTTCCGCCGCCGGTCACCACGGCAGCGCCCGCTTTGAGGGGAGATGTCAGGCGGCGTTGCTCGGCAAATCGTGGGCCTGCCTGCTGGTCCAGCCGGGAGATGGCTTCGGTGAGGGGACCGAGACTCTCGTCGGCCGGGCGCACGACGGCATCGGCCTGAGTAAGAGCCAGGTCGTCAACGATGACTTGGATCACAACCCGGCGAGCTCTCGCCCGCGGCGGTACATCTCCTGGGCCTGCTCCGGAAGACTCATCCGGTCCAGAACCCGGCCCATCAGGTGATAGGTCTTGGCGTCACCCGGACTCACCTGGATGGCCCGCTCCACTGCGGCTCGAGCTCCCGGGAGATCACCCATTTGGTTGAGAGCGTCACCCAGGTAGTAGTAGGTCTTCGCGTTATCGGGCTGGAACTCAAGCGCCCGGTGAAAGCACGCTGCAGCCTCTTGCACTAGTCCGCGCCGCCACAAGAGCAGTCCCAACTCAAACTGGGCAGGGGCGTGGGAGGGATGGAGTCGAAGCGCCCGACGCAGATCGGTCTCCGCCTCGCGGTAACGTTGCAACCGTCCCAGGATGGCTCCTCGCAGCACCAGGAACTCGGTCTGGTCTGGGGCTCGCCGGAGTCCCTCCGACAGAACATCCACGGCTTCGGAGGCCTCTTCCAGCCGATCCAGCAGACGGGCGAAATGGAGCCGGCCCTCGATGTGAGCCGGCTCCAGTTCGAGCAGCTCGCGATACGGTCTGACCGCCGCACCGGGCAGCGTGCCGGCCGCCAAATCGTCCGCCTGCTGGAGCCGCCGCTCCGCCTGGCTCCGGTCCCGCGCCGGCGTGGCGCCGGTGTCCGGCGATCGGGGCACTGCCCCGAGCGGTGGCGGTTGGGCTGACTCGGCCCCGGCGAGCTGGGTCGGTCCGCTGGCTGGATCGGGGCGGGCGGGTGGCATGATGGCCATGGGCTATGGGCTATTGGCTGTGAGCTATTGGCTTCAGCCTGCTGAATACTGCTGCCAATACGGAATACCTGCCGCCAGTATGGTAGATGCCGTTCATTCAAACTGGAAGTCACCGCTGCCAGACGATGTCGCCCTGTGGGGGACAGTCGACAGTTCATAGCCGATAGCCCACAGCCTATGGCCAATAGTCATGAGCCTCCAGCCGGTTGACCCCACGCTCAGGCTTCGGGTAGCTTTCGGGGCTATGGCTCAGGAATACCTTCTGGTACGCGGTGCGCGCGAGCACAACCTCAAGAACATTTCCGTCGCGATCCCTCGCAATCGGTTGACTGTGATCACGGGCCTCTCCGGCTCGGGCAAGTCATCGCTGGCGTTCGACACGATCTACGCCGAAGGGCAGCGACGCTACGTCGAGTCGCTGTCGGCGTATGCCAGACAGTTTCTCGGACTGATGGAAAAGCCGGACGTTGATGCCATCGAGGGTCTCTCGCCCGCAATCTCGATCGAGCAAAAGACTACGGGTCAGAACCCTCGGTCCACCGTGGGTACCGTCACCGAGATCTACGACTACCTGCGGCTGCTTTGGGCGCGGGTCGGCATCCCTCACTGCCCCAACGACGGCACCCCGGTGACCCGACAGAGCGCAGCCCAGATTACCGACACGGTTCTGAGCTGGCCCGAGGAGACCCGGATCGAGGTGCTGGCTCCGCTGGTGCGCGGCCGCAAGGGTGAGTTCCGCGATCTGCTCGAGGACATCCGCAAGCGAGGTTTCGTCCGGGTACGGGTGGACGGCCAGACCTATGACCTGGGCTCGGTACCAGCCCTGAATCGCCGACAGAACCACGATATCGCGGTGATGGTCGATCGGTTGGTGGTACGCGCCAGCGATCGATCACGCTTGAACGATTCGATCGAGACCGCGTTGAAGACGGCGGATGGGGTGGTTGAAGTTGTTCGATATGACGAGCCGTCCGCCCGGCCGGCCGACCGCCAGTCCGTCATCTTCTCCGAACGGTTTGCCTGCCCCGTGTGTGGTTTGTCGCTTCCCGAGCTGGAGCCGCGGCAGTTCTCGTTCAACTCACCCTTCGGCGTCTGCCCCGACTGCCACGGGCTCGGCACCCGGCGCGAGGTGAATGCCGACCTGGTGCTGGGCGACTTCAGCATCTCCATTCTCGAAGGGGTGATTCTCCCTTGGGGGGAGCCGAGCGGCTACTTGCGCAAGGTGGTGCTTCCGACCCTCGCCAAAGCATTCAAGTTCGATCTGAACGCACCCTGGGCTGAGCACAGCGAGGCCGCAAAACAGGCCATTCTGTACGGCGCACCCGGCCAGGTAAAGTTTCCAACCGACGGGACGCGGGGACGTGGTGAGTTCGAGGCCGAATGGGAGGGAGTACTGCGGAATATCGAGCGTCGCTACCGCGAGTCCAGCAGCGACGGAGTCAGGGTGACGCTCGAGGAATTCATGACCGAGCAGCCCTGTCAGACGTGTGGCGGCAGGCGGCTGCGGCCCGAGAGCCTCTCCGTCCTGGTGAATGGCGCGAGTATCGGAGACGCGGTAGAGCTTCCCATCGAGAGGGCCATCCAGTTTTTCGAGAGCATTCCGCTCCGCGGAGCCAGCAACAACGGCAAGGGGGGGCTGGATCCCGAAATCGCGGGTCCGATTCTGAAAGAGGTAATAGACCGGCTGCGGTTTCTGCGTGACGTCGGCCTCGACTACCTCACCCTGGGCCGCGCTGCAACCTCTCTGTCCGGTGGTGAAACGCAGCGAATCCGGCTCGCCACCCAGATCGGATCCCGTCTCGTCGGCGTGCTCTACATTCTGGATGAGCCGAGCATCGGGTTGCATCAGCGGGACAATGGGCGACTTCTGGCGACGCTGCGGGGGCTGCGGGACCTGGGTAACACGGTGATCGTGGTCGAGCACGATGAGGACACCATCCATGCCGCCGACCACGTCATCGATCTCGGCCCCCGGGCCGGTCGCTTCGGCGGCGAGGTTGTAGCGGAGGGAACGGTCGAGGACATCCGGACCCACCCCGATTCCCTGACCGGTCGCTATCTCCGTGATGAGTTGCGGATTCCAGTGCCTCCCGGCCGGCGGGAGGCACCAGCCCGCCATCGTCTGCGGGTGGTCGGCGCGCGAGCCAACAATCTGAAGGATCTCACGGTGGACATCCCGCTGGGTCTCTTCGTGACGGTCACCGGCGTGTCCGGATCAGGAAAGTCAACTCTGGTGACAGATATCCTGTATCAGGCTCTGGCGCGTCACTTCTACCGGGCCAAGGTGGTCCCGGGTGCCCACACCCGGATCGAGGGCCTCGATCTGATCGACAAGGTCATCGATATCGACCAGAGTCCCATCGGGCGCACCCCCCGATCGAATCCGGCGACTTATACCGGGCTCTTCACCCCGATTCGCGAGCTGTTCACTCAGCTGCCCGAGGCCAAGATGCGCGGGTATGGGCCGGGACGATTCTCGTTCAACGTGAAGGGCGGTCGCTGCGAGGCGTGCCAGGGTGACGGCCTGGTGAAGATCGAAATGCACTTCCTGCCGGATGTGTACGTACCCTGCGAAGTGTGCAAAGGCCGGCGCTACAACCGCGAGACTTTGGAGGTCCGCTACAAGGGCCGGAGCATCGCTGACGTGCTCGACCTCACGGTCGAGGACGCTCTGGAGTTTTTCGGCAACCAGCGTCGCATCGCCGACAAGCTGGAGCTGCTCAACGATGTGGGCCTCGGCTATATCCACCTGGGGCAGGCGGCCACCACTTTGTCCGGGGGCGAGGCGCAGCGAGTCAAACTGGCAACCGAGCTTGCCAAGCGCGACACGGGCCGGACGCTGTATATCCTGGATGAGCCGACCACAGGCCTCCACTTCGAGGATGTCCGGCTTTTGCTGGACGTGCTGCATCGCTTGGTGGACAAGGGCAACAGCGTCGTGGTTATCGAGCACAACCTCGACGTCATCAAGACGGCCGACTGGATGATCGACTTGGGCCCCGAAGGCGGCGAGCGAGGTGGCCAGGTGGTGGCGGCGGGAACGCCGGAGGACGTGGCGGAGGTCGAGGACAGCTACACAGGTTCGTTCTTGAGAACAGCGTTAGCGGTTAGTGGGGAAAGAAAAGCGTAAGCGGGAAAAGGGTGGCTCCTTACTCCCGCTCACGTTGTTTCTTCCCCGATCACGCTTTTGTGGGACCGAAGCTGGGAGTCTTGGCCGCCGGGTCCACCTTCAGCCAGATCCACATTCCCGATAGTCCGTGGCCGGGCACGCCGCAGAAGATGCGATAGGTTCCCCTCTCGGGCACCGCAAAGAGTATGACATCCTTCGCCTCTTGCGGCAAACCTTCCTGAACCTTGTTGGTGTAGGCCCGCGGGATGGCCGGATCGACGGCAGCATTTGGTATGGGACCATCGCCGGCGATCACTTCCGCGCTGTGCGGCGTGCCGTCCTTGTTGACGAAGTTGATGACCATGTTCGCCTTGGACGGCACTGCCAGAGTGGCCCCGCCGCTGGTGAACCCGTTGAAGTTG
>DASXRM010000149.1:0-10294 GCA_036506575.1 Gemmatimonadales bacterium | reverse complement strand
ATATGGACCTATTTGGGCGCGCGCGCTACCTGCTCGCGCGGAGGAGCGATACACGGTGATCTGGGACAAAGCGCAGGACCTCGGCCGACTCATCGGCCAGTCGGCAGAGTACCAGGCGCTCAGGCGGGCTGAGACTTCGCTGCGCGAGGACAAGGAAACCGTGGCCAAGCTGGATCAGATCCAGACGCTCGCCCGTAAGGTGGACCAGGTGGTCTCCACCGGCCAGATGCCCGATCAAGCCACCGCCGAAGCGTACGAGAACGCCGTGCGCGATCTGGAGATGAGCCCAACGGGACAGGCCTACGTGGTCGCCCGCGCGAACTTCGAGAAGCTGATGCAAAAGGTCAACCAACAGATCAGCGAGGGCATGGACAAGGGATCGGCCAGCAGCATCATCACGCTCGGATGAGTCGCCGCGGTTTTTTCGTGGTCCTGGAAGGGCCCGAAGGGTCAGGCAAGTCAAGTCTGCTCGGACCGCTCGCCGAGCGAATGCGGGAGAACCGGGTCGATCCCGTGGTGGTGCGCGAGCCCGGGGGTACCCGCGCTGCGGAAATTGCTCGCCAGGCGCTGCTCGACCCAGACCACACTCTCGGTCCACTCGCCGAGCTTTTCCTTTATCTGGCGGCGCGAGCCGATCTGGTACAGACTATTATCCGGCCGGCGCTGGCCGGCGGGCGAGTGGTGCTCTCCGACCGATTTGCGCTCTCGACCGAGGCCTACCAGATGGCGGGTCGGGGGCTCGATCCAGTCCTGGTTCGTACGGCTAATCAGGCCGCCACTGAAGGTCTCAATCCCGACCTGACGCTCATCCTGGACCTGGCTCCCGAACTGGGGCAGGCTCGCCAGATCGCCGCGGGCAAACGGCAGGATCGTCTGGATCGGGAGAGCGCCGAGTTTCATCGCCGGGTGGTCGAGTACTACCTGGCGGTTCGGGGTGATAAGGTGCGACATTTAGATGGACGCCTTCCGCCGGACCAGCTCTTGCAGGCGGCATGGTCGGAAGTGCGGGCCGCCGCCCCGGAGACTTTTCCAGTCGCGGTTGGCTAACCCTATACAGATCTGCGATCTAACCGCCCGGACCGAAGCATTCTCCTTCCAATCGGGCTGCGGGACGAGATGTCGCCTCAAGGATTGCGGAGCCACTGTGTCAGCTATTCTGCGGGAGCGGAGGCAGATATGAAGCAGCGTTGGGGCGTGATCGGACTGGTGGCGGTCATCTCTTTCCTGAGCGGCGGCTGGTTGCTGCAGCGCGGCGTGGCCAGCGATGGCAACGTCTACCAGCAGGCCCGGCTATTCGATGACGTGCTGGGTCATGTCAGCACCTACTACGTCGACTCGATCGGGGAGACCGACCTCTATCAGAAGGCCACGCTAGGGATGCTGGAGCAGCTCAAGGATCCCTACTCGGTCCTCCTCACCGGGGAGGACTACAAGGCGCTTACCGAGCAGACCTCGGGGAATTATGCGGGGCTCGGGATCCAGATCGATGTGCGTGATGGGTGGATCACGGTCGTTGCCCCCCTGCCGGAGACTCCGGCGGAACGTGCCGGTATCGAGACCGGCGATCAGATCATTGAGGTCGACGGCAAATCGACAGAGGGGTGGAAGAACGATCAGGCGGTGAAAGCGCTCCGGGGAGACGCTGGGTCCAGGGTCGGCATCACCATTCGCCGCGCCGGCATCCCCGACCCGATCAAATACCGCCTCACCCGCGCTCAGATCCACCTGCGCTCTGTCCCGCAGGGGACCTTGTTCGACAGTGGTATCGGCTTCATCTCCCTGAATCCAGTGAGCGAGACCTCAGCCGAGGAGCTCCGGCAGGAAATCACGGCCATGAAGGCCAAGGGAATGAAGTCGCTGATCCTGAACCTTCGGGGTAATCCGGGTGGTCTCCTCGACCAGGGCGTCAAGGTGGCCGACCTGTTTTTGGATACTCGTCAGGAGATCGTTTCCACCCGGGGGAGGGCTCGGGGCTCTACCAAGGAGTTCTACGACGAAGCCAAGCAAGCCTGGCCCGCTCTCCCCATAGTGGTTCTGGTCGACGATGGAACCGCCAGCGCGGCCGAGATCATCGCGGGGGCCCTGCAAGATCACGATCGGGCGGTAGTGGTGGGTGCCCCGACGTTTGGAAAGGGGCTGGTGCAGACGCTCTTCCCACTGGGTGAGGGAGTAGCTCTCAAGCTCACCACGGCGCGGTGGTTCACTCCAAGTGGACGAACTATCCAGCGCATCGCGAAAGACGAGGAGGATCAGGCGACCCAGGCGGCCATGGCCGTGGTTTCGGATACCGTGCTGGGCGCTCCCGATAAGGAGTCCACCGACTCTGCCCTCAAAGAGCGTCCGATTTTCCATACCGACGCCGGCCGGATCGTTCGCGGCGGCGGAGGCATCGTGCCGGATCTCGTCATCCGTCCGGACACTCTGACGGTCCCGGAGCGTGAATTCGCCAAGGCTTTGGGCAACGGCCTCCCGCAGTATCGGGACGCCCTCACCTCGATTGCACTCGAGGCAAAGAAGACCCATGGCGTGAGGTCCGAGGCCTTCAAGGTGACTCCTGAGATGCGGCAGCTGGTCTACAACCGGCTTCGGGCGCACAATATCGACATCAGCCCGAGCGTCTTCAACGGCGCCGGAGCGTTGATCGACGACCAGATCGGCTATGAAATCGCGCGATACGTCTTCGGCCGGCCCGCCGAGTTCCGGCGACGCGCGGCGAACGACCTCCAGATGCAGACGGCCATCAGTCTCCTGCGGAAGGCGCAGACGCCCAAGGAGCTGCTGAGCCTCGCGCGGGTCAGCGTGTCCGGGACTACGGCTCAGAACTAGGGCTCAGCCGGCGTCGCCAACTCTCGGGGAGCCCGGCCGGCCGTGGTATGGCCGGCCGGGCTCGTGCGTTCTCACACAGACGTTATGAGCTATGGCTATTGGCTATTGGCCGCTCCGATGAAGCGCGACTCTCCATGGTTTAGAGAAGGGTCAGTTGGTTTGGAACCGCCCATAGCCCACAGCGAATAGCCAATAGCTTACGGAGGAGTTGCGGTGTCGCAGCCACGGGTGACGATTATCGGGGCGGGGCGGATGGGCCAGGGTCTGGGGTTAGCTCTGAAGCGGCGTGGCTACAAGGTCGTGCTCCTGAATCGCACGCCCCGCGATGTCATTCCTCCGCTCGTGCTTCACCAGGGTAGCCGGGCCGAGGCGACGGTCGGAGCCGAGCTGGTTCTGATTGCCACTCCGGATGATGCCATCGGTGAGGTGGCGGCCGAGCTTGCGTCGGAACGCGCGATCTCCCGCGACCAGGTGGTTCTGCACCTCTCCGGTCTTCTGGACCGGACGGCGTTGCTCCCGCTCGAGGAGAGCGGCGCCGGCTGCGGGTCATTTCATCCCATCCAATCGGTAGCGGACCCAGCCACAGCCGCCGAGCGCCTCAAGGGCGCCTATGTAGGAATCGAAGGAGACGAGCGCGCACTGGTCGCCGCAGAGCGGCTGGCCAACACTCTTCGCATGATACCGGTGAGAATCCCCGCCGCTGCCAAGCCGGCCTACCACGCCGGGGCTGCCCTGGTTGCGAATTATACGGTGGCGCTGGTCGGCGTAGCCGAGCGGCTCGCCCGCTCCGTGGGGGTGCCGCCTGACGTCGCTGCCCGGCTGTACCTCCCCTTGCTAGGTGGCGCGGTCGCCAATCTGACTTCACTCGGACCCGCCGCTTCACTCACGGGTGCCGTACGCCGGGGCGACGTACAGACCATCCAGTCCCACCTGGAGGCGCTCAGCCCTGAAGACCGCAAGCTTTACCGGACGCTGGGTCACGCCGCGGTCGCGCTCGCCCGGGAAGCGGGTCTGAACGACGCTGCGGCGAGGAAGGTTGACGCTATTCTCGACGGGGATGGGTAGCTGCGCGGAGGTGAGAAGTAAGAGGTGAGAGGTGAGAGGTGAACAATGAGAGAGTAAAGATAGCGACCCTCTCACCTCTCACCTCTTACCTCTCACCCTATTGGTCTACGACGCGGACTCCGCTCGGAACCTTGAAAGTGAAGGTGCGTTCCGGCAGCCGCTCGTTTACCCGGAGGTGCTTGAGATCGAGGGTTCGAGTGGCGCCCGACTCCTCGTGAATTTCGAGCCGCCGGGGCAGGGCATCATCTCGGTCGAGCCAGATCACCGCTTGGCTGAAAGGTAGGTTCGGGACGGCAGGAACCAGCTGGATGACGTCCACTGTGCGCCCATCGATCTGCTCGGTACGCAGGTACGACGGCCGATATCGTTCAGCCGGCCGATCGAGCAACCAGGCAAGAAGATTGTAGCCGTAAACCGGTCCGCCGCTCGGGACCGAGAGCCGCACCACCTGGCCAGGCACCGTGCTGGGGGTATAGAGCCAGATATGCTGGCCGTCGATCACGATCGCTTCGCCCGGTGGATCGGTGAATCGCATCGCCAGCTTGGCCGGTCCAGCCTGAACCAGCGTCCCCTTACTCTCCGCACTGTCGATCATCGGATTGTCGATAACTTGGACAAAGTCAGCCCGGAGGCTGCCCAGCGAGCGATAAACCCGAGCGGAGCGCCCGACAATGGCCTGAGCATCCTGCGCCTGGAGGGGGGCCGGGGCGAAGAGGATGAAGGTGAGCAGGACGGAAATTCTCACGCTCGAATCCCTGCAGGCTCGGCCACCCGCCGGCCGATCGCCTCGGCGATGAGCCGGATCTCCTTCATCAATCGATCGAACTGCTCAGGATAGAGACTCTGAGCGCCGTCGGACAATGCCCGGTCTGGAGTGGGGTGCACCTCGATGAGCAGTCCATCCGCGCCACCGGCAACGGCAGCCTTGGCCATCGGCATCACCATGTCGCGATGACCGGTCCCGTGACTCGGGTCGGCGATGATGGGCAAATGCGAGACGCCATGGACCACCGGGATGGCGCTGAGATCGAGCAGATTCCGAGTGGCCGGATCGAAGCCGCGCACGCCACGCTCGCAGAGAATGACGTTGGGATTGCCTTCGGCCAGGATGTACTCCGCCGAGAGGAGCAACTCCTGGATCGTTGCGGAGAGGCCCCGCTTGAGTAGGATCGGCTTACCGGCCCGGCCGGCGCGCTTGAGCAGTGAGTAATTCTGCATGTTCCGCGCGCCGATCTGGATGATATCCGCCGTTTCGGCTACGGCATCCATCGCCTCGCCATCCATGGCCTCGGTCACGATGAGGAGACCGGTTTCCTCCCGGGCGCGCGCCAGCAACGCCAGCCCTGCACGGCCCAATCCCTGGAACGAATAGGGCGAGCTTCTGGGCTTGAAGGCTCCCGCGCGGAGAACGGTGGCCCCGGCTTCTCGCACCGCCCGAGCCGAATCGAGAATCTGCCGTTCATTCTCGACCGAACAAGGCCCCGCCATCACCACGACTTCATCGCCACCGATACTGATCCCGCCCGGAAGGCGGACAACGGTGGAGTCGGCTTTCCATTCGCGGGAGACCTGTTTGTAGGGTTTGGTGACGTGAATGATTTCTTGGACGCTCGGCAGGGCGGCGAGACGCGACCCGTCCACGCGGCCGTCGTTGCCCACCAGTCCGACCGTCGTTCGCTGCTTTCCCGGCATCGGCCGAGCCTGGTAGCCCATCTCTTCGATGGTGGCTGCCACGCGTTGGATGTCTTCCTCGGGGGCGCCGTGGCGCATGACGATCAGCATCTAGACTCCTCGATCGAGTCCCTACTCGCTCCTCATCCCAAACGCAGTGAGGGACCTACTCCGTGGGTTCCGGACCCGGCAAGTAGGTCCCTCGCTATACTCGGGATGAGGAGTTTGCGGTCCCGCCCGCCCTATCGCAAGCTCTGGGCCACCAGCGATCCCCTCAGACGTGGTCGGGCTCCCCCAGTCTCACACCCACGATCGTCGACACCCCTGGTTCCTGCATCGTTACGCCGTACACCGCGTCGGCCGACTGCATGGTTCTCGGGTTGTGAGTAATGACCAGGAACTGCGTGTCGTCTTTGAACTCTTCGAGCAGGCGGGTAAACCGGCCGACGTTGGCGTCGTCCAGGGGAGCATCGACCTCGTCCATGAGGCAGAAGGGGCTCGGCTTGGTGAGATAGATGCTGAAGAGGAGGGAAACGGCAACCAGGGTCCGCTCTCCGGAGGAGAGCAGGTGAATGCGCTGAGTCCGCTTGCCGCGAGGGGCGGCATGGATGTCGATCTCGCTCTCGAGTGGGTCTTCGGGGTTAGCCAGCCGGAGCTCGCATTCTCCGCCACCGAAGAGCGTGTGGAAGACCTTCGAGAAGTTGGCCTGAATCGCGGTGAAGGTTTCGACGAACATGCTCCGGGCTGTTCCGTCGATCTCCCGGATGGCCTGGATCAGAGACTGGCGTGCGCTGACGAGGTCATCACGCTGAGCGGTCAGGAATTCGAGACGCTTGGTCTCTTCCGCATGCTCCTCTACAGCCAGCGGGTTGACCGGTCCGATCGATTCGAGCGCGGCCACGATGCGGGAAGCTTCCGACTCCAGGCTTTCGAGATCCAGGTCGAGCAGCACGGCGGCATCCATCAACTGGTCGAATGGCCGGTGCCACTCGGTCTCGACTCGCTCCACGATGTTCCGCCGGATTCCGGTGATCTCCGTCAAGCGGACCTGCAAGGCGTGACTCTCTTCTCCTGCGGATTCGAGCTGGCTGCGTGCCGCGACAACTTCCTGCTCGGCCTCACGCAGGGAGGCCTCCGCCCGGGCCAGCTCCGCCTCGGCGCGGCTACCTGCGGCCTCGAGCTCTTGAAGAGCCACCCGTCGCTCTGCCCGAGATTCGAGCCACTCGGCTTGCTGGGCGACGACTGTGGCCGTATCGGCTTCGAGCTGAGTGAGCTCTCCGGTGAGAGCCCGGGCCGCTTCCTCGGCTTCCGCCCGGGTGCGGCCGGCCCGCTGGAGCCGTTCACCCGCGGCACGGAGGCTCCCGGCCAAGTGGGCTTCCTGGACCTGCCAGTGGGCCCGTTGCTCGCGAGCGGCTTCCTGCTCGCCTTCCAGTTCCGAGAGTAGAATACGAGAGGCGCCAAGCCCCTCCTCGACCCGGCCGCGATTCAGTTCGCCGGCCATGAGTGCCTGATCGATCTCTGCCAGCCTTTGCTCCGAGCTGGTGACCCGGTCGGTGATCCGCTCCAGCTGGGTTCCGGCTTCAGCCGCTTCCCGGGCGAGATTGCCCACCAGACGCCCCACGTCTTCCCGAGCGGCCATCGCCTGCCTTTCCGCATCCCGAGCCCGCTCCGCTGCCGTCGTCGCCTCTGTGAGCCCCTGCTCGAGGCGCGTCAGCCGTTCCACGGTCGCTCGCAGGGCTCGCTCCGCATCGGCCAAGGACGTCGCTGCCTGTTCCACCTCCTGATTCAGGGTAGCAAGCTCCGCCCGCCGCCGGATGGGGCCGAACGGGGCGCCGACCCCCGATAGAAAGATCGCCCCGCTCGCGCGGCGGAGAACCCGGCCGCTGTCATCGAGAATCTCCGAGCCGGCCAGAGCGGCACGCACCCATCCCGCTGCGGGCCCTTCCGCGCGGAGCCGGTCATCAAATGGTTGTTCTGCCGTAGGGGTAACCGGTCCGGGGTCAACCGGCAGAAGCACCAGGGCCCCGGGCTGATGTTCCCCGTGCCAGGTCTGGATGGCGCGCACGGTGTCCGCATCTCGCACCAGCACCGCATGCATCCATTCGCCCAGTAACCTCTCCGCCAGCTCGGCGTTCTCCCGGCCGGTGCTCACGAAATCGCTGAGCGGGCCGAGGACGCCTCCGTCGAAGCCCTCTCGCACCGCCAGGAGCGCCGCCGCACCCGGGGCCAGACCTACCCGATCACGCTCCAACTCCTCGAGCGCCTGCCGTCGAGCGGTCAGTTGGGCCAGCGACTCTTCAGCCTGTCTTCGGTCGGCCCGATTGATCGCTTCCCGCTCGCGGGTCTCGGCAACGAGATGCCGGGCCTGATCGGCCGCGTCAACCGCCCGCTTGGCTTCTTGCCCAAGCGCATCCGCATGCTCGGTGGCGCGGTCGCGCTCCTGCTCCGCGGTAACCAGCTCGAGATGCAGGCGGGACCGGTGCGCTGCAGCCTGGGCAGCCCGTTCCCGCAAGGAGGCGAGCTCGCCTTCGAGGGCGGTCCGCTCGCCCTCCAGCGACTTCAAAGTCTGGGCGTGCGTCTGCAACTCCTGCTCGAGCTGACGCACGGCGGCGCGCTGTTCGGCCAGCCGCCGGCGGACGGCCTCCTCGGCCTCAGCGCGCCCGGTCAGCTCGCGCCCGATGCGATCGTGCTCGGCTGCCGCTGCATCGTGGTCCTCGGCTGCCGCGGCCTGCTCGATGGCGGCCTGGGTGGCGCGCTGTTCCATCTGGGTCCGCTCTTCGGCCGCCCGCAGCCGCCGCGAGGACGCGTTGGCGAGCCGCTCGGCCGCGAGCGCCAGGTCGCCATCGAGCTTGCCGATCTCCACCCGGAGGGTTGCCAGGCGCAGGGTGATCTCGGTGCGCTGGGCCTCGGCCGCCGCACGGGTCCGGGTCCATTCGTCACGCCTGGCATCGCTGCCGGCCACTCGCTGGCGGGCGGTGGGCAGGAGGTCGGCCAGTTCAGCGTAGCGTGTCTCCATCCCAGCGGCCTCATCGGCCAACCGGTCCAATTGGCGTCGGGCGAGAGTAAGCTGCACGGTGAATTTTTCTTCGGAGAGCTTCGCGTGGCGCTCGGCTTTGCCGCGTTGCCGGGCCAGGCTGCGGATCTGCGACTGCACTTCGGCGATCAGATCCTCGACCCGCTGCAGGTCAACCGCCGTTTCCTCCAATCTGCGCTCGGTGCTGTGCTTCCGATCACGATAGAGGCCGATCCCTGCGGCCTCCTCGAAAAGGGATCGCCGTTCCTCCGCTCGATCGGAGAGGAGCAGGTCGATCATCTTCGCTTCGATCACGACGCCGGCGTCGCTCCCCAGCCCGGTACCCCGCAACAGATCCTGGATATCCCGCAAGCGCACCGGTGAGCCGTTGAGCAGGTAGTCGCTTTGACCGGAACGAGAAAGTCGCCGGGTGACAACGACCTCGCGGTAAGCGATCGGCAGATCGCCATCGCTGTTGTCGAGAAAGAGAGAGACCTCGGTGATGTTGACCGGACGCCGTGCGGCGGAGCCCTGGAAGATGACGTCCTCCATCTTCCCACCGCGGAGGAGTCGGGCTGACTGCTCGCCAAGGACCCAGCGGACCGAATCGGAGACATTGGACTTACCGCAGCCGTTCGGGCCCACAATGGCCGTCACTCCCTGCTCGAAGGTCAGGGTGACGGTATCGGCGAAGGACTTGAAGCCGGATAGCTCCAGCTTGGTGAGCTTCATGCGATCTGCCCCCCACGAAGGGTGAACGCTATTGAGCCGACTGGTCCTGAGCTGTGACTATAAATGAAGGCATCCCGAGCGTGCGGCCGGTCTGCTCCGCCTGCTCCCGGGTGGCGTAGGGTCCGAGCACCACGCGATAGGCCTCCTCCGAGCGCCGCGGTGTCAGTACTGAGGCGGGCAGGCCGGCCGCTCGGAGCTTCTCCGAGAGCTCGCTGGCCCAAGTGGGGTTTTGCGAGCTGCTCACCTGAAGGTAGACCGTTGGACGGGCGGGACCGCTGTCCGCCGATGCGGTTGCCATCGAATCGGACTCGATAGGAATCTCGTTTTCCTCCGCGGGGTGCCAGGCCAGCGGAAGCCAGAAATCAGAGGCGCCGCCCTGGATCCGGCCCAGTTCGGTAAAACCGCTGGTGGAAAGATCGAGCGCAGCCAGGTCCGCTCCCCGGCGTACGAGCAGCGTGTGAGGGGGTGCCACCGCGGGCAGATCGTCAGTCCAACGGGCCGGAGTAGCGCCCAGGTACTTGCCGGTGCCGATGTCGATCACCCATACCGAATCGACGTTTTCGGGCTGCACCAGGAGCCAGTTGCCGTAGAGATCACCGCGCAAGGCGCGGGCGGGGCCCGGGAGCTCGATCTCGCGCAACCGAGTTCCCTCGAAGCGGTCGAGAATGAGCAGCGGCGCCGCGGCTCGCGCCACGTAGAGCCGGTGTCCCGAGGGCGAGAACAGCACCGCGCGAGCATCGCCACTGATCGGGATGACCTGAGGGTGAGACTTGTTCTGCGGGGTGTAGAGCACCACCGCCGAGTCCGCCGCTACGGCTACCATGTCTCCCAGGAACGTGGAGGCTATCTGTCCCTCGGGGACGGGGGTCGAGGTCGGTGGCTGGTCGGATCCGAGAAACTCGAGCGCCGGGCGTTTACCGGCTAGCCGCGCCAGCAAGGCACCGTCCATGGTGCCGTGCAACTCCGTGGGTGTCCCCTGCAGCTTGG
>DASXRM010000148.1:0-8911 GCA_036506575.1 Gemmatimonadales bacterium | reverse complement strand
GTTGCGATGAGATGGAGCGCCGGAAGCACCCTCTGGCCGCTGTCGGCCGCGGCCCACTGGGTGGCGACTTTCTCCAGGCGGGGCAGCATCTCCTCCGGGGGGACCTCGCCCAGAATCCCCATTTTCTTGGACAGAGGGTTCCCGTAGAACGCCACGATTCGGTGCTCCGGGAGGATCGCTCCCGGAAGCGGCTCCGGACCCCGCACCGGCCAGCGGGCCGAGTCGGCAGGACTGATGTTGAAGATGCGCTTCTTGGAGTGCATCTCTGTCGAGTCCGGCTCTGTCGGATTGGCTCCCGTGGAATCGATTCTCAGGGAATCCGCGGCGCTATCCACGGCCACAATGGGCCGGCTTGCGCGAGGGATCAGTATGGAGTGGGGGGTCCAGAGTGGTGGCTGGGCCTCCCAGTCCTGCACGGTAGTATCGCCCGCCTCTGCCTGGGGAGGTCCGGCCTGGGCATTGCCGCAGCCGATGAGGCCTAAAGTGAGAAATGCCGTAACCGTGGTAGACCGCAACATTCCTGTCAGACTCGAGAAGCAGTCCATGAGACCCATATATCTGAGGGGAACGCGGACGGAAAGCGACTGATCGTAACAACCTGCAAGGCCGGGGCCAAGGGCGAGCAGGCACGCTACGCCGCGGCCATCCATCGCAATCGCCGGTCGTGCCACCGCGACAGGAGCAGCAACGCCGAAATCGCCCCGATCAGCGCCAGCATCATGTCCCATTGAGTATCCCAGGGATCCCCCTGGGTGCCGAGAAACGCTTCGGCCGCCTCGCCGGTGGCGAGCGCGGTCCAGAATTCGATCAACTCGTAGAGTGCGCTGAGCGAGAGACAGAAACAGATTACGAAGAACGGCAGCCAGTGGCTCCCCCGGAGGGGGGAGCGCCGGATGAGGATCTCGCGTGCCACCATCGCCGGGACAAACCCCTGGGCGAAGTGGCCGATCCGGTCGTAGTGGTTCCGGGCAAATCCAAAGGTTCTTGCCAGCCAGAACCCGAATGGCACTTCGGCATAGGTGTACTTGCCGCCAACCATCAGGATGATCGCGTGCAACGCGATAAGGGTGTACACCAGCGGCGTGAAGCGGAATCGTGGGTAGCAGTAGATCAGGGCAGGAATACCCAGAATCACGGGAAACACCTCGAGGACCCAGGTGAACCGGTCATGGGGCAAGAGGCCCGACCACACGAAGACCCCCGCGACAATAGCGAGCAGGACGAGCTCGTAGGTGGATGGTCGAGATCGGGTCTGGTCCGCCGGGCGCCTCGGTATGCCGGTCAATCCGCGTCCGGGTAGGGCACGTCGACCGTCATCCCATCCCGGGCGATCACCGTCTCCGGAAACACCGCTCGCGCTTCCGCCAGAAGCTCGGACGCATCCCGGTTGTAGCGCGAGCTGATGTGGGTGAGCACCAATCGTCGGGCTCCGGCCTCGAGCGCGACCCGTGCGGCCTCCGACGCCGTCGAGTGGCCGGTCTCCCGGGCCCGCTCCAGCTCGTCGCCGCCGAACGTTGCCTCATGCACCAGGAGGTCGGCCCCGCGCGCTGCCTCGATGACGGAAAGATGAGGCCGGGTATCGCCGGTATACACCAGGGTGCGACCGTCACGGGGCGCGCCCACCAAGTCCGCCGGTCCGACCGTTCGCCCGTCCGCCAGCGTCACCTCCTCTCCTTTATGCAGCCGTCCCCAGAGCGGGCCCTCCGGAATCCCCAGCTCGCGGGCCCGCTCGGGATTGAACCGGCCGAGCCGGGGGTGCTCCACCAGCGCGTATCCCACCGTATCGGCCCGATGTTCGGTCTCGAAGACCACGATGTCGTAGGCGTCCCGTCCGAGTCGATCACCCGGTCTGATCTCCACGATCTCGACCGGAAACTTGTTCCGCTCGATCCCGAGCGAGATGGCTGCGCTCAGGACCTTCTGCGCACCCTTCGGCCCGTAGAGCGTTACCGGCGTTGAGCGATCCTGCAGCCCCATGGTCCGGAGGAGACCGGTGACACCGAGCAGGTGATCAGCGTGATAATGGGTGAAGAAGATCTCGCGGAACGAGAAGCCTACGCCGTAGCGCATCATCTGGCGCTGGTTGCCTTCGCCGCAGTCGAAGAGGAGGGTCTCACCCTCGCGTTGTACCGCGAGACCGGCGACGTTGCGGTCGATGGTGGGGATTGACGCCCCGGTGCCGAGGAAGGTCACGCTCAACATGGGGAAAAGATACAGCGTGAGCGGGGAAGAAAAGGACGGCTTAGAACAACTTGACCGTCACGCCCACCTTTCCCGGATTCTTCTTCAGCTCGTCCAGCAGCTCTTTCATCGATTTGGAAAGGTCCCGCATGTCGTAGTAAAGCCCGCTGTCGGTGGCGAACTTGCCGAGCGTGCCCTGCCCTCGATTGACCGCAGCCAGGAGGGTATCCAGGCGCTCCCCGGTGGAGCGCATCTGCGCCATCATCGCGGCGAGATTGCCGGTGAGGGTATCGGTGCGGGTGAGCGTGCGACTCAGTGCCGGGTTGGCCAGAGTGCTGTCGAGCCGGGTGCTGAGCTGCCGGAAGGCGGCCATGGTGCGGGTAAGCTCGGCGGTCGGACCGCGGCTGCTGTCACTATAGATCTGCATGGTCCGCTGTGCCGCCTTCAGGGTCCCCTCCAACGCAGTCAGCGTGGAGCGCAACTGGTTGGCGGTTTGCTTGTTCACGATGGACTGCGCGCCGATCAGAATGCTGTCGGCCCGATCGCTCAGCGCCATCGCCCGGCCGGAGAGACCCAGATCCTGGGTGCCGAGGATGACCTTACCCGGGGGCAGGAGCTCGGCCGCCCGGCCCGGATCGAAGTCCACGGCGTAGTCGCCCACGAGGGTGACCGAGACGATCGTCGCCTGGGCGTCAACCCGGGGCCGGATCTTGGGCGGGAGACTGGCGGTCACCAACACCTTTCCCACATCCACGAACTCGATGCGTTCGACCTTGCCGACGTTGACCCCCGAGACCCTGACCGGCGAGGCTCGCTTGAGCCCGCTCACATTGGCGAACTGAATCCGCGCCAGGTTGTCGGAAGACACCGAGCGCCCGCTCAGCCACATGGTCCCGAAGATGAAGACCAGGATGGCGACGGTCACGATCGCGCCGACGATTACTTCCCGCGAGTAGCGAAGATCCATGAGGGGCTCAGGCCGCGAACGAGGGGTTGTCGAAGTCGCGCTCGAGGAACTCCCGGACCTTGGGGTTCTTCGATTCCAGGAACTCGTTGGGAGTGCCCTGCATCACGATCTTTCCCTCGCTCAGGAGGGCCAGACGGTCGGCGACCCGGAAGGCACCGCGCACGTCGTGCGTTACCATGACGCTGGTCACCCCCAACTCGTTGTCGAGCCGCTGCACCAGACTATCGATGATGTCGGCGTTGACCGGGTCCAAACCCGAAGTGGGCTCGTCGTACAGCAGGTACTTGGGGTTTCCCGCGATCGCCCGCGCGATGCCTACCCGCTTCCGCATCCCGCCGGAAAGTTCCGCCGGATACTTCTCGATCGTGTCGGCCGGGAGATTCACCAGCCGGATGCACTCGGCGATTCGCTGGCGGCAATAGTCCAGGTCGGCGTACTTGTTCTCGTCGGTAATCCCGAGCCGCACGTTTTCGAACACGTTCATCGAGTCGAAGAGCGCGCCGTTCTGAAAGACGTAGCCGATCCGAGACCGGAGCTCGGACAGCTCCTTCCGCCTGAGCCGGCAGACGTCTTTACCGTCCACGTAGATCTCACCGATATCGGGCCGGATGAGGCCGATGATATGCTTGAGCAGGACGCTCTTGCCGGTGCCGGAGGGACCCATGAGCGCGACGGTCTCGCCCTCCCGCACCTCGAAGTCGACGCCGTTCAGCACCACCTGCTTGCCGAAGGCCTTGTGAACGTTGCGGAGCTCGATCATTGGTTAAGCAAGAGCCGGGTGAGCACGGTATCGAGCACGAGGATCAGCACCGAGCTGGTAACCACCGCGGTCGTCGTGGACCGACCGACCCCCTCGGCGCCCTGTTGGGTGTTGAAGCCCATGTAGCAGGAGATGACGGTGATGGATCCGGCAAAGAAGAATGCCTTGATCACCGAATACCAGGCGTCCCAGGGTCGCCAGTAATATTGCGCTCCATAAATGAAGTCGGCGTCGGTCACCGGGAGCACCGCTTTCACCGAGATCCAGCCGGAGAGGATGCCCGAGAGATTGGCCAAGACAGTAAGGGCGGGAATCATGAGCAGCCCGGCCAGGACCCGCGGAATTACCAGGTGCGACGCCGGCGAGCGGCCCAGGCTCTCCAGCGCGTCGATCTGCTCGGTCACCCGCATGGTCCCCAGCTCCGCGGCGTACCGTGCACCGATGCGTCCCGCCAGGATGAGCGCCGTCAGCACCGGCCCCAGCTCGAGGATGATGGACGAGACCACCAGCGTGCCTACTACGTAGTAGGGGATGCTGCCGGTGAACTGATAGCCGGTTTGGAGCGCCGTCACGGCACCGGCGAAGGCGGAGATCAAGAGGACGATGAACAGGCTTCCCGCTCCGATGTTCCAGGCCTCCACCATCATCCTGGGCCACCAGATCCGCACCTCGCCCAAGCCGCGAATCGCTTCCAGCACGAAGTAGGTCAGCCGCCCCACGTGCGAGGCGCTATCGAGAATCCAGCGGCCGATGGTGGCGAAGATGTTCATTCCGCCCAAAAGGTAACCCGGTTCAGCTATTGCCGTCAGACAAAGTAATCCACCAGTTTCGCCGCCTTCTTCTCCGCTGGTTTCGTCGCCACGGCCGTGATCTTCCCTGGCGACGCACCCGGGATCCTTATCATGTGCTCGTGTCGGAGTTCATGTTGCAGCAGACCCAGGTGTCGCGAGTGGAGGGGTACTACCATCGTTTTCTCGAACGCTATCCCACACTCGAATCGCTGGCGGCGGCGCCTGGGTCCATGGTTCGGGAGAGCTGGGAGGGACTGGGATACTACCGGCGAGCGGTCAACCTGCACCGGCTGGCCCAGGAGCTAGTGCGGGATCGGGGGGGAATCATCCCAGCCGACCCCGCCGAGCTGCGGCGCCTGCCCGGGGTGGGCCGCTATACCGCCGGAGCGGTTGCGAGCTTTGCGTTCGAGCTCTCCGCGCCGGCCGTAGACACGAATGTCAGCCGGGTGCTCAGGCGCGCATTTCACCCACGGACCCGGAGCGAGGCGCTCGCGCGGCGGGTCTGGCAGACCGCCGAGCAGATCGTGCCGCACCGGGGCAAGAGCGCATGGGCCTTCAATCAGGCGATCATGGAGTTGGGAGCGCTGGTCTGCACGGCGCGCGAGGCAAGATGCCTTATCTGTCCTGTGCGACCAGCGTGTGCGACTGGAAGGCGGGGACTGTCACCCTGAGGGCGCGCAGCGCCCGAGGGGGCAATGATCTAATACGACGTCTCGCTGAGCATTTCAGCGGCTACGCCACCAAGAGCTACTCCTTGCTCCATAGGACAACTCGCCTTGTGCATTACGAAGTCACACCTAACGTGGGCCATGGCCCCCTCGCACTCACTGCGTGAGTGCTCAGGGTGACATCCCCTGAGATCATGCCTATCGAAGCATAGCTCCAGCGAGCAAGGCTACCAGTCCGAACGTTCCCGCGATCGACGCCACAATCCGCTGACGCTGGCGCAGCTCGTCGAAGTAACGGGCCGTTTCACCGGTTGGATCCAGCCGTCCGAGCCGCGTAGCCGTGGGGAGCGCGATGAGCAGGGTGATGAGTGCCGCGATCACACCGGCTCCCTGCATGATGATCAGCCACACACTGAATCCGGCCAAGTCGCTGCCGCTGAGCTGGAAGGTCAGGACGATCCCCGAGAGGACGGTCAGCAGCGCGCCGGGTGCGATCGCCACCTTCGTCAGTTTCGACTGCGCGCGGACCACGGCACCGAGCCCGTTCCGCTCTTCCCGCTTGGCGGCGATTCCTATGATCATCGAAGCGATGGCACCACCGAGCCACATGGTGAAGCTCAGGAGGTGCAGAAACAGCCAGGCTCGGCTCACGAGGAGACGGCGGAGAGGATAGCTCCGTCGATCGGCTGCCGGCCGGAGAAGCCGGTGTCGATCTCGTGCCAATGATTGATGCGCTCCTCGCCCAGGCGCCAGCAGAGGAAGATCGGGCGATCATCTCGCAACGAATAGAAGTCCACCAATCCTCCCTCAAATCCCTTGAATACGCACCCGATGGCCTCGAGCTCCTGGAGGTACTGATTGATCCGATTGGCGTGACGGGTCACCTCCTCGCGAGCTGCGACCAGCTCCTGGGTCTCCCCCCAATCGGCTCGGGCACCGCCGGTGAGTAGTTCGAAGCGGCCTACGGCAGCGCGCCAGGCCGGATACTCGACCGTCAGGTCGGCAACCACCCGCCGCACCAGCGGCAGAGTACGCTCGGCTTCTTCGAGAGTGAACAGCTTGAATTCGGGCATTAGAATCTCCGGACTATCCCCACACGATTTTCACTTCCGGAATCTGCTCCGGGTGACTGATGAACCCCACCACTCGGCCACTTTCGTCCACCACCGTGATCGTAGGCCGGAGATGGGATTCGGTCGGTTCGAGATCCATCCGCACCTCGAAGCCCTCGAGCTCCCGGTCGGGCCGCACCACCGGCGAGTTGGTCCGCATCAGTGAGTCGGCCCGGGTGTGCCAGGGGTGCTTCCCCTCGGCCAGGCACCGAGTCACCAGGTCGCGGTCGCTCAGTGTGCCGAGGAATCGGCGGGTGCGGTGATCGTCCACCACCGGAACGACCGAGATGTTGCGGGTCTTGAGCATGATCGCGACCTCGCTCGCCATTGCACCCGCCACCGCCACGTGCGGGTCCGACACCATCACTTCGGAGGCTTTCATGGGCTCAATTTGCCCGGAAAGGAGGAGTGGTCAAGAGTCTCTACCGAAGCGCTCCAACGCCTCACGGGTGGCGCGACGTCCCTCGTTGGCGTACTCCCGGACCCGCTCTACTCTGAAGGTGGCATCCCGTTCGACTCGGGGCCGGACATACACCAGGGGAGGCCGGCTGGTGTCGGCCCGCCAGAGCGCCAGCTGGCTCTCGGAGTTGGCCGCCATGAGGATCCCTATTGCCTCATCGTGCGCCCGCACTAACGCCGGGACGCGAGACAACTCCGCGGGCGGCGGTAAGTCGAACCTCGGGCCGACATCTACCGCGAGCACCAGCTCCATTTCAAGATCGGCGGCGGGCTCGAGCGGCACCACCCCGCGGAGCCCGCCATCCCCGAACCGCCGGCCCTTGAGCACTACGGGCGGGTAATACAGGGGCAGCGCACAACTGGCGCAGAGTACGTCCACCAGCGGCGCGTCAGTGGCTCCAGCCCCGAACAGCACCAGCTCACCGGTGTCGAGATCGACCGCGGTGACGGTGAGCGGCACCGCGAGATCGGAGAACCGGCGGGCCGGCACCATGGCTTCGATGGCAGTCCGGAGCGGTCCCGGCTTGAGCAGCGATCTCAGAAATAATCCCGCGACTGGAGCGAGCGGATCGCGCACGATGCCGCGAAGTCCCGCCCCGGCCATTCGCTCCAGCAGCTCGTCATTCCCAACCCCGCTGGCGAGGCCCGCCGCGACCACCGCGCCCATCGATGTCGCGACGTACCAGGCGGGCTCGAACCCCGCTTCTTTCAGTGCGCGGCATGCCCCCAGGTGAGCGGCGGTCTTCGCGCCACCGCCACTCAGAACCAATGCCGCGGTGCGAACGGTCAAGAACGCCCTTGACGCCGGCGGTGGGCCTCGGCACGGGCGTAGCGCTCCCGCTCCTCGTCAGTCTCCGGCACCAGCCGGGGAACCCGCGTCGGCTTGCCATCGTCGTCCAGCGCCACGAAGACCACGTGGGCAGTGTGGGTGTGTCGCTTCTCTCCGCTGCTCACCCGTTCGGCGTAGACTTCCACGGAGATGTCCATCGAGGAGTTGCCGACATAATCCACGGTGGCCGCACAGGTCACCAGGGATCCAACCGGAATCCGCTCGCGGAAGTCCACCCGTTCGATGCGCGCCGTCACCGCAGGCCCCCCGGCATGGCGTATCGCCGCCACTGCCGCCGCCTGATCCACCAGCGCCATCAGCTCACCGCCGAACAGGTCGCCCCGCACGTTTTGCATGTGCGGCATCACGAACGTGGTGATGGAGCCGACAGAGTAGGACATGGGACGGGAGACAGGGGGCATTTGGGGCCCTCGAGAGGACCCAGGCGACGGAGAGGAAGGGGTCGGATCTAAGGGCGATACGGAAGACGAGCGGCGTGACCTCTCCGCCCTCTCCGTCCTCTCCGTCTTCTCCGCCTTTTTAATAGTCCACGGGCCTCAAGTAGTACTCGCCGATGGCCGTGCCACTCAGCATCGCGACCGTCGGAAGCCGGCGTTTCCAGTGGGTCGAGTCGAGCCGCTGGCGTACCAGCGCGATCTCCGCCTCTTCGAAGCCAAGGGCCGCAATCTCGGGAGCTCTATAGCCCAGCAGAATCCAATGGAGGATGGTGTCGGCGCGGGGGTAGGAGATGCCGAAGTCGCCCTCATCGGTTTGACCCTTGATCAGGTCGGCGCTCGCGGGCTTGGAGACGATGACATCGGGCACGCCGAGGTGCCGGGCCAGGGCCCAGACCTGGGTCTTGAACAGGTCACCGATGGGATTGACCGGTGGCGAATCGTCCGCATGCCAGGTGAAGTAGCCGAACAATCGCTCGGTCTTGTTTCCGGTGCCGAGTGGGAGCGCGCGTAACCCGGCGGAGAGATCGAACAGGGTGATCATCCGGGTGCGGGACATGATGTTGCCCAGACGCCCAGGCTCTACTTCACCTCCGATGGCGCCGGCCAGGGCATCCACTGCGGTGGAAATATCGACCGTGCGACTGGGGAGACCCAGTGTCTCGATGACCAGTTGGGCATGAGCGAGG
>DASXRM010000147.1:0-6446 GCA_036506575.1 Gemmatimonadales bacterium | reverse complement strand
GCCGAGGCTGTACGCCTCGCCCGCCTTCTCCTCGAAGCGGCGGATGAGGAGCATCTGCCGGAGCCAACGACGGTACTCGTCCGCCCGATTGGGGTCGAGGCCTTTGGTCTTGGGCTTAGGGCGCGCGGTGGTCGATTCGGCCACTAGCTGCGCTCCGATTGGATGTTGAGAGATCCCTCGCCTGGCTCGGGATGACCTCCGCCTTTGGCGGGAGATCCCTCGCTTTGCTCGGGACGCGCGGCGCGCGCTTGCTCCCAGGCGTGATAGGATGAGCGGGTCAGCGGGCTGGATTCCACGTGCGAGAAGCCCAGAGAGAGGCCGACCTCGCGAAGCTCGGCAAACTCGTCGGGCGTATAGTACCGTGCCACGGGCATGTGACTGGCGGAAGGCCGGAGATATTGGCCCAGGGTCAGAATGTTGACGTCGCTTCGCCGAAGATCTCTCATGCAAACCAGCACTTCATCCCACTCCTCACCCATGCCGAGAATGACGCCGGACTTGGTAAGTCCGTCGGGGACCATGCGGCGGGCATTCGCGAGCAGCTGGAGCGCGCGGTCGTATTTTCCACCCGGACGCGCGAGCCGATAGAGCCGCTCAGCGGTTTCCAGATTGTGGTTGAGGATGTCGGGGCGGGCATCCATCACGATCCGGAGTGCCCGTTCCGAGCCTTTGAAGTCGGGTATCAGCACTTCGACCGAGGTGTCCGGCAGGCGCCGTCGAATCTCGAGGATGCAACCGGCAAAGGCTTCGGCACCGCCGTTCGGCAGATCGTCGCGGTCCACCGAGGTAATCACGACATGCTGCAGTCCCATCCGGGCCACCGCTTCCGCCAGTCGGACAGGCTCCAGGGCGTCGAACGCCTTCGGGGTGCCGTGGGCCACGGCGCAGTAGGTGCAGTTCCGGGTGCATACGTCACCCAGAATCATGAAGGTGGCCGCTTGGTGCTCCCAGCATTCGCCCACGTTGGGGCAGCGCGCCTCCTCGCACACGGTGTGGAGCTCGAGCTCACGCATCAAGCTCTTCAGGTGCGCGTAGTTGGGCCCACCCGGGGCTCTCACCTTGAGCCAGCTCGGCTTCCGAACCGGGGCCGGTGCGGACGCGCCGCCGCCCGAGCCGACCCCGGGAGCGGAGCGCGTCAATTGGACCAGCGGAACCGCCACTGCGCTCTCCTTATTGGTCACCTGCATTCGAGGTGGAAGCTAGCAGGGGCGGCCAGCCCCGAGCTAGCCGCGGCAACGTTCCAGCAGCTGCTGTGACGCCGTTGTCACCTCATCCGAGGCCTTCTCCTCGACCTCAGTTGGTCCGCGCTGCGTCGTGTACTCGGCGAAGGTGTGGGGGCGGACCTCGATGCCGGTTTGGCCATCTGCCTGGGCCGAGACCTCGACCTCCAGCTTGTCGAGGAGGCGACGAAACTGGGTGTCGGAGCGGCGGGACTTCAGGTCGATCTTGGTTCCGTTGATCCGTCGAGCGTCCACGTCAATAGAGCTCTGCTTGAACCCGAGCGCCGCCAGCTGCTGCTTGACGCAGGCAAAGGTGCCCTCCGGGCTTGCGGAGGTTCGAGTGCTGACCGGAGTCGACAGCGTTTGGGAGCAGCCCGACAGCATAAGTGCGCCCGCGAACAAGAGACGGTAGTGCATCGTCTGCTCCGAAGGTGGGAGAGAAGGGCGAAATGTATACGGAGTCGTAGGCAGGAGAAAAAAAACGACGGCCCCCCTTGGAGGAAGGCCGTCGCCCACCGATGGAGTGGCTCGGGAGCTTAGAAGAACAACATGAATCCGAGGGTTGGCGCGAAGGTCTTGTTCTTGTCCGCGTCCGACACGCTTTCCTTGGTCCAGGCGTAGTTCCCCTCACCCACGACTTTGAGCGACTTGGTGGCCTGGTAGTAGATGCCGCCCGAGATCAGCGTGTTCTCGGTCTTGAAGTCAGGCTCCCCATCGGTTGCCTTGAGATAGCTCGAGCCGTAGCTGCCAGCCACTGTCACCTTGCTGCTGGCGGGGGTGAAAGTGATCTGACCGATGAAGCCGTAGGAGTCACGGAGCTCGCCATCGCCCCCTACCCCCAAGCCGTCGAGCACCCCGCCTGTGCCGGAATTAACGCCGTTGAACTGCAGCGTAGTGCCGATGCCCTTGCCCCAGTAGCCGGAGCCGGTCAAGGAGAACTGCGTCCGCCCGAACCGGAAGCCGCCACCGGCGCCGGCTGCCGTCTTGGAGACGTCGGCTATGGGATCCTTGGCGTTCTGCACCGTGCCGTTTACCCACACCATGATGTCGCCGCTCTTCCAGGTGCCTTCGGCCTCGACCCGCGGTACTTGGGTCTCGTCGTACACCGCGCCAGCGTCGCCGGCGAGTGACGCGGGCTGGAATATACCGATTGAGAGCTGGCCCGGCCGGCCCGCGGGCGTAGAGTACGTCATTTGCGCAACGAAATTCGGGTAGACGTAGCCGAACCCGATGCGGCCGAGCGTCGTGCCGCCGCCATTGATGCCGCCGGTGGCTCCGATCCCGAACAGCGTCTGGTCGGTCAGAATGTTCTGCCGGAGGTATAGGCCAATCTCACGGCCGGCGAGGATCTGGCCCCAGGTGCCGCCGAAGGTCATATACACCTGGCGCATATCGATCTGAGCGCCGAAGCAGTCGTGCGCCTGGCCACCGCACTGAATCTGGGGAGCGAAGCCGAAGTGCACCCCGAGATCGGTATTTCCTTCCTTGCCCTTCGCATCGAATACGGCGAAGGCTGGTAGCAACCCGGTGCGAACGTTGAAGCCTTTCCCGCCGATGCCGATCAATCCACCGGGTGCCGCGATCGTGCCACCGCTTTCACTGGTGGACTCGTAGATGGCGAACGCGTTCACATTCCCGGAAAAGGTGAAGCTCCAGCCGTTGGTCATCTGCATCGTCAGCTGTGCCTCGGCGGCGCTCGCCGCTCCCACCGCCAGACCCACACACAACAGTGCGACTCGCTTCATAGGTGCGTCTCCCTCGTAGTAAGGATGACCGCCAACGACAGCCTAACTTCGGGACGAAAGCCGTGCACCAGCAAAACCGCGCGCTCTAAGGCACTGAATCAGAGATAGGTCGGCCAAGTGCCGTGTTCACCTCCAGGAAAGCGTACCACGTGGGTAGGGGCAGGTGGTCTTTCCACCAGTAATAATTGCTGACACGACTGGCATAGACGTTTGCGCCGAATGGGAAACGCAGCCGGCCGCTCCCTCTCAGCGCCTCGAGCGCCGCGGTAACTGCGGCGGTATCCCGAGCCCCACTCGCGGCCTGGCCCAGCGCCGCGCCCGCCAGGAACCCCTCGACATACGCCAGGCGGGCATCCGGTTCCATCCGCCGCCAGTCGTGGCCGGTCACGGCGAGCCAGTCCGGTCCCGACTCCTGCCGGGCCCAGCTGCCTGTCGTGAACACCCCGCCCACGACCAACGCCATCCAACACCAGCGCGTGACTGGCATATGCCCAAATAAACCCGCCGGCAGGAAGCCTCGACGCAAGGCCTCGCTGCCGGCGCGGGTCGCTCACTTCTTGTTCGTGCCGGTGCTGTCGGTGCCGGTCTTCTTCATCCCCATCACAGCGGTCTTGCCCGGCAGGCCGAAGATGAACACCGCGTCTCCCAGTGGGTAGTTGATCTGGAAGTTGCCGCCGCAGGCCACGGCGATGAATTGCTCACCCCGGTGCATGAACGTCATCGGGGCGGAATTGCAGCCGGCGCCGCCGTTGAACTGCCAGAGCAGTTTGCCGGTCCGGGAATTGTAGGCGTTGAAATTGCCATTGCCTTCGCCGGTGAACGTGAGCCCGCCGGCGGTGGCGAGTGCGCCGCCCATCATCGGCTGCGGCACTTTGTTCTGCCAAGCAATCTTTCCGGTCTTGAGGTTTACCGCCGAGTAGAGCCCGTACTGCTCCTCGCCCGGAATGGCGACGAATGCCGAACCGAGCCAGAGCTTCCCTTTCTCGAAGGGCGCGGTATGAGTGATGTAGTTCATCGGCTGATGCAAACCGGCCACGAAGGCGTAGTCGAGGCTGGGGTCTATCGCGATGGGTGACCATTCCGAGCCGCCGTTGGCTCCCGGCAGCATCCGGGTTCCCTTATCGGTCGGCAAGGCAAACATGTTTTCCTGCGGAGTGAAATTCTCGGTCTTGCGGATCAGCTTGCCGGTCGCCGCGTCGAGAACATAGACCCAGGCGG
This sequence comes from Gemmatimonadales bacterium, assembly GCA_036506575.1. Lineage (GTDB taxonomy): Bacteria > Gemmatimonadota > Gemmatimonadetes > Gemmatimonadales > GWC2-71-9 > CAVVWJ01. Next base: position 2,263 of record DASXRM010000147.1, on the reverse strand, counting down.
TCTTGCCGGCGTGCACCACGACCTTCTTGCCGCCCAAGGTGGTGACCACCGGTGGGGAGGTAGCATCGAGGTCCCAGACATCGTGCGGAACCGTCTGGTAATACCACTTGGTCTTGCCACTGGTGGCGTCGATGGCCACGATGGCATCGGTGTAGAGATTGTCGCCGGGACGGAGGCTGCCGTCGAGGTCCGGCGAAGGATTGCCGACGGAGACGAAGATCGAGTTGAGGTCCTTGTCGTATGCCGGCGTGGTCCAGACGCCGCCGCCGCCCCGCTGCCAGGCATCGGCGTACTTGGCGCTATCGGCCTTCTCCTTGGCGATGTCGCGGTGTAGATCGCTTTCCTCGGCCTTCGGTGCCCAAGTACCCCACCAACCGTTGGGCGCCTTGTCGTCGAACGTCGCGTCACCCTTGGGCGCGGGGATCGAGTACCAACGCCAGACCTGATCGCCATTCATGGCGTTGTAGGCAGTCACGAATCCACGGATCCCGTACTCACCGCCGGAGACCCCGACGATGACGTTGTCGCCGATGATCAAGGGAGCATGGGTGATGCTGTAGCCCGCCGCGGGATCGGCCACTTCCTTGTCCCACAGCACCTTTCCGTCCTTGGCATTGAACGCGACGAGGTGGGCATCGAGCGTGCCCATGTAGAGGTGCGCACCGCCGTGAATGCCGAAGCCCCGGTTGTTCGGGCCGCAGCAGAAAATGGTGGTGCCGAGCTTGTGCTCGTAACGCCAGAGCTCCTTGTGCTTGTTCAGGTCGTAGGCGATCGCGGTGTTGTACGGTGTGGTCACGTACATGACCCCATCGCTGACGATCGGCGTGTTCTCGAACGAGCCGAGCTTGGCAATGCCGGTCTGAAAGACCATACGCGGGACCAGCCGGGAGACATTGGCGGTACTGATGGCGGTCAACCGGGAGTACCGCTGATTCCAGTCGTTGCCGCCGTAGGTTGTCCAATCACCGCGGCCTTGCGCGGCGACCGGCCCGGCAACGGCCACGAGCACAGGTGCCACCCACCAACCAGAACTGGTCCTCATGGGTACTCTCCTCAGGGGCAGGGTCTGGAAATGCGCGGCCGTGCCGCCGAGCGGCAGGCCGGGGCCCGATTGATCACCGATGGGCCCGGCTCGGTTGCTGGCAAGAAGTCTCGATAAGCGTGGTCATGACAGCGGCGCGGCGGCCGCGAAGGAGAAGGAGCCCCACGCAGGGCGCCGATTAGTTCAGGGGCGGCAAGTATTTACCGGGTTACAATCTTACTAGGTGGCGGACGGCGTCAAGCCCCAGATCCCCGGCGGGGGGGCGACCCGCCGGGGAATAATGATGCAAGTTTATAAGATGCAAGCGCTTGCACCTCACATTTCGACCGGCTTTCGGGCGCGGCGCCGAGTGCTGGGATCATCGGAACAGCACCGCCGCCTTCTTCACGGTCTGCCAGATCCCCCAGAGAAGAGGAAGAGTCACCGGTAGCCAGGCGAGAATCACCGCCCAGATGCTACCACCCGACTCAGAGTGTCCATCATCCATAGTCACGAAGCCCATGTGCGGGTAATGTGAGGGTCCCGTCTCAACGCAACAATATCCAGGCAACCGAGAATTTATGCAATCGTATCCTGCTTCATATTGTACCGCTCGGCCACCGGTCTTACCGCCCAATTAGAGATCAAGCCGATAACCAGCAGGCCGGCGAGCACGTACATCGTGACGTTATACGCCTGAGCGTTGGGAACTCCGCGGTCGATCTGGTACTCGCGGATGTAATTGACCAGGACCGGGCCCAGAATTCCGGCAGTCGACCAGGCGGTGAGTAGGCGTCCGTGGATCGCTCCGACATACTGGGTACCGAAGAGGTCCGCCAGGTAAGCAGGAATGGTGGCGAACCCGCCTCCATACATCGTGAGGATCATCGCAAAGAGCAAAACAAAGAGGGTCACGTGTCCGGCGCGGCCGGCGTACGGAGCCGAGGAATACAGAAGTATCCCGAGCGCAAAGAAGATGAAGTAGGTGCGCTTCCGTCCGATGTAGTCCGAGAGCGATGCCCAGCCGATCCGTCCGGCGATGTTGAACAGACTGAGTAGCGCGGCAAACCCCGCCCCGATGGTAGCGAGCTGCGCCTTCTGGGCCTCGGTGAGATCCTTGAGCGCGCCGGGCACGCCAATCAGACGGCCGCCGAAGATTTCCTGGATCATGGGCGAGGCGATGCCGATCACCCCAATCCCTGCACTCACGTTCATGCAGAGCACCATCCAGAGCAGCCAGAA
>DASXRM010000146.1:0-3641 GCA_036506575.1 Gemmatimonadales bacterium | reverse complement strand
AGTTTCGAAAGAGAGTCCATCGGGAGTGTCGGCCGGAGTATGTATCAGGCGGAGAGTACCCCAGGTCAACCGCCCAATCGTGACGGCAGGAGCCCCGGCTCGGGCCAACGGGGCGCTGTCGACGAAGATGCCGAGAGGTAGCCGCCGTCGCCGGATGGGTAGGCCCAACCCCGACAAGCGAGGCTCCAGCTCGCAGGCCAGACGTTCACCGCGGGCATCATGGCTCACCAGGTAGAGCGTCCCCTCCTGATCCACTGTGTCGATATTCACGAACTCTGATCGCTCGAGGTCGGGAGCAAGCCGGGCGAACACCCGCGCCCCCACCAGCCCGAATTCTTCCGCTCCGGTGATGAGGACACCTAAATCTGTATCCGCGTTGGCCGCTGCCGCGCTCAGAGCCGCCAGGACGCCGGTGCCGTTGTCCCGGGCACCCAATGAGCGGCCACTGAGGCGGCCCCGGTCTGCCAGGACTCCGGCGAGCAATGCCAGCGCCACACCGAAACCGAGCCAGAGCGGCGCCAATGCGCCGTTCAGCCGCAGGAGCGTGAGCAGCGTCAGGACAGCGACAGCGAGGCCGGTGACCCATACCGCCACGAGGCGACCTGCCATCGAATGGCGCTGCGCCTTGGAGTCGAGGTGCGCCACGATCCACCGCCGGGGTGGCTCGCTGCCTCGGGTGGCGATCAGGTTGGCGTCCTCCCGTGGTGCTTCACCCAGCGGCACCCAGCCGAGTCCCACTCCTGCGGCCACGACGCTGACTCCCAGAAGACCTGCCGCCCAGACTGCGAGGGCCGACCAGGACGGCAAACGGGGAGAGTTGAGAAAGGGGAGCAGGACGAAAGCGAGCCCGCCGAGGCCGGCACCGAAGATGGGAAAGGCTCGAAGGCTCGCGGGAGCGAAGGTGAACTTCTGTACCTCTACCTTGTAGCCGAGCTCAGCCAGATGAGCAGCTACCAGCTCACGGGCCGCCGCCGCTTCAGGAGTGCCGGCTTCACGCGGTAGTCTGAGTATCGCGCGAGCAATCTCGCTTATGGCCGACAACTGCCGGTTTCGCCAGTCACTTCGAGGCTGCCTTCCCCGGTCCGCGTCTGGAGTACGTGATCGTGGCGCCTTGGGAATCCGAGGCCGGAAGAGCGGCACGCCTGGTATCGGCCGTAATCTGACCGGACTCGACGAGCTCCTCGAAATGCTGGTCGTAGGTCTGAGTGCCGAGATCCTTGCGACCGTCCGCCATGAGGCGCTTGACCTGGCTCAAGCGCTCCGGGTCCTTCAGGCACTCGCGTACCGCGGGGGTGGCGATCAGCAGTTCGACTGCGGCTACTCTCCCGTCATCGTCTTTCCGGGGCAGTAGCTGCTGGGAGATGATGGCTTGCACCGATTCGGAAAACCGCATCCGGCCGACCTCGCGCTCTTCATTTGGCAGGGTACCGATCACGCGCTCGATCGTGCTTACGACGTCGGGCGTCGCTACAGTTCCGATCACCAGCCGGCCGGTCTCAGTTGCCTTTAAGGCGACGTCGATGGTCGCCGCATCGGCCATCTCGCCCAGAACAACTACGTCCGGATCCTGCCTCAGCGCGGCTCGCAATCCGACCGCCAGGCTCTCGGTGTCCACCCCCACCTCGCGTTGAGTGATCGAACAGCTCAAGTCGCGATGGAGAAACTCGATCGGGTTTTCGATCGTGACGACGTGCTTGTGCTGCGTACGATTGATATGGTGGACCATGGCCGCGACGGTGGAGCTCTTTCCGCTGCCACTCACCCCGCTGACCAACACCAGCCCTCGCTCTGATTCGGTCACCTGCTTCAGCACGTCCGGTAGGCCCAGAGATTCGATGCTCGGGACCGCGAAAGGGATTACCCGCATCACGATCATGAAGGACGAGCGCTGGCGGAGGACGTTGACTCGAAAACGGCCGACCCCGGGCATCCCCCAGGAGCAGTCGAAATCACGCAGCCGGTCGATGCGGGAGCGATCTTCCTCGTTGCTGATCAGCTTGAGAGCAATCGACTTGGTCTGATCGGGCGTCAGCCTCTGCTTGGTCAAAGGCACCAGCTTCCCGTTGATCCGCGCCCGGAAAACGTCACCAGCCTTGATATGAAGGTCGGAGGCACCCCGCTCAACCGCCGCCTTGATGATCTTTTCCAAACTGACCCACCAATGTGAAAGTGTCAGTGGCGCAGTCACTTAGCCTCGCTGACCCCGGGAGGACAGGAGCTGCGTAGCGGCTGGTAGCAGTCCCATTCGATCGCGCACCTCCCGCATGGTCTCGGATGCCATGCGGCGGGCAGTTGAGGCTCCTTCGGCCAGGATCGCATCCACCCGCTCCGGCTCCTGCTGGAGCCGTAGAGCCCGTTCCCGGATCGGCTTGAGGGCGGCGATCATATTATCGGCCAGTACCCGCTTGCAGTCGAGGCAACCCCATTTAGCGCCACGGCAGTTCTCGGCGACCAGCGCCACCGTCTCCGGCGGCGAGAAATACCGGTGCAGATGATAAATATTGCAGACCTCGGGGGTTCCAGGGTCCTTCCTAGTAACGCGTGCCGGATCGGTTTTCGCCGGTCGCAGCTTCTGCCAGATCTCCTCGGGGCTGTCCAGCAAGCCGATGGTGTTGCCCAGGCTCTTGGACATCTTGGCCTGTCCATCGAGGCCGGTGATCCGCTTGGCCTCCGTCAGGATCGGCTGCGGCTCGGGAAAGAAATCCTCTCCCCTGCCAAACGCCGCATTCCACTTGCGGGCGATCTCGCGGGTCAACTCGAGGTGCTGGGTCTGATCCTCACCAACAGGAACGAGATCGGCCCGATACAACAGGATATCGGCTGCCATCAACACCGGATAATTCAACAATCCGGCGGGCACACTCTCGTATCGCTGCGACTTATCTTTGAACTGCGTCATACGCTCGAGCTCACCGAGCGGCGTGACGGTGTTCAGCAGCCACTGCAGCTCGGAGTGCTCCGGGACGTGAGACTGGACAAATAGGGTCGACTGCTCCGGATCGATGCCCGCGGCCAGCAGACCGATGGTCATTTCGCGGGTTCGCTGCGCCAGCGACTCGGGCTCGTACTTACCGGTAATGGCGTGCAGATCAACCACGCAGATGAGCGATTCGTAGCTCCGCTGGAGGTTGACCCAATTCTGCACCGCGCCGAGCCAGTTGCCGATATGCAGCTCGCCGGATGGCTGAATCCCTGAGAATATGCGAGGCATGCGGCAACTTACCCTCCCCGAAGTGAGCACACAAATGGTGTCCGCCTTACACTTACTGGGTTTGGCCAGGACTGCCGCCGAGCAGGCGGCCGGGTACCTGAGGAGCGTGGAGCGGCCGGCGGACCCGGGGCGGTGGACCCTGAAGGGCAGCCGGGACTTCGTCACCGAGGTGGATCGAGCCGCCGAGCGGTTGATCGCCGAGGTGCTCTTGAGCGGGCTACCTGATGGGCGAATCGTCGGCGAGGAGTTGAGTCCCGAAGTCGTGACCGGTGGGCTGGTCTGGATCGTGGACCCGCTGGACGGGACTACCAACTTCCTACACGGTTATCCCAGCTACGCCGTGTCGATCGCGGCGGCAGTCGACGGCGGGTTGGAGGCCGGTGTGGTGCTGCACATCCCCCAGAACGAGATGTATTTCGCGTCCCGAGGC
>DASXRM010000145.1:0-2667 GCA_036506575.1 Gemmatimonadales bacterium | reverse complement strand
CTCGGCATCAAGAGCCTGGCCGTGTTGCGGGAGGAAAGCCGCTTCATCCCCTGATCAGCCACGGTCTAGCAGCTAGGGTGTGACAAAGCTTCTCGGATTCGTCGGTGCCACGGTAGGCGGTGCCCTGGGGTGGTGGATCGGCGCGCCGGTCGGGACGATGACCGCTTTCATGGTCAGCATGGTTGGAACCGGCGCTGGGCTGTATCTGGGGCGGAAGGTAGCCGACCACTACGCTCCGTAACGGCGGCGCCGACGACTCCTCAGTCGCCGCCTTCGCTGGGCTCGTCCAGGTGCAACTCGTGCTTAGCCGTCCGATGGATGATGAAGACGATTACCACTCCCACCATCAGCACCCCCAACAGCCATAGCTCGAACCGCCGGATCCTCCCCAGCAGGGCGATGGCGCTTCCGCTCACCAGATAACCCAGCCCGGTAAAGACCAGCGTGCCGAGGGTGCATCCCAGCGCGTCGATGAGGAGAAACCGTCCCGCGGTCAACCCGTGTAGCCCCCAGAAGACCATACTCGCGGCTTTGGTGCCGTACACGAAGCGCGCCGCGAGAAGCTCCCAGGGACCCAGCCGGCGGGCCAGCCGATCGATCGTGGGCCCCACCCGCCGGTACAGCTTCCCTTCGCGGAACTTGGGCCCCCGGAATCGGCCGAAGCCGTACCAGGCCGAGTCCCCGATGAGGCTGCCCAGAGTGCCGGCGGCGATCGCCACGGAAAGCGGAAAGATTCCGAGGTGCGCCACTACGCCGGCCAGAATCAGGCTGAAATCACCTTCCAGAGCCGCTCCCAGCAGCACCGCGACCGGCCCGTAACGGATCAGCAGCTCTTGCAGATGCACCGGCTATGCCGGAGTGCGAGACAGGGACGGTTCCTCCGGCGGTAGTCCGAGATGTTTGCGTGCTGCCGCGAGGGCCTCGTCGATGTTGCCGCACAAGTACTCCTCCCCAATCTCATCGAGCAGCTCCGATCGACCGAGCGCGATCAGCGGCTGCGCGTGCACATCGGAGAGGAGCACCAGGGTGCCGTCCTTCCGGGTCCGCCGCACCAGGTCCCGAAGCGCGTGCATCGCGGTGGAATCGATGGCCGGCACATTGCGCATCCGGACGATCAACACCTTCGGCTTCTTCGATACCTCGGAGAGCGTATCCTTGAACTTCTCCGCCGCCCCGAAGAAGAACGGCCCGTTGATCTCGTAGACCTCCACCCGCTTCGGCACCCGCCGCCGATAGATGGCGCCGGAATCATCGGCGCTCTGCTGGACATCCTGAAACTCCTGGGACACCACCTTCACGTTGGTCACCTCCGCCATCCTCTTCATGAACAGGAAGGAAGCGAGCACCATCCCCACCCCGATCCCCGTAGTGAGATCAACCAGGACGGTGAGCAGAAATGTGGTGACCATGACCAACGCATCGCTCTTGGGTGCGCTGAGCTCACTCTTGAATACCTGCCACTCGGCCATGCGATAGGCGACCCACAACACGATGGCCGCCAGCGTGGCCAGAGGAATCAGGCCGGCAAGGCGTCCAAAGAAGAGCGTGATGATCAGCAGCGTCAGGGCGTGCACCATGCCCGCGACCGGCGTCTGTCCGCCGCTCTTGACGTTGGTGGCCGTTCGGGCAATGGCCCCGGTCGCCGGTATGCCGCCGAAGAGCGGAGTCACGACATTAGCCACGCCTTGGGCCACCAGCTCCATGTTGGAGCGATGGCGGCCACCGATCATACCATCCGCGACGACGGCGGAAAGCAGCGACTCCACCGCACCGAGCGCCGCAATGGCCAGGGCCGGCCCGACCAACTGCCGCCCCTCTGCCAGGGAGACACTGGGAAGCGATAAGTGGGGGAGGCCGGCTCGGATCTCCCCGAACCGGGTGCCGATAGTCTCGACCGGGAGGTCCAGGAGCCGCACCAAGACCGTCGTGGCGATCAGGGCAACGAAGGGCGCCGGTATCCGGTGGCTCACCCGCGGCCACAGCCAGATGATCAGGAGAGTGCCGGCTGAGAGGGCTAGCGCGTAGGGATTGACCGTCCGGATGTGCGTCGCGTACAGGCCCAACCGTTCGATGAACTCCGGCGGAGCGCTGGGGAGCCGCAGCCCGAGCGCATCACGGAGCTGCTGAGCGATAAGAATTACCGCTATGCCCGAAGTGAATCCGGTGACGACAGGAAAGGGGATGAACTTGATCGCCCCACCGAGGCGCCCCAGGCCAAAAGCCACCAGCAGCAATCCGCCCATGATCGTGGCCACGGTCAGCCCATCGACTCCGTACTTCTGTACGATGCCGTAGACGATGACGACGAACGCCCCCGTCGGTCCGCCGATCTGCACCCGGGAGCCGCCCAGGGCCGAGATCAGAAACCCCGCAATCACGGCGGTGTAGAGCCCGCGGTCCGGGGTCACACCGCTGGCGATAGCGAAGGCGATGGCCAGGGGAAGTGCCACTATTCCGACGATGACGCCGGCGGTGAGGTCGGCCGCCAGCTGACGGCGAGTGTAGGTCCGGAGCGTGGTTACCAGCTTCGGGACGAGCAAGCGATCTCCTTGGAATATGGGGTGTGAGCAGGGGCGATGATCGCCGGATCGAGCCGGGCTGTCAACGGCTCATCGCCACTGCAACTCAGCTCTTACGGGGACAGATTGGCCTGAATATCAACGCCGG
>DASXRM010000144.1:0-17179 GCA_036506575.1 Gemmatimonadales bacterium | reverse complement strand
CTGGCCGGAGTTCCGGGGACAGGATCTCGCCCACCGTTCGCCCGGCATGGAATTCCTGAACCTGGCCGAGGACGGCGCGATGATCGACGATATCCGGACCGAAGAGCTGGCCCGCTTCGGCAGGGACTCCAACGATCCGGGAATTCTGCTCACGGTCACGGCGGGCGGAAACGATCTGCTCGATGCGCTCACAGCGGGCCGGCAGCTCGACAAGGCGGTGAGCCGGATCGAGCGGGATTACAGCGACCTGATCGACAGCGTGCGCGAGGAGCTCCCCCGCGCTACGGTCGTGCTTACGACGGTGTACGACCCGACCGACGGGACCGGCAGTCTGCCCGGTCTCGAGATCTACGGGCGACTCCCCCTCGAGTACCTCCGCCAGTTTAACCATCATGTGCGGGAAACGGCTCGGCGGACGGAGGGAACCGCACTCGCGGATGTGCACCGGCATTTCCTCGGCCACGGGGTCGCTGCCCCGGAGGAGGAGCGGTGGTATTGGCGGCGGAACCTGATCGAGCCGAATGCCCGGGGCGCGAGTGAGATCCGCCTAGTATGGTGGGAGGCGGTCGCGCCTGGGCTTCAATAAGCAACGCTGGTCGCAGCTCATCTCGCCGACCTCGCCTCCGGCAGCTATACTCTGTCGAAGGTAGAGTATGCCGGCCGGCTCTGCCGACGGAGGCAGGATGCGACCCACCATGCGATACGGCTCTCTCGTAGCGGCGACCGCGGCCGGACTCATCGGACTCGGCTGCGGAGATGGCGCCACGGCGCCGATACCCCCCGATGATGGCCGGCGCCTCGCCGCGCAATTCGAGAGTCTGGCCGATTCAGTGGATAGCGGCGGCTATTCTCCGACCGCCGAAGCGCTGCGGCATGCCGCCGAGATCGTCCGGCTGACCGGCCATGCTACTCCGGTCACACTCACTATCGACGGTGAAAGCCGCAGCTTCCTCGCCGTCGCCGAGCAGATCGACTTCCCCAACCTTCAGTGCAGTTGGCCGTCAGACAGTGGCTGGATCGAGCCGGGGGACACCGTCACTACAGAGCCCGGGGACACCGTGGTTACTCCGCCGGACAGCACGGGCGTGGTTCCACCCGATAGCGGGGGCGTAGTGCCGGGCGACACCGTCATAGTGCTTCCACCGCCGGAAGAGCCTCCCAAACCGCCCGAGTGTACTGTGGTTGGCACCTACTCGATGCGCACCCTCATCGCCTGGGAGCCGGAGCACATGGCCGAGGTAGTACGCATCGTGGCCGACGTCGGCAGCAACGCGGTGGCAACCGGGGTACCCGATGTGATGACCGGATTGCCCTCCAATACTGTGGCCGCGGGAGAACCCACGACACCATCTCCGCCCGACTCCTCAGGTGGCGGTGACGGTGGGAGCAGCGGCTACCCGGGCTTCATGGGCGAGTATCTGGTGCGCGACGTGGGGAGTTGGTGGGCGGTTGAGGGGAGTCAGGCCAATGCGCTGGAGGAGATGGCGGGTGCCTGCACCGACGATCGCGCGACCTTCGATTGGGCGGAGTTCAGCTGCGAGGCGGCTCGATTCCGGTTCGAGTTCGCTATGGTGGTGGAGCCGCTCCGCTACGAGCCGCTCACCGGCGTGGTGGATCCGCCGAACGGCCCCGAGGGAACCCACAGCCTGGCGTTGGGGTCCAGCAGTGTAGACGGGGTACGGCTCACCGTGGTCGCCTGGACCCCTCCGCCACTGCCGCCGCCAGAGCCGGTGCCGGTGGATTCGACAGTGACGAGGGGCCCGTGATTATGCTCAGCTCTGGCTGGCTGACTCCCGTCGCCCTGCCAGCAGCCGCTCCGTAAAGTCCAACCGGTCCTCCAGCTCGCTCACCCTGGTCTCCAGTGAATCGATGTACGCCTGCTGGTCATCCGGCTGGCGGCGACCGCCGGGCAGCTCACTCGTCTCCCGACCGAGACCATACCGACCGCTGGAATACCACCATGGCGCATAGCCTCGCGGTCCCATCGTCGCCCAACGCTCCCGACGCCGCAACGCCCGGAACGCGAACCAGAGCAGCGCCAGCCAGAATAGCATTCCAAAGAAGTGCATCGTTCTATCTCCGGGTCAATTGCCGCAACTTTACCATTGCCCTCATCCCCAGCGTGCACAGCACTCGACGGGTCTCGGAAGGAGCGGGCTTTATCAACTGGCCTCTGCCCCGCTGCCGCCCTGCCCCGCTGCCCCCCACACCCCCTCGATCTCGTCCGCGGCTTTACGCAGGATGTCGGCAACCCGTTTCAGCGCCGGATCGTCCGGCCCTCGCCGCCAGGCCCGCTTGAACGTCACACCGGCGAGATGCACGAAGGCGCCCTGCAGCTCACCGATCCCGCCTCCGGTGAAGTCCCGCACCGTCTCCCGCACTCGGTCGAGGATCTCCTCCAGCACATCCCGGTGCTGCTCCAGGTAGCGCTCCCCCTCAGGAGTCACGTGGTACACCTTCTTGCCCTCGGTCTCGACCGCCCGAACGTACCCCTCATCTTCCAGGAGCTGTAGGGTCGGGTAGACCGTGCCGGCCGACGGGGTGTAATACCCGCCCAGCTTGTCCTCCAGAGCCTTGATGACCTCGTAACCGTGACGGGGCTTCTCCTTGAGCAGGCGGAGGATGACGAACTTCACCTCGCCCGACTCGAACATCTGACTCCGGCGCCTGGGCCCCCGCCCCCGCGCCTGCCAGGCGCCGGCCCACCAGCGGCCCCCGAAGGGGAAGCCCGGGCCGAAGCCCCAATCGTCTCGTGGATTACACATGTCCGACCTCCGTTATTTCGTACGAACTGACGTACGATATATCGTACGTAATAGCTGATATTTCGTCAAGGCTCAGACGGCCCAGCCCAGGCGCCCCCCACCTTACGGGGTCGAGTACTCCGTCTTACATTCTTTCTTCGGGAACGTTTCAGAGTACATCCCTGTTTGAACCCTCTTGTCCCGCGACCGCCGTCCCCGGCGTGGTAGCGGCTTCGTTCCATCACCAGAAGGAGTCACAGCAGATGCGTAGGAATCTCCTCGCCCTGGCGGTGCTCGCCATGGCGGCCGCGGCTTGTAACGAATCCCCTACTGTCCCAAACTCTGAAAACGAACCCAGTCTCTCAGCCGCCCCGGCGAGTACGCCGGCGGTCGCCGGCCGCTTCATCGTTACCCTCCGCGAGCGCGCCAACCCGTCGGCTGTGGCACGCGACTATGGGGTCCAGCCCGATTTCGTCTACACCCACGCGCTCAACGGCTTTGCTGGGCCCGTCTCGGATGCAGCGCGGCAAGGTCTTCTGCGTGATAGCCGTGTGTCCCGAGTCGAGCCCGATGGGATCGCGACCGTGGTTAGCACTGAGACCAACGCCACTTGGGGGCTCGACCGGGTTGATCAACGCGCGCTTCCCCTCAGCACCACCTACAGCTATACCAGCACCGGCGCCGGGGTCACCGCATACATTATCGATACCGGGATCCGCTTCGCCCACACCGAGTTCGGGGGGCGGGCCACGAGCGGCTTTGACGCGGTCGACGGCGGCTCGGCGGATGACTGCCACGGTCACGGCACGCACGTGAGCGGCACGGTAGGTGGGACGACCTACGGTGTCGCTAAGGCGGTGAGTCTCGTCGCGGTCCGGGTACTCAACTGCAGCGGCTCAGGGACGTGGAGCGGCGTCATCGCCGGGATCGATTGGGTCACTGGCAACCACACTGGGGCTGCCCCGGCAGTTGCTAACATGTCGCTCGGTGGCGGGGCGAACACCTCAGTAGACGATGCGGTGAGAGGGATGATCGCCGACGGTGTGGCGACTGCGATTGCGGCCGGGAACGGCAACTTCGCCGGGAGAGCGCAGAACGCCTGCAAGTACTCGCCGGCCCGAGTGGCCGAGGCAATGACCATCGGCGCCACCACTAACACAGATACCAAGGCATCCTGGTCGAACTATGGAAGCTGTGTCGACTGGTTTGCGCCTGGCGTAGGCATCACCTCTGCGTGGGCCTCCAGCAATACCGCCACTAATACGATCAGCGGGACGTCGATGGCTACCCCGCACACAGCTGGTGTCGCGGCGCTCTACCTCGAGAGCCATTCCAGTGCCACGGCTCAGCAAGTACGTGACGCTCTGTACGCCAATACCACCAAGGGGATCGTGAAGAACTCCAAGACAGCGAACAATCACCTGCTGTTCACGAATTATTAAAGAATCGATTTGAAACGAAGGCGCCACACCGGGAAATCTGGTGTGGCGCTTTCGATTTTTCACGAGGCCGAGTAACGCGCCTCCTCGGCTGTCCCGCCGTTAGGAGCCGTGGCTGCTACACCCAGGGCACCCCGGCAGCGAGAGCTCTCGGCACCACCTGGGTCGCGGAGTCTACCTGGACCCGCAGCGATCCGTTGGAGTGCACCAACGCGTTGAGGATGTCGTAGGTGCCCGGTCCCGGCACGGCCAGACCGTCCAGGACGACTTCGCTCGGCAAGGGGTCACCATCGCCGTGGTTCAGCACCTCTCGAATCCGGATGGGGCCCATGGTGCAGAAGAAAATTGCACCGATGGTCGGATCCGGTGTGGTGCGCCAACCCTCGATGGCCGCGGTCACCCGGATACCCGGTAGGTCGGCTCGCACCTCTTGTCCGTGCCGGATCTCCGCCTCTCTCATTCTCTCCCGTAGGCGATAGGTCTGTGAATGGGCAAAAACACGCGGTTCCATAGGGTCCCCCTCGCTTTGCCCGGCGCGGCCGGGCGTACCTTTCCAAGAAGCGCTTCCATTATTAGGTGGACGTCCGCCGGTTGTCGGTGGGCGCCATGCGTGACTTGTGGTGGCCCGGATCACTGGCCGCGCCTAGCTCGGCGCGCAGGTAGCTGCACGAGGTGCCCTTCGACTAGCCAGTCCTTCCACTTCCGCCCATCTTGGCAGTAGTCGTCCCGAGCCTGTTTCGCGCCTTGGCCATGGCCCAACCTTCGATCCGATCCGAGACCACCCGCGGTTTCAAGAGCTGGTTGGCGACACCGGTGAGAGTGGCTCCGACAAGCGCTCAGTTGCATCTTAAGGATCATGCTCTGAGGGCTCCGGCGAGTTAGGCGGTACGCAAGACTTCTAACGAGGTACCTACGCTCATCATCGATGGCGCCCGAGTCGATGCATTCGGCTGCACCGATGTGGGGAAGGTGCGCGCCCAAAACCAGGATCATTACCTGATCGCGACTCTCCACCGGACTGTGGAGATCGAATCCACCAGCATCCCGATCAAGGGAAGACAGACCTTCGGGCGAGGGGCTCGGGCGCTTTTGCTGTTGGTAGCCGACGGGGTCGGCGGAGGCGCCGGCGGTGAGGAAGCAAGTACCCGGGCGCTAGACACCATCGTCAGGTATGTGGCTGGGTCCTCGCGCTTTCTCGACGAGCTGGAGCAGGAGGTGCGAGAGGATTTTCGGAACGATCTGACGCTCGCGGTGCAATGGAGCCATGCGGCGTTGCGGGACCGCACCATCGAGAGCCCTGAGCTGGCCGGCATGGCTACTACCCTGACCATGGCGCTGGTGATGTGGCCGCGGGCGTTCGTAAGCCAGGTCGGGGACAGCCGATGCTACCACCTGCGGGGCCCGGAACTGCGGCAGGTCACGACCGACCAGACCATGGCTCGTCAACTGATCGAGGAAGGCCTGCTCCCTGAGGAAGCCGCAAAGCGCTCACCTCTCGCTCAAGTCTTGTCGCAGGCGATCGGCCATCGGGAGCCGGATGTGTGGCCGGTCCTCTCGGAGCTGGAGCTCCAGACCGGAGACACGCTTCTGCTCTGCAGCGACGGCTTGATGAAGCATGTGGCGGATCCGGAGATCGCCAAGCTTCTTCGGGCGGCCGACTCCGCCCGAACGGCGGCGTCGGCCTTGGTAGGGGCGGCGCTTCACGCCGGCGGGCGCGATAACGTGACGGTCCTGGCGGCGCGGTTCCTTTGAGCGTCCTCGGCAGGACGGGTGGCCGCTGAGTCGTAATCGGCTTACGGCGTGAGCACCTGCGCGGTCCAGATGTCGGCCTCGCGCTTCTCTAGCGGGAAATAGAAGCGGTTGCCGCTCAGCGCGAAATTTCCCCTGCCGAAATCGATCCCCGGCTCGTCGAAGCGCACCAGCAGGCGCGGCGCCGAGCCGCTGAGTGCCACGGACCACAAGCCTTCCTGGCCGCGGGTATCGTTTCCCACGTAGTACACGAAGCGACTGTCCGGGGACCAGACCAGGTTCTCGAACCCTGATTGCGCCAGCGTACCCTTGGCTTCCACCAGCTTGCGCTCTTCCCCGCCAGCCGCTGGAATGATGTCGATCGCCTGCTTCTCGAGATTGACGATGAACCGGCCGTCCGGCGACCAACCAAACCGCACCCTGCTTCCGATCGCAACTTCGGAACTCAGGCGGGTGGGCACGCTCCACTTCCCTTCTTTGCGAGAGACGACATACAGCGCGTACCTCCCGCCCTGGTTAGAGGCGAACACCAGCCGGTTCCCATCGGGCGACCAAGCCGGCCCCCGCTCCTGGGCTGGCGTCACGACGACCGGCTCCGCCGGTCCTCCAGCTGCAGGGACGATGAAGATGTCGCGGTTGCCGTTCCTGAAGGAATGGAAGGCGATCTCCGTACCGTCCGGGGACCAGGCCGGCGCGAAGTCGTCCTGCGGATCGGTGGTCAGCTGCTCGGGCTCGCCACCGGCCAACGGCATCTTGTAGATGTCCTGGTTGCCGCTCCGATCCGAGTCGAACGCCATCCATCGGCCATCGGGGGAGACGCTGACGGTCTCGATGATCTGGTTACCCGTCGTGACGGGGGTCGCCCGCGAGATGGACACCGGCTCGCGCTGAGGGATTGGCAGCGACCAGGCATTGGCCGTCTCGGTGTACACCGAATAGGCTAGACGCTTGCCGTCACCCGAGAGGCTGATCGAATGCGCGTTCAGCCCGGTGGTGAGTCGCCTCGGGGTATCGCGCGGCTCGCCGGAACTGCGAAGCGCCAGCCGGTAAATGTCGCGCCCGCCATCCCGATTGGAGACGAAGAGAAGCTGCCGCCCCCGGGGGAGCCAGATGGGACTCGTGTTCAGCGATCGGTTGTCCGTCAACTGGATCGGCCTGCCGCCGGCGGCGGGCGCCAGCCAGACCGCGCTTGGCGCGAGATTCCCGAAGTAGGCAGTGGCCGAGACGAAGTCCCGATTTCCGGAGACGTAGGCGATCCAACGTCCGTCGGGAGACCAGGCGGGCGAGTGAAGCTCGAAGGCGGTCGCGATCCGATGTGAGGCCCCTCCATCCAATGGTCTGGTGTAGAGAGTATCTCGAAAGCGGTAAGCGACGGTTCCCCCATCGGGCGACCAGGCGAAATCAGCGGGCAGCTCCTGTCCCTTTCCCGCCACCAGCAGCTTGGGGAGGCCCCCCAACGCTCCGATGATCTCGATCCCGCGTGGCGATTGGAAGGCGATACGGGTACCATCGGGAGACCAGAGTGGCCGGCGCAGATTCCCGGCGACACCCGGGGTGATCGGGACGGTGCTCCCGGCGTCGAGCTGCCGGACGAAGAGCTTCGTCTCTCTGGTGGTACCGGCCGCGTAGGCGAGGAACTTTCCGTCGGGCGAGAGCGCGGGATTCACCTCCAACCCGGGATCGAGCGTGACCTGAGTCCTCCGCCCCAGCTCGAGCGGCGGGACAGGACTGCGCCGCGCCAGCAGGACCCCGATGCCGACCAGCACCAGAAAACCGGTAACCGCCGCGGCACGCTTACCGAGAGCTCGGGGGGCCTGAACACTCGGCAGCGGTCGAGTCGTGGTGGGCGTAGTGCCGCCACTCGGAGTGGCCAACGGCTCGAGGGTCGCAAGGAGTTCGTCTGCCGTCTGGTAGCGGTCGGCCGGCCGCTTGGCCAGGCATTTCATGATCAGCCCTTCCAACGGGGCTGGAACACCCGGCCGGCGCGCCGACACGGGAGCCGGCGCCTCGGTCACGTGCGCCGCAAGGGTCTGCTGCGCGGTAAGGCCATGGAAGGGCGGATGACCCGTCAGCATCTCGTAGGCCAGTACCCCGAGCGCGTAAATATCTACCCGGGCATCGAGGTGGGGGTCGCCCGTCGCCTGCTCTGGCGCCATGTATGCCGGGGTGCCCAGAGCGACGCCTGCGGTGGTGAGCTGCTGCCGCCCGGTAGCCTCCGTCACGGCCTTAGCCACCCCAAAATCCATGACCATCGCGTGGCGGCCTGAAAGCAGCACGTTTTCCGGCTTGATGTCCCGGTGCACCACACCCTGCTGGTGCGCGCTGGCGAGCGCATCGGCGATCTCGCACAGCAGGCGGACGGCATCCGCCAGCGGCAGCTCGCCGCTCTTGGTGAGGCGCTCCCGGAGGGTCTCGCCTCGCACGTACGGCATCACGTAGTAGAAGAATCCGCTCACGTCGCCCGAGTCTAGGAGGCCAAGGATGTGCGGATGTTGCAGCCGGGCGGCGACCTCGATCTCGCGGGCAAAACGGTCCGGCCCCATCGTGGCCGCGAGCTCCGGCCGAAGCACCTTGATCGCCACCTGACGATGGTGCTTGAGATCCTCGGCGAGATAGACGGTGGCCATGCCACCGGCCCCAAGCTCACGCTCAATCCGGTAGCGATCGCGGAAGGCTGCGGCCAGCGCTGTGATGTCGAGCAGGTGTGCCGCCTGTGGAAGGACGGCTCGAATCTGCACCGGTTCAACCCACCGGGCCAGCTAAGCGCCGGTTTCCCAGAGGAATCCGATCGAGTCATCGCGAGCGAACCCAAGCGGCGGCAACGACTACATCAACCACCAACCGGACGAAGGCTCGTCGCATGTTTGGAATTCGGCCGAGATCGTGCCGGTCGCCGGAGACGCTCGTAGCGCCGGCGCGATTTCTCCCGGGTGCCACAGGTGGCCATCTGGCACCAACGCCGAAGGCGGTTGCGACTCCGGTCGACGTACATCCAGCCGCAGTCGGCCCCGCCACAGATCCGGATCCGTCCAGCCTCCGGGGAGACTATCAGCGAGGCCGCCGACCAAATCACCGGCCATATGATGGAGTCCAGGCTGGTTCCTGCGTCGGGCCACGCGAGGCGCAGCGTTTGACCCTCCCGACGTCTCGCACCCACCGGCGCTACGCGCATCGACTGAAGCGCGAGTCCAAGCAACTGGTTGAAGTCATCCAGGGCCTCGCCGCCCGGCTCGCCGTGGGCCATGGCACTGAAGAGTCGCCCCAGCACCCGACGCGCCCGCAGCGCGGTGCCGTGTGCCGCCTCGGCCTCTCGCCGCCGAGCCACCGCGGCCCGACGGAGTGCTGCCGCCGCATTGTTCGAGAGGATCCCCGCACCTGCGGCCCATTGGGTGAGCCGAGAGAAGTCGGTCAGCCGGTCGTTCTCCAGGCCCCGATCGGTCCAGTCCACCGTGTTCACCAGATCCAGGGCCGGATCGCCTCCCACATATAGGAAGGGAAGGTCCGGAGCGAACGAGAGGGAGCTTGGGGAATTAGTCACGATTGTCACCCTGAGCGTAGCGAAGGGACCAAAAACCGGTCACGCCCTGCGTCATTCAATAATAGCACCAGTATTCTGCCCTTGACAGGTGAGAGCCCGGCTGGTACCGTTGCACCAGTAAGTGGCATTATACCGGTACACACCTTCCAAGGAGCCGGCAATGATCGCTCGAACCTGGCAGGGCGCCACCAAGGCCGAAGATGCGGAGGCCTACCTCGAGTATCTGGAGCGGACCGGCTTCGCCGAATACGGGAAGACCCCGGGCAACGTCGGGGTGCTCGGGCTCCGCCGAATTGTGAACGACCGGGCGGAGTTCCTTTTAGTCTCGCTCTGGGACTCCGAGGAGGCGATCCGGCGGTTCGCGGGAGACGAGATCGAGCGAGCGGTGTTCTATCGGGAAGACGAGCGGTTTCTGGTTCAGCGGGATGAGCAGGTGCGCCACTACGAAGTGGTCTTTCAGAGGGAGAGCGCGGGCAGTGACACTACGGCTTTCGACCCGGCCTGAACCCTCCGGCTCCCGGCTCGGAGTCGCCGCGGCGTTTGCCGCGATCTACGTATTCTGGGGTGGGACCTTCCTCGCGATCAGGTACGCCGTCGCGGACGTCCCGCCGCTCCTTACCATTGCGATTCGCTGCCTGGGGGGAGCGGCCGTGCTGTACGCTTGGCTGCTCTGGCGCCCCGGTCTCCAGCGCGTCACCCGGGAGGAGTGGCTCACTTCCGCGGCCGCCGGCGTATTTCTCTTTGGCGGGTGTCATAGCGTGCTGGCGTGGGCGGAGCAACGGGTCTCATCGGGTCAAGCCGCGCTGTTCCTGACGGCAATCCCGCTCTGGCTGGTGCTGCTGACCTCGCTCCGCCAGCGGCGCGCTCCTCCACGCCTGGTGATCGCGGGGCTGGTTCTCGGCACCTTGGGAGTCGCCCTACTGGCCCGAGGAAATGGCATCTGGTCCGGGACCCTGCTGGACCGGCTGGCGCTGATTGGGAGCGGACTCGCCTGGGCCATTGGATCGATCATTGCCCGTGACGGAGCACGGCCCGCCTCGGCGGCACAATCCACCGCCCTACAGCTTGCCACCGGCGGATTGGCTGTCCTCGCCCTCAGCCTCGCCACCGGAGAGCTGGCCCACTGGACGCCGCAGCAAGTGACGCCGCGAGGCGCTTTCTCACTCTTCTTCCTGGTGATCGCCGGCACGGTGCTCGGCTTCGGCGCTTACACCTGGCTCCTTCGGGTCACCACCCCCGCCGCGGTGGGGACCTATGCCTTCGTGAACCCGGTCATCGCGTTGAGCCTCGCCTGGTTGGTCGGCGACGAGCCACTCTCCGGCCAGACGATCGCCGCGGCGGTCACGGTGCTGGGGGCGGTCGTACTGATATGGAAGAGCTCGGCCGGGAGACCGAAGCTGCACCGAGGGAGTCATCCTGCCGAAGCCTTGGCGCTCGCCAGGACGAACTCACGGAATCGCCGGAGGATTTCGCTCCGCCCCGCGCGGCCCGACGCCGGGGTACCCTCCCCGCTTTCACCCGACAGTAGGAACTCCCCAGACTCTCCGCTGACGACCCCCGAGGGGGCGCCGAGCGCGAGCGCAGCGAGCCACCGCTCACCGTCAGCCAGGGTGATCTCGGTGCCCTCCTGAATGGCTACTTCCGGCGCGAAGGCCTGTTCGACCACCTCGATCGAGGCCGGCACGATGCGCTCGCGCACGCCATCGCAGATACGAAAGTTCATCGCACCTCGTGCTCCACCATTGCGCGCAACCACTTCCAGGTCGTGATCTCCGACCCAGCCGGCGTCCGGCACTTCCGCTGCAGGGCGTCGTCGGGAAGCGCGGCAAAGATCGCCCGGGACTCCGCCGCCAGTCGCTCAAAGTAGGCGACCACGCCGTCGTAGCCCTCGGCCAGCTCTCGGCCACAGCCAGGGTACGCATTCGGCCGGCCGGAGACCGTTTCGGTATACATGTAGCGCTCAATGGTCGCCAGGTGGCGCACCAGATCTCCGAGCGTGAACTTGCCCGGCTGGTGGGTCCACTCGACCCGAGCAGCGGGGATGCACGCGATCACTCGACGGGTGCGACCCCGCACGCTGTCCCAATACTCCAGGAACTGAGCCACCGAGCGAATCTCCACCGTGCCCTCTCACTTCCTCTCGAAGCCTAGCCGCTGAACGACCGCCTTCGCCAGCACCCCAAGCGGCACCTGATCCTGCGACACGATCATATACACCTTCCTCTGGTACTCCACAAACACCCGCCGGTTCGGGGTACTCGGATCGAAGACCATGTAGCCTCCCTTCACCCCAGGAAGCGGCTCCACTCCCTTCGGCGATTCGCCCGCATACTGGTCGGCCGCCTGCTTCGTGGAGCTGAACGTCCGCCCCACGTCGGCCATCGCCGTCGGGCCGTAAATCATGAGGGTCGGGCTCGACCCGCCTTCCCATCTCAGGTGGCAGGCCGGACCCGCCTGGTCGGCCCTCCCGAAAGTCTTCAGCTTCATTTCCTGGGTTACGATCGCGGGATCGATCGGCAACGGATCGTCACACTGGCCCGGTCCCGGTGCTGGGGTGACGGCCAGCCCGCTCGCAATGAGCAGGGCCAGCACAGAGTGAGAGAATAGTGCAATCATCGGTCGTATCCTCTGGCGCAGCGGGCCCGGGGTGCGGGCTACGCGCTGCACCGGTTGAAGTTGTCTGGCTCGGTCAGAGCTGGATCTGGAAGAAGCATGGGAACTTCTGATCGTGAGTGAGAGACTAGGCTGCACGCTTGGTGCGCGTTACGCCGACCAATCTAGATCCGGCACTCACGATGGAATCACCCGGGAATCACCAGGCGTAAGACGAGCCGATTTCTCGCGGAGCCTGCCCTGAGCTCAGCGAAGGGCTCGAAATGACGCGCTAGGCTGAGCCCTCGCCCGCCTGGACGCTCAGCGCCGCGTCTTGAGCTCCATCACCCAGACGTCGCTGTGGCGAGCCCCGATGGTAAAGAAGAAGCGATTGCCGTCAGTGGCGAACTCGGGCCGGCTGGAGGGACGCGAGGGATCGTCGAAGCGCACGAGAAGCTTCGGCGCTCCACCAGCCGCCGGTATCGACCACAGGCTCGAGCGCCCGGCTGGATCGAACGCCTTGTAATAAATCGTGCGCCCGTCAGCGCTCCATTGGGCGAGCTCCGGCGCCGCCTCTGCCGTGAAATCGCCGACTGCGACGAGTTGCCGGGGAGTCCCACCGTGCGGCGCGATGAGCCAGAGCCCATCGGGACGACAGTAGACGATCGCATGCCCGTCCGGCGCCCAGCGGCCGGCCCAGCCGCCCTGAGACGTGAGCTGCCGAGCGGCACTCCACGACGAATCGCTCTGCCGCGACACCACGAACAGTTGCGGCTGCTCCGCAACGTCCGCGGTGAAGACCAGGCTTCGTCCGTCCGGCGACAGACCAGGAGAGCGCTGGTTGGGGGGAGCCTCGACCACATCCTGGGGCTCTCCCCCCTCGGCGGGGACGATCCGCACCCGACGGGTCCCCATATGATAGGAATGGAGCGCTAGGAGACGGCCGTTGCCCGACCAGGTGGAAACGAAGTCGGCTTCGGGCGAATGGGTCAGCTGCACCGCCTCGCCTCCCTCGACCGGCATCTTATAGAGATCCTGGTTCCCACCCCGGTCGGAGTCGAAGGCGAGCCATCGTCGGTCGGGCGAGAGAGTGACGCCCTCGATGGTCTGGGTCCCTTCGGTGAGGGCACGGGCATTCGCGAGAGAGCCGAGCCCGCGCACGGGAAGCGTCAGCATCCAGATGTTGCCGGTGTAGGTGAAGACGGAGTAGGCCAGCTGCTTTGCATCGGAAGAGAGGCTCATGCTGTGCGCGTTGAGGCCGGTCGTCAGGCGCACCGGCGAGTCGGCAGGGAGGCCGGAGCGAGTAAGGTCCATTCTATAGATGTCTCGGTTGCCCTCCCGATCCGACACGAATAACAGGCCGCGGGAGGTCGGCAACCAGACCGGACTGGTGTTGAGCGATTGCTCGTCGGTGATCCGAACCGGGGCGCCACCGCTGGCGGGTACCACCCAGATCGTGCTCGGCGCGACATTCCCCAGGTTGGTCGAGCTGCCCCAGGGAGCCTCGCCGAAGGAGAAGACCGGGTTTCCGGATACGAAGGCGATCCACTTGCCATCCGGCGACCACGCCAGCGAGTGGGCGGCCGGATGCTCGGAGACCAGCCGGGCTCGACCACCGTCGGCCGGCCGGGTGTAGATCGCCCAGTTCTCTACGTACGCGATGGTGTGGCCGTCAGGCGACCAGGCCGGATACGCCACCCAGCCCGCTTGCCGCGATGCCTTCGCCAGGAGTTGCGGCACGCTGCCCAGCGCGTCTACCAGGTAGATCGCTCCGGCTGACTGGAACGCAATCCGATTTCCATCGGGTGACCACTCCGGCCGCCTATGAGATCCCGGCAATGCCTCGGTGAGGGGGACGGCACGTCCACCGCCTGTCTGTCGCATGAAGAGCTGGAACCGGTTCCCTGCCTCGGCCGCGTACGCCACCATCTTGCCGTCGGGAGAGACCGCCGGGTCGAGCTCCAGCCCTTCGTCGAACGCCACTCGATGCGCCGGCCCGGGGATCAGTTCTTCTGGAGTGCGCGGGCGCAGGAGAAGCCCGCTGACGATGCCGGCGGCGAGCAGCGCCAAGGCCACCGCCGCCTGACGGTAGTCCAGCCGTCGGCGGTGCGGTGAAGCTTCCGGAGCAGCTGCTGAATCGCTTGACGAAACCGTAGAAGATGGTGAGGCGGTTGAGACAGGAATGGTTTCAGGAGCCGGAGCAGCTACCGCGACCGGCTCTATCCTGGGCATCTCGGCCACCCGGGGCGAAGCCGATGGTGTTGCCGCTGCATCCTCACTCCGCCGCAACTCGGCGGCGAGGTTTACCACCTCTCGGTCCGGCGGCGCGTCCAGCTCCTGCTCCATCAGCACTTCGTAGATCCTGGCGTGTTGCAGCGCGCCGGCTCGATCCCCGGAGGAGACGAGCGCACGCATGAGATTCACCGCCACTCGTGCGTTCAGCGGGTCCTGGGCAGCGAGCTTGCGCCACCAGGCCACCGCTTCCGACCACTCTCCCTTCCCTTCCGACCGCTTGGCTAACCGCTCCAGCGACTCGGCATAGCTCCGGGCCAGTCCGGCCCGCTCCTCCTCGGTCCAGCGCTCGAACTCCGGCGCACCCGGCAGGTGGAATCCATCGAGAAAGGGCCCGGCGTACCGCGCCGCCGCTTCCTCCAGTCTTCCCCTTGCGAGCGCCTGCTCGAACTCCGCCACATCGCTCGAAATCAACTCCGGATTGAGCCGCAGGTCCCTGGTGCCGAGAAAGACTTCATCCGAGCCGAGCTCCTGGCGCAATGCGTAGAGTGCCTGGTTGAGGCCCCGGCGCGCCCGCTCCTCTTCCGTATCCGGCCAGAGACACGCCAGCACCTTCTCGCGGGTGAGTCCCTGCTCGCCGGCGGAGGCGAGGAGGGCAAGGATGGCCAGCCGGCGCGGTTGCGCGGCTGAACCGCTCAGTATCCCGCTCGCCCCGCGGACGTGAAGCCTTCCGAAGGTATTCACCTGTAACACGTTGCGTCCGGTGATTTCGAGGTGATTTCGCCGTGAGCGCCGAGTCTATACTAGGCGCCATCAACCCGGGCGGCAATCGGCCGTTGCGGTTCTGACTTCAACAGCTCGGGAGGGAGTTCCACTATGAAAACCACGCTGCTCGCTCGTCTGGGCGCAATCGGAATGACCTCAGTGACTCTGTTGGCCGGCGTCGCGGCGCCGACCGGCCACTCGAACTCGTTCAGGGCGGCGCTCACAGGTGATGTGCGGGCCACAATCTCAGGCACGGCAACATTCGGCCGGGTCACCGGAGGGATCGGTGCACCGGACGCTTTCACCCTGAACCTCGGCACCGACAGCTTCTTGGGAGCCGTCCTCTTCACCCGAACGACGGGCACCGGGCTGAGCGTCGGCAGCTACCCGGTCTCCGACGCCGGCCACGGCTCGGACGAAATCCAGGCGCTCGTCATGCTCGGCCGGGCCGACCGGCCAGCGGGAGTGTTCCGCGTGCAATCCGGGACGCTCACTATCACCTCGGTCTCCGATCACCTGCTCACCGGGCTCTTTGCGCTGGACGCCACCGGGTTCCTGGCCTCGGCGCCTCAGCGAGAGAACCAGCAGGTGCACGTCTCAGGGTCGTTCACTGCTCGAGGCAACGACTGATTCTTCAATCCCACTCCTATCCAGAGGAGAACTACCGATGAGTGGAAACACACGCCAGATGCTGTGCCTGCCGCTGCATTGGCGGCCCGCCGACACCGACGCAAAGCCCACGGTGCGCGAAACGAGCTCGGCCTCGGCCTCAGATCGAGAGAACCAGCGGGTGTACGTCACTGGATCGTTCATCGCCAGGGCCGACGACTGAATCTCACCTCATACCAACGGGAGAATTACCCATGTGTGGAAGGATGCGTGCCATGTGGCCGATGTCGGAGTTAACGGAGTGGCCGTCCAAAGACCCGAGCGACGTACTCCGGGAAACCGTCCCGGCTTCGCCGTCCGAGGTGCTGATCGAGCACCTCGGGGTTACCCGGCGCACCACGGCGGAGGTGCAGGATATGTACTCGCGCCCGATCCCGGCGCTGGTCGTGATGGTTGGGCCGAAAGATTCGCTGCCAAAGCACCAGGAGCCGGCCCCGGATCTCGACGCGGCGTAAGCAACCGCAGCTCTTAATCGCAGTCCAACTTTCTACCGGGACCGCACATCCCGAGGAGACGATGATGTACCGCTACCTGCTTGCTGGCGCTCTACTCGCCCTCGCCGCTTGCTCCCAGGGCGACAGCCCACTCGCCCCGGCCACCGACCCCGATGGCAGGGCCGAGCTGGCCCAGGATGGTCCGCTTCTGGGCCGGATTCTGTTCAGCTCGTATCGTAACGGAGGTCAGGCTGACCTCTACGTGATGAACGCCGACGGCACGGGGCAGACCCGGCTCACTTTCACACCAGAAGACGAACACCTTCCGGCCTGGTCGTACGACAACCAGCGGATTGCATTCATGCGGAAACGGGCCGACGGCTCAAACGTCCTCCACCAGGACATCTACGTGATGGACGCGAACGGCGCCAATGGGCACTGGGTATCACCGACTCCGAATCCAGTAGACCTCCTCGACCCGGAGTGGTCACCGGATGGATCACGAATCGCCGTCTCCGCAGGTCAATCACTGGCATGGCTGGACGTGGCTACGGGAGCGCTGAACTACGTAAAGAACGGGCAAGGAGCAGCGTTCAACGGCATCACCCCGTCGTTCGACGCGACCGGTCAGAAGATCCTGTTCGGCTCGGGCCAGATGGTCGCCCTCAGGAATGTCGATGGCACCGGCAGCGCCTTCACCATTGCCGGACCTAGCAACACTCGGGCGCGGTATCCGACCTTCTCACCCGATGGCCAGAAGATCGCCTTTGCCGCCCACGATTTGGACAAGGCGGAGGCCGAGATCTATGTGGTCGGCGCCGACGGCAGCGGCCTCACCCGGCTAGGCAGTTCGCCCGCGGAGGACACTAAGCCGAGTTGGTCGCCCGACGGCAAACAGATCGCGTTCACCAGCAACCGCGGCGGACAGTACCAGATCTATCGCATGAACGTCTCTGGAGGCAGGAGAACCCGGCTGGGCATTCGAGGCGTGACCGAGGTCAACCCGGCGTATTCGCA
>DASXRM010000143.1:0-13894 GCA_036506575.1 Gemmatimonadales bacterium | reverse complement strand
CAGTGTCGCAGAGTCACCTCCCGGCAGGTCGGTGCGTCCCACCGAACCGCTGAAGAGCACGTCGCCACCGAAGATCATACCGGGACCGAGAAAGCTGACGCTCCCGGGAGAGTGCCCCGGCGTGAAGCGGACCCTGAACTCGAACGCCCCGATCCGCAGGACCTGCCCGGCTCTCAATTCGTGTTGCGGTGGTGGAGGTACCTCGAGCTGCATCCCCAGCCAGGTGCCATACTGCGGGAGGGCCTCATACAGCGGCAGATCCAGGTGATGGAGATGGATCGGGGCACCGGTGGCGCCGTGGACCGTTCCGACTCCCATGATGTGATCGATGTGTGCGTGGGTGAGCCATATGCCACGGAGCAACCAGGCGCGATCGGCCAGCTCGCGCAGGAATGTTGCCGCCTCCTCCCCGGGATCGATGATCACCGCTTCCCGGGCCCCCCGATCAGCGACGAGGTAGCAGTTCTCCGCGAACTGTCCATTGGTCAGCGCCACGACCTCCAGATCAGACACCGACCTGGGCCTTCCGCTCGAGCCGGCTCTTGCGGTCGGTCAAATACTTCTCGACCGCGACGGCGGCGGTGGTCGCGTCTCCCACGGCCGTGGTGATCTGGCGGGTAAGCTGGGACCGCACATCACCCGCAGCGAAGAGCCCTGGAATCGAGGTCATCATGCGGTCATCGGTGATGAGGTACCCGCTCGGGTCGTGAGTGGCATGCTGCTTTACCAGTCCGGTATTGGGGCGAAACCCGATGAACACGAAGGCGCCGGTGGCCGCGAGGGACGACTCTACCCCAGTCAAGGTGTCGACCAACTCGACCGATTGCAGGCCTGCGGGAGTACCCTTGAATTCCCGCACCCGCTTGTTCCAGAGCACCTCGATCTTCGGGTTGGCGAAGAGACGCTCCTGTAAAATCTTCGAGGCGCGAAACTGGTCTCTTCGGTGGATGACATACACCTTCTGGCCATACCGGGTAAGGTAGTCCGCCTCTTCTACCGCGGCATCGCCGCCGCCGATCACGGCGATCGTCTCGCCCTTGAAGAATGCCCCGTCGCACACCGC
Source organism: Gemmatimonadales bacterium (assembly GCA_036506575.1). GTDB lineage: Bacteria > Gemmatimonadota > Gemmatimonadetes > Gemmatimonadales > GWC2-71-9 > CAVVWJ01. Next base: position 12,831 of record DASXRM010000143.1, on the reverse strand, counting down.
GCAGTAGGACACTCCACGGCCGGCGTACTCCAGCTCGCCCGGAACTTCGAGTTTGGTCGGCGTGCCGCCGGCGGTCAGAATGACGGCCGGCGCCTCGTACACCTGACCCAAGGCGGTCGCTACCTCGAAGATTCCGTCCTCCCGCCGCACAATCGTCTCGACCGTATCTTGCCGGATGTCGGCCCCGAACTTGACCGCATGAGCGGTCATCAGATCGGCCAGCTGCCGGCCGAGTACGTGCTCGAATCCCAGATAGTCATCGATCCATTCAGTGTTCAGGAGCTCACCACCGGGAATTCCGCGCTCGATCAGCACCGAGCGAAGCAATCCTCTGCCGGCGTACATGGCCGCGCAAAGGCCGGCCGGCCCCGCTCCGACGATGATGACATCCAACTCTTCACTCCGGGTCATACCCTCTCCAGTGGGCACGCGTGAAACGACGGGTGTCCAGAATATAGAACGTCCGGGTGTTCCCGCACGTTCCAGAGCGCGAGTGAGATTGGCCCGCACACAGCACCTCGCACGGACGCTCTCGCTGCCGTCTCCGTTAACAACTGAGTAGGGCGGAGCAGACGACACGGGTAGGAGTTCGGGGGCAGGGCGGGTCGAGCCACCAGCCCTTTCGGACGCTGCAGTGCGCTGCGTCGGTGGAGATCCAGCAAAGAGGCGGCCGCACTTAGGCGTCCTCCAGGCTAGTGGCTCGTCCGCCCCTGCCCCCGATCCCAATCCACGAGTAAAGCGGGTGGGGCGGAGCAGACGATACGGCAAGCAAGATGGTTGAGGATCTCTCTGCGATGTGGATAGCCACTACCCCAAGTGCAATAGATTCACGGCCCCATGGCAACTCGAAATGGTCCCGATCAGTACGTCGACCGAGGACCCTGAGGCGCCGGCTGACGCTACGGCCGCATCGCCGGCCACCACGGCAGACACATCGAACATGCCGACTCCAAAGACGCGGTGCTCACAGACAAAGAGGACCGGGCCCGCCGTGGGATGAGAAGCGTCGAGTCTCTGGGTGAGTCTCTCCATGGCATCGGCCATCTCCCACGTGCGGGGCGCACGAATGATGGGACAGATCGCGGGCTCGATGCAGTGGGTCGGGCAGGTCCAGTCGGCAAAGGAGACGTAGCGAGTGCCGCCAGGCGCATTCACGTCGTAGGGCGTTCCGGGCCCGAGTGGCACCGGTCTCGTCTCCACCGCACGTCTAGGCCAACGGCTTCTGGCTTGCCGGACCAGCCACTCGTACATCAGGTGGGGCATGAGCGGCGAGGGCACGATCGCGTCGCCCGGCTCGCCCGGTAGCGGAGGTATCACTTCCCCGAGATATCGATCGAAGAACTCGCCCCACTCCTGGACAACGAGCTGGCGGGTTTCGTCGGTCCCCAGGTCGCGGGCGAATTGACAGGCTGGGTCCCGGTCCACAATCAGCAGTCTACGGTACCCAGCTCTATCGCGCTCACGGGCCCGGCCAAGCTGGCCGGCGTAGAAGGTGCCATAGCAGCCGCCGCCCACGATGACAACATCCCGAAACGAAGCCCTACTTGATGAACCGTCCACCGTCGACCACCAGAACCTCTCCCGTGACGAAGTCCCCTCCCTCCAGAAGGTATAACAGGGCGGAGATCACGTCCGCGGGGCTGCCGAGGCGCCGTAGTGGGGCCGAGCGAGCGAGACGATCGCGTTCTTCCGGGGAGTAGTCATCGGGCACGAGAACGGCGCCCGGCGCAATCGCGTTGACTGTGACCTGGGGCGCCAGGCTCAGGGCGAGAACTTTGGTGAGCATCACAACCCCGGCCTTGCTGATGGAATGAGCGGCAAATCCGGGCCAGGGCTCGAGCCCGGCGAGATCGGCCAGATTCACCACCTTCCCGCTGGCTGCTCGGAGTGCGGGAGCGGCGCCTTGAGTGCAGAAGAAGACCGCCCGGAGATTCAGAGCCAGAATGGCGTCCCACTGTTCCGGGGTGGTGTCCTCCACGCCGAGCCGATGCATGACGGCGGCCGAGTTGACCAGCACGTCGAGACGCCCCAAATCGGCCTCGACCCGCTCAGGGAGGCGGCGGGCGGCCGCGGCATCGGTGAGGTCGGCCTGGAAGCACGCGGCTCGTCCTCCCGCCTGAACAATCTGCTTCTCCAGCTCGCGGGCTCCCTCGGCTGATGCATGGTGGTGGATCGCGACGGTCATGCCGCGGTCCGCCAGCGCCTGCGCCATGACGCGGCCCAGCCGCCGCCCGGCACCGGTGACCAGGGCGACCTTGCCCCGCAGGTCCATCAGAGCGGGCCGGCGCCTGCCGGAGCTATCGCGATGATTTGGCCGGTCGTCGAAGTGCCGGAACTGGCGAGGGTCATCACTCCATCGGTTATCTCTTGCATCTCGACGTACTGCGCCTCACCGTCACCCACAGCCGCCACATTGTCTACCGTACGCACCATCGCGGGAGCGACCGCGTTGACTCGCACCTGCCGGTCTTCCAGCTCGAGGGCCAGGCTGCGGGTAAATCCCGCCACGGCTGCCTTCGCCGCGCTGTACACAGCCATCGGCGCCTGGGGCTGGAAGTAGGCTATGGAGGAGAAATTGATGATGCAGCCCCGGCTGCGGCTGAGCGCTTCGACGGCCGCCTGCGAGACCAGCACCGCGGTCTTGAGATTGATGGCTATCTCACGGTCGAACGCCTGAACCGAGACCCGCCCGATCGGTCCATAGGTGGTGAGCCCGCCGGCCACGTTCACGACCACATCGAGGCGACCGAAGTGCTTGAGGGCCACCTCGACGGCGAGCGCGGCGATATCGGGCTCGGTGAGATCGCCCGCGCACGGCCTGGCATCGACACCCTGAGCGGCAAACTCTCGAACCCGCTCCGCGACCCCGACCGCATTCTGATCGCACGCGACGATCTTCGCTCCCGCCCGGCCAAACGCCAGGGCAACGGCGTTGCCGATCTGCCCGGCACGTCCGACTCCCGTGACCAGCACGACCTTGTCGCGAAAATCGAATTGGGGTGTACTCATACGGATGTCACGCTCTCGAGGACGACGTTGGCGCCGGGTGCACCCGCTTGGCTGTAGAGCACCCTCCCGTCACGATCGATGAGACAGACCGAGCGTGCGATACCGGTCCCATCGGGCTTGAGCGACTCATAGGCTCGACTGATCTCGAGTCCGGCATCGGACAGCAACGGGAACGGTAGTCCCAACCGGGCAGCATAGGCCGCGTGGTTCTTCACCGATGCCGGGTTCACCCCAAAGGGGCGAATGTCGTGCTCAATATAGGATTGAATCTCGTCGCGCACGGCGGAGAGTTGGCGGTTTCAGCCGGGTGTGTTGTTGCCCGGATAGAAGACCAGGAGGACCCTGGACTGCTCGAGTAAGCGGCGGAGCTGGTAGGTCCGCCCGTCCGACGCTTCGGCCGTGAAATCAGGCGCCAGGGTGTTGGGTTGCAGCAGTGTCATGAAGCCGCCGGTGCTAGAAAAGTGGTTCGGAACTCGTCGAGCCGATCCAGCCACTCCAACGGAACCTGCTGCGATCCGATGGTTCCATGGGTGACGCCAGGCCCGGGATCACCATGCCAATCGCTTCCCCCGGTCCGAAGCAGGCCGAGGCGGATGGCGATATCGGTGAGCCGCGCTCGCAGATCGGCGTCATGGCTGGGGTGTCGCGTCTCTACCGCGTTCAATCCTTCGCCTTTGAGACGCTCGATGAAAGCCCGGGTGCCACGTTCCTTGAGATGGGCTACCGAGACCAAGCCGCCCGCGCCATGGACTACTTCAGCGACGGTGCGGAACTGCGGCAGCGTCTTCTCGACGAAAGCCGGCCGGCCGCGCCCGATGAACCGATCAAAAGCATCGTTCGGGTCGATGGCCCCCCCGTGCCGCACGATCGCCCGCGCCACGTGAGGCCGTCCGACCGCGCCCCCGGCCGATTCCTCAAGCACGCTGTCGAATGACAGACCGACGCCCAGGCGCTGGAGATGCTGGACCATCTCCTGAGCTCGGCGGACCCGATCCGCTCGGCAGCGCTCGAGAAAAGCCTCCAGGACCGGCGAGCTCGCCGGCAGGAAGTACCCGAGCACGTGCATCTCGCCCCAGGGTGCGACGGCCGAGAACTCGCAGCCGCCGATCACTCGGACACCATGACGTTCGCCAGCCGCCAGGGCCTCGGGGATGCCGGCCAGGGTGTCGTGATCGGTGAGAGCAATGGCCCGAAGACTGGCCCCGACCGCGCGCCTTACCACCCCCTCGGGAGAAACACTCCCATCGGACGCAGTCGAATGGACGTGCAGATCGATCGTTTCGCCCGTGCCGGGTGAGGGGGCGGCGGATGTCAGCGCCGGTACCCCAGCTCGGGCGCCGTCCACGAGGGTTGCGAGTGGCGGAGCAGCTCTCGCAGCTCCTGATCGCTCAGTTGCCCCAACGAGAGCTCGCGGCTCTTAGCGCCGAGCGGGGAATACCGAACCATCCGTTGTTCGCGGCTGGGACCGACTCCGCGAGTGAAGACCAGCCCGAACTCATCCTTCACATACTGGGTCACCCGACCACTCACCTCGACCTCCCACTGCTCCCCATCGACATCGATCACTCGGCGCGGCATGTCAGGCTCCGCTCTCGGGGAAGTCCTGCAGACCGGCCTTTACGTCGGCCATGAACCGGTCGGCATCGGCCCCATCCACGATCCGATGATCGAACGCGAGTGCCACCATCCCTTTGCTCCGGATCGCGAGCATATCGGTACCGTCGACGGTGATGACCGCGGGTTGCTTCTCGATCGCGCCGACACACAGGATGGCGGCCTGTGGCTGATTGATAATAGGCGTGCCGATCGCCGAGCCGAAGACGCCGGGGTTGGTGATGGTGAAGGTGCCCTTCTGCACCTCATCCGGACTGAGTTTCTTGGTCCTGGCACGCTCGCCCAGATCGTTGATGGCCCGGGCGACTCCGAGAAGAGAAAGCTCGTCCGCGTGCTTGATTACCGGCACGATCAAGCCCCACTCCAGCGCGACCGCGATGCCGATGTTGATGTCCCGCCGGAACAACGTGCTCTCGCCCGACACGGCCGAGTTGAGCACCGGATGCTTCCGGAGATTATCGGCGACCACCTTGGTGATGAAGGCAAGGTAGGTGAGGTTCACGCCGCGGTCAGCGTATTCCTGCTTCTTCTTGGCGCGGATCTGCGCCATGTGGCTGTAGTCGATCTCGAAGACAGTGTTGACGTGAGGGGAGACCCGGCGCGACATCACCATGTGATCGGCGGTGAGCTTCCGGATCCGCGACCATGGCTCGACCCGGTCGCCGGGCCAGGGGTCGACGGTCGCTGCCGGTGGCAGCGAGGCGGGGAGGCGGGGAGGCGGGGAGGTAGTTGCCGCCGAGATTGCTGGACGCTCGGTAGCTCCTTCCCCGCTTACCCGCTTCCCTGCTTCCCCGCTGATGTAGCTCAGAATGTCGTTCTTGGTAACTCGCCCGGCGAGGCCGGTGCCGGGAACGGTACTGATGTCGACATTGTGCTCCGCGGCCATCTTCCGGACCAGCGGGGTCGATTTCCGCCGCAGCCGTTCTTCGGCGGTCTCTACCGCGCCATTTCCGCCGGTCGCGTCGCTCACCGCTCGTGATTCCGATCCAGCCGGCGCCGAAGCCGCGGCCGGAGCCGACCGAGCCGCCGACGGAGCCGGCGCTTCGCTCGGAGCCGGTCCCCCCCTCGGTAGCTTGGCTGGTGCGGGAGCGAGTGGGGCCGGCGGGGCCCCGGACGACGTCGCCGGGTTTGCTGGGGCCGGCGCGCCGGGCGCGGGCGTCGCCGGCCGAGTACCCTCCGGTCGGGTGTCCTCTGGGCGGAGGGGTTTCTGGGTGGCAGCCGCGCTGGCATCGGTCTCGATCCGGGCCACCACAGTCTGCACCGCGACCGTCTGACCTTCCTCCACCAGGATCTCGGTGAGCACTCCGGCGCTGGGTGCGGGGATTTCGGCGTCGACCTTGTCGGTAGAGATCTCGAAGATCGGCTCGTCCCGCTTGACCGGATCTCCCACTTTCTTGATCCAGCGGGAGAGGGTGCCTTCGGCGATCGACTCGCCCATCTGCGGCATGATGACGTCTATTTTGGCCAGCGGTTCTCCTCGGTGTTGCTAGTCACGACTCGCGACTCAACACTAATACCTCGCAACCCATCTCGCCGCCCGCACGATATCCCCCGTCTGGGGCAACACGAAATCCTCCAGTTGAGGCGCATAGGGAAGCGGCACGTCGTGCGCGGCCACCCGCTTGATCGGAGCGTCCAACCATTCGAAGGCGAGATCGTTGATGCGGGCGGCGATCTCGCCGGCCACGCCGCCGGTCACGGTGTCCTCGTGCACGATCAGCACTCGGTTCGTCCTTCTCACCGTGTCGGCAATCGCTTCGTCATCCAGCGGAAGCAACGAGCGGAGATCGAGCACCTCGACCGATAAACCGTCTTCCCGTTCGAGCTGTTCGGCGGCCTCGAGCGCCTTCCAGACGGTGGCCGCATAGGTGATGATCGAGAGATCGCGTCCCTCCCGGGCCAGCCGGGCCTTTCCGATCGGCACCACGTAATCACCCTCGGGGAGCTGCTCCTTGATGCGCCGGTAGAGGTACTTGTGCTCGAAGAAGAGCACGCAGTCATCGTCCCGGATGGCTGACTTGAGCAGTCCCTTGGCATCGCTTGCGGTTGCGGGATACACGATCTTGAGCCCGGGCGTGTGGAGGAAGGCGGCCTCCGGGTTTTGGGAGTGGAAGGGCCCGCCCCGCACGTATCCGCCGCTGGGACCGCGCACCACCATCGGGCAGGGGAGGAAGGCGCGGTAGCGCGCCGTCGCGACGTAGTTGGTGAGCATGTCGTAGGCACAGGAGATGAAGTCGATGAACTGCATCTCGCAGACCGGCCGCATCCCCATGTGAGCCGCGCCCGCTGCCGCGCCGACAATGGCGGCCTCGGAGAGCGGGGTATCGATGACCCGCCGCTTCCCGAAGCGAGCCTGAAGCCCCTCGGTCACCTTGAAGGCCCCACCGTACCCGCCGATGTCCTCGCCCAAGCAGAAGACCTCGGGGTCGCGCTCCATCTCCTCGAAGAGTCCCTGGCGGATGGCCTCCAAGTACGTGCTCTCAGCCATCGTGGGTGCCCCAGCTCGCGGGCCGCTCATGGGTTTCCACGGCGGAGCGCAGCCCCTCACGGTACCAGAGAACGGAAGTCTGCGACGGATCGGCGTACACGCCCCTCAGCGCATCCCGCGGCTCGGGCGCGGGGGATGTCTCGGCCTCGTCGGTGGCCTGGTCGATCTCCGCCGTCACCCGGCCATCGACTCGCTGCAGCTCGTCGGTGGAGACCCCGTGCCGCGAGGTGAGCTCCTTGAGGTAACGGTCCAGCGGATCGTTCTCGCGGGCCCACCGCTCGATCTCTCCCGGCGGCACGTAGGACTGATTGTCGTGCTCCGCATGGCCCTTGCGGCGGTAGGTCATGAGCTCGATGAGGGTGACACCATCTCCGCCACGCGCCCGGTCCACCGCCTCCTTGGTCACCTGATACGTTGCCAGCACATCGTTGCCATCGGCTCGTACACCAGGAATCCCATAGCCGATGGCTTTGTCCCTGAAGCTGGTGCATGCCGTCTGCTTGGTGGTGGGAGTCGAGTAGGCATAGCCGTTATTCTCGATGATGACGACTAGAGGACAGCGCTGCACCGCGGCGAAGTTGATGCCTTCATGAAACGCCCCGGTCGAGGTCGCGCCATCGCCGACGTACACCAGGCCGACCCGGCTCTGTCCCCGGAGCTTGAACGAGAGCGTCACGCCGGCCATGACGGGGACCATGTCTCCCAGGTGAGAGATCTGGCCGATGAATCCGCGGGCGGTATCGCCGAAGTGGATGTTGAGCTCGCGTCCCCGTGTGGGCGAGTCCCCCTTGGCCATGTACTGCCGCAGGATCTCCAGCGGAGTGGCTCCCTGCACCAGCATGGAGCCGAGGTTGCGAATCAGCGGGGAGAGGACATCCCCCTTCGAGCGGTCCAGCGCATAGGCGGATCCCACCGCATCGGCCTCTTGCCCCAACGATCGGAACAGTCCCCCCACGACCTTCGTCTGACGGTACAGGTTGACCAAGCGCTCTTCCAGCGAGCGGGTGAGCCGCATGTAGTAGTACAGCTCGAGCAACTGGTCGCGGGTGAGACCCGGCAGCGTGGCCGGATCGGAGGCGAGAGGGCTGGTGACAGCCATGCAGATCCTGGTCGGAGGTGTTGTCGTCCGGGCAGGAAGATCGACCGCCCGGATGGGAGAATCAAGCGGGAGAGAGTGGCACCGTGGGGAGAAATGCGGGAGGGCGCCGGTGCTTCGAGGCCTGCTCATAGGCATAGGCCACGCGGATCAGCGTGGGCTCACTCCAGGCGCGCCCGAAAAACGACAGATTGACCGGCAGGCCGTAGGCAAACCCCATAGGCACGCTCAGGCTCGGATACCCAGCGACCGCCGCCGGTGTGGAGCTCGAGCCGGTAAAATGGTCCCCGTTGACCAGGTCGGTAGGCCAGGCCGGGTTACCAGTCGGGGCGACGAGCACATCGAGCCGGTGCCTGGCCATCACGGCGTCGATGCCGAGCCCGCGGGACAACCGCCGGCACTTGGTGTGGGCCTTGATATAGGCAGGCGACGTCAACGGACCCTTGTCCTGCGCCTGGTGAAAGAGCTCCTGGCCGAAATAGGGCATCTCGCGGTTCCGGTGGCGCTCGTTGAACTCGATGACGTCCTGCAGGCTCTTGACCGGGGCCCGGGGCCCGAGGTCCGCCAGATATCGGTTGAGATCGGCCTTCAGCTCGAAGAGCAATACGTCCAGCTCGGGGTCGTCGTACTCGCCAGCATGGGGAACATTCGCCGGATCGATCAGCAGGGCCCCCTCCCGGCGGAGCAGATCCAGAGCCTCCTCCGCCAGGCGGTCCGTCACATCGCTGTACCCGAAGAACTTGGCTCTGGCTACGCCGACTCGGACGCCCCGCAGACTGGCCGGATCGAGAAACTTGGTGTAGTCCGGCTGAACCCGCTTCGCCGATGCCGCTGTCGCGGCGTCGCGGGGGTCGGGACCCGCCATGGCAGTCAGGAGCGCGGCCGCATCAGCGACCGTGCGGCAGAGCGGCCCCGCAGTGTCCTGGGTATGAGAGATCGGGATGATTCCCGTGCGACTCACCAGCCCCACGGTAGGCTTGAGTCCTACTATTCCGGTAGCGGAGGCCGGACACACTATCGATCCGTCAGTCTCCGTGCCGACGGCCACCGCACCCAGGTTGGCGGAGACCGCGACTGCAGAGCCAGAGCTCGACCCACAGGGATTGCGATCGAGCGCATAAGGATTGCGGCACTGACCTCCCCGGGCGCTCCATCCGCTCGTCGAGTGGGTGGACCGGATGTTTGCCCACTCACTCATATTCGCTTTGGCGAGCAATACGGCTCCGGCGGCTCGGAGACGCTCCGCCAGATGGGAGTCACGCCGGGGGATTGAGCCCTCAAGAGCGAGCGATCCCGCCGTCGTGGTCATCCGGTCGGCCGTATCGATGTTGTCTTTGAGAATGACTGGAATTCCGTGGAGCGGTCCTCGAGGACCCTTTGCCTTTCGCTCCCGGTCGACGTCCTCGGCCAGACCGAGTGCGTCGGGATTGGGCTCGATGATGCTCTGGAGAGTGGGGCCGTTCCGGTCGAGCTTCTCGATCCGCTGGAGATAATGCTCCGCGAGCTCCCGCGCGGTAAGCCGGCCGGACTGCATCTCCTCCTGCAGACCGACCACCGTGGCCTCCTCGAATTCGAAGGGCTTCGCCCGCGGTGTAGTCGGGAGCCGAGCACCAAGCCACTCGGCGGCGGATCCAAGCGCGCTGGTGCCGCTTACTGCGGCGATACCGAGCAGCGCACCGCGGCCCACAAAAGCGCGCCGGTCGATCCCGCCACCTCGGTTCCTCATTGGCTCGTCTGGCGCTAAGCCTTCACCGCCACCGGGCTGCGGCTCGCGGCCGTGTGGGGCTCGACCTCGATTCGCATTCCGTAGAACGAGCGGTACACGAACAGCAGTGCGGCAATGAAGAAGGCGATCGCCAACACCCGGCTGAGCGTCCCCGAGCCACCAGTGCTGAGGTAGACACCCAGCTCCACGGCAAGAAGACCGAACAGCGTGGTGAATTTGATCACCGGGTTCATGGCGACGGACGAGGTATCCTTGAACGGATCCCCCACGGTATCGCCCACTACCGAGGCCGCGTGCAGCTCGGTGCCTTTCATCTTGAGCTCGGTCTCCACGATCTTCTTCGCATTGTCCCAGGCGCCCCCGGCATTGGCCATGAAGATGGCCTGGAACAGACCGAACATCGCGATCGAGATCAGGTAGCCGATGAAAAAGAACGGCTCGATGAAGGCAAAGGCGAGGGTCGAGAAAAACACCCCCAGGAAGATGTTGAACATGCCTCGTTGGGCGTACTGAGTGCAGATCTCCACGACGCGACGGCTGTCCTCGACCGAGGCCTTCGTCACCCCTTCGAGCCGGATGTTGGCTTTAATGAACTCCACGGCGCGGTAAGCCCCCGTGGTGACCGCCTGGGTAGAGGCTCCGGTAAACCAGTAGATCACCGCGCCGCCGGTGATCAGACCGAGCAGAAAAGGCGGATGGAGGATGGACAGGTTCTCCATTCCGGCGCTGAGGCCGTGCGTGAGGGCCATGATGATCGAGAAGATCATGGTGGTCGCGCCCACCACGGCGGTCCCGATGAGCACCGGTTTCGCGGTTGCCTTGAAGGTGTTCCCCGCCCCGTCGTTCTCCTCCAGCAGCTCCTTGGCGGTCTCGAAGTTCAGGTCGAAGCCATGGTCGCGTTTGATCTCCTGCTTCACCCCGGGGACCTGCTCGATGAGAGAGAGCTCATAGATGGATTGAGCGTTGTCGGTTACCGGTCCATAGCTGTCCACGGCAATGGTGACCGGCCCCATGCCCAGGAACCCGAAGGCCACCAGACCGAAGGCGAAGATGGCAGGGGCTTTCATGAGATCGCCGAGTCCCAGGGTGCTGACGCCGTAGGCGATGGCCATCAAGCCCATGATCGTGATCCCCAGCCAGTAGGCCGAGAAGTTCCCGGCGACGAAGCCGGAAAGAATGTTGAGCGAGGCTCCGCCCTCCCGGGAGGACGTGACCACCTCTCGCACATGCCGCGAGTCCGTCGAGGTGAACACCTTCACCAGCTCCGGGATGATGGCGCCGGCGAGGGTGCCGCAGGTGATCACCGTCGAGAGCTGCCACCAGAGGTCCGGGTTTCCCCCCAGACTGGGGACGATCACATAGGAGAGCGCGTAGGTCAGCACCACGGAGATGAGCGAGGTGAGCCAGACGAGCTGGGTGAGGGGGGTCTCGAAATTGAATCTCGTGACCTCGCTATATCGTCCCCGGGAAACGGCGTTGCTTATCAGGTAAGAGAAGCCTGAAGCGAGCACCATCATAACTCGCATCAGGAAGATCCAGACCAGCAGCTGCGCCTGAATCGAGGTATCGGCCACGGCGAGCACGATGAACGAGATGAGGGCCACCCCCGTGACCCCGTAGGTCTCGAACCCGTCCGCTGTGGGGCCCACCGAATCGCCCGCGTTGTCTCCCGTGCAGTCGGCGATGACGCCGGGGTTGCGGGCATCGTCCTCCTTGATCTTGAACACGACCTTCATCAGGTCCGACCCGATGTCGGCGATCTTGGTGAAGATCCCGCCCGCGATTCGGAGGGCGGCCGCGCCAAGCGACTCGCCGATGGCAAAACCGAGGAAGCAGGCCCCCGCCACCTCCCGCGGAATGAAGAGCAGGATGGCCAGCATGAACAGCAGCTCGACCGAGATCAGCATCATGCCCACGCTCATGCCCGACCGAAGCGGGATCTCGCTCACCGGCCACGCCTTGCCGCGAAGCGCCGCGAACGCCGTCCGGGAATTGGCCAACGTGTTGATGCGAATACCGAACCAGGCGACGCTGTAGCTTCCCGCCATGCCGATAACACTGAAGAGCAGGATGACCAGAATCTTGGGGAACTCCAGGCCGGTCAGCAGGAAGTAGACGACGATGACCGCGCCGATGAACCCGATCAGAACCAGCAGAAGCTTGCCCTGCTGGACCATGTATGCCTTACAGGTCTCGTAGATCAGCTCGGAGATCTCGGCCATCGAACGGTGCACTGGAAGCTTCTTGACATGAGCGTAGCTCAGCAGCCCAAAGAGCAGGCCGAGAACGCAGACCAGCAGCCCGGACAGCAGGATCTGGTGGCCGGTGAAGCCGAGAAAGTCTCCCTGATTGAGGTCGGGCAGGCGGAGGTTCACCTCGCCGCCGGGCCGGTGCTCCGGTGCTCCTTGAGCCCCCTGTTGGGCCAGCAGCCCGGGAAGTCCCGCCGGGATCAGCATCACCCCGACAAACAGGAGGAGCAGCAGCTTTGCGGCGCAGCGGGACGTACGGGTGAAATGCATGGTCGAAGTTCTCCTAAGCGTCACTGGCATAGATCTGCGGTCGTGAAGGAATGAGTCAGTAGGCGCCGATCGGGCGGTGGCTGGGCTCGGCTCTGGTGTGCACCAGGGTGAGGAAGCGCTTGGCCAGTTTATCGGCCTCGCTTTCGCCCACCTGATCGGTTTTGACCGTCACCAGGGTATAGTGCCCGCCTTCCGCCTGAACGGTCACGGAAATGCGGCCGATGGAGCCGGCAAACTGGCGGCGGCGGGACTCCTCCTCCACCGGGGCCAGCGTCGTGCCGAAGAACTGGGTCGCGCCCGCGAGGACTTCGTCCGGAGAAAGGTGGGTGCGGTGAAAATATTTCAAGAGCCCTCGCTGTTCACCTCAGTCCTCGAGGTA
>DASXRM010000142.1:0-4110 GCA_036506575.1 Gemmatimonadales bacterium | reverse complement strand
GCGCTGGTCTGCCACCATCGCGATGCCGGCGCTGCGCTCACGTCCGCTGTTCACTTCGAGCCCTTCCGGATCCCCTACGGCGAAGTGCAGGTCCAGGATGGGACGATAGTCACTTACCTCGAGAAGCCGGAGCGGCGGATCCTAGTCTCCAGCGGGGTATTCATGCTGAGCTCGAGGGCCATTGCGCTTCTGCCGGTGGGGCAACGCACGGAGGTCTCTTGGCTGGTCAACCGTCTGCTCGCGGAAGGGGCGAAGGTCGCCGCCTTCCACCACGACGCTTGCTGGATCGATGTCAACGACTCTGCCGCCGTGGCTCGTGCCGAGCAGATGATCCGCGACCACGCCGAAGCCTTTGAGGTTCGAGAGCCAGCCGCGAACCTCTCTCACAATCGTGGATCATGACGCGGCGCATGCGCATCGCATCGGTTATCGCTGACCTGGGGTTCGGAGGCAGCGCCAACCGGGTGCTGTCCTTCGCTCGAACCATCGACAAGAGCCGCTTCGACCACGTGGTGATCACCCTGTATCGCCGGGAGGAGAGCTACGCTCAGGAGGTTGGATCGCTGCGTCATGCCTATGCGGACTCCGGGATCGAGGTCATCGATCTAGGTGTGAAGCCGCGGCGGAGAATGCTTCCGTCGCTTCGGGCCGGCGATATGGTCCGGGCCTCAGCAACACTGACCCAGCTCCTCCGCCGGCTGTGCCGGGTCATCCGCGAACGACAGATCGACCTGATCGACGCCCAGCACGCGACCGCCACACTGTTCGGCGTGCTGGCTGGGACCCTGACCCGCCGTCCTACCACTATCACCCAGTACTTCCCATCCTACTTCGACCGGCTGGGTATGCGTTTGCTCGGACAGGCGGTGTTCGCCCGGGCGGACGCCTTTATCTGCGACTCCAAGGCCCAATCCGACCTGATCAATCGGGGACTGTTTCGTCCTCACCGGCGCTCCATGGTAATCCCTAACGGAGTCCCTGTCCCGGTAGTCACCCGGACCAACGCCGAGATGCGCCGGGAGCTTGGCATCCCAGGCAACCGGTCCTCGCGGGTGGTTGGGCAGGTAAGCCGGCTGATTCCATATAAAGGGCAACAGGTGCTGCTCCAGGCCGCTCGGCAGATACTCTCACAGGCACCCGACACCTACTTCATTCTCACGGGATATCCCAACGAGGATCCGAGTTACGTCGAGACCCTCAAGACCTGCGCACGGGATCTGAACATCGAGGATCGAGTGCGGATAGTGAGCTGGCCCGGTTCCATCGGCGATATCTGGGAGCTAATCGACATTCACGTCCATGCCTCACTCCATGATTCGCTGCCTATCGCCATTACCGAGGGTATGTCGCTCCAGAAGCCGGCGGTGGTCACGAACGTGGGCGGCGTCGAGGAAATGGTGACTCACGAAGAGACCGGACTGGTGGTGCCGATGAACGACGCGGGTGCGTTGGCCGGAGGGGTGCTGCGGCTGCTGGGTGAGCCGGAAACCGCCAAGCGCCTCGGAGCGAAGGCCCAGCAGCGCTATTTCGAGAAGTATCGCCCCGAAGCGATGACCCGGGCCCTCGAGAGCCTGTTTGTCGAGCTGATCGAGACCCGCGGCGCCGCTCGAGCTCGCTCCACGCCTAATGTCCCCGCGGTGGAAGCCCAGCAATGACCACCCGAATCCTGGTGACCGGGGCCCAAGGGTTCATGGGCCGCTACCTGACAGCCCACCTGCTCCAGAGTCATCCCGAGGCCGAGGTCCTTGGCCTAGGCCGCTCTCCCCGGCTCGAGCAGGAGTTCACCCATTCTCTCCAGTGGGGCGCATCCCGGCTCAGGGCACCGCTGCCGGAGGAGCTCAGGGCGGCGCTGGATTCGACCAGATACCATTACGTCTCACTCGATCTGGGCCGGCAACCGGAACTGACCGGGCTCCTGGGCGAATTCCAGCCCCAGCAGATATTCCACCTGGCATCCGGACTCCGCGATGCTCCGCCGGACCATCTGTTTCGTACCAACGTCGAAGGAACCATCTACCTCCTCGAGGCTATCAGGGAAGCCGGCAGCGATCGTCCCACCGTGATCCTGGGCTCCACCGGTTTTCTGTACGGCCAGATCGCCCCCGACGCGCTGCCGATTCACGAGAGCACTCCTTGCCAGCCTATCGATCTGTATGGGGTCAGCAAGCTCGCCTCCGAGAACGCGGCGAGAATCCTGGTGCGGCGTCACGGCATCCCAGCCATCTGGGCCCGGATCTTCAATCTGGTAGGTCCTGGCCAGGAGGAGCGGCATTTCTGCGGGCGGCTGACTAGCCAGGCCGCCGCCATCGCCGCTGGTGTGGTGCCCCCGGTTATAGAGGTGGAGCCGCTCACGACCACGCGCGACTTCTTCGACGTGCGCGACGCCGCCCGCGCCCTCGATCTCCTGGCACGAAAGGGAACCGCAGGCCGCACTTATAATCTGGCCAGCGGAGTGGAGGCCGCCATCGACGGCGTGTTTCAGTCCATCCTCCAGCTGGCCGGTCTGAACGGGAACGTCCAAATCGAGACCAAAGCCGCTCGCCCGGCTGACATCCCTCGCTATTACGCTGATATCAGCCGGCTGCAAGCGCTGGGTTTCGCACCGGAGCATTGTTTGACGGAGAGCCTGGCGGACCTTCTAGCCTATTATCGTGGCCCGGTCGCCGGAGCCGCCCGCAACGGGGGCCGCCGCGAGCACCGCTCGAGGGTCTTCGCCAGCGTCGAGGCCGATCGCGCACATCGTTACCCCGTGGAGATCGAAGCCGGTCTGCTGGAAACCCTGCCGGAGCGGCTCCAGGGACTTTACCCCGCGTCACGAATGGCGGTGCTCACCGACCCGCGTGTGCTCGAGCTCTACGGGGCCCGCTTGCTCGATCGATTGTGGGCCCGTGGGGTCGAGGCGGACCCGGTGCTTCTGCCCGAGGGAGAGCCGTCCAAGTCGGCCCATCACTACCTCGGGCTGATCGAAGAGCTCCACCGCCTCCAGTTCGATCGGCGCGCGCTGTTGGTCAATCTGGGCGGCGGCATTGTCACCGATGTAGGCGGGTTTGTCGCCGCGACCTATATGCGGGGGGTGGCATACGTAAACGTGCCCACCACTCTACTGGCCCAACTGGATGCCGCGATAGGCGGCAAGGTGGCGGTCAACATGCCTTGGGCCAAGAATTTCCTGGGGGCGTTTGCTCATCCACGGGCGGTGTTCTGTGATCCAGCGGTGCTCGCCACGCTGAGCGCTCGCGAGCTATCGGCCGGGGTCGCCGAAGCCCTCAAGGTGGCGATTATCGGGGATCCGGATCTGTTCGAGTTGCTCGAAACCGAGAGCGGGGTCATTTGCCGCGGGCAGGACGAGCGGGTTCTGGGAGAGGTGGTGGCGCGGGCGAGCGAAGCCAAAATCGCAATGCTCGCCCCCGACCCGTACGAGCGAAATCTCCGGCGGGTACTCAACCTGGGGCACACCTTCGGTCATGCACTCGAGGTGCAGACCGGATACGACCAGCTGCTGCATGGAGAAGCGGTCGGATTTGGAATTGCCGTCGCCACCGCGCTAGCCCGGCGACGAGGGCTGTGCTCCCGGGGCACGCTCGAGCGGATCTTCCAGGCTCTGAACGTCTATGACCTCCCGCCCCCGGTGGCGCGATCAGACTTGTTCGCGACCTGCAACCGGCTCGAAGAGATCCGGTTAGTGCGCGCTGGACACCTGAACTTCGTGCTTCCCCGCGAGGTTGGTCAGGTAGAAATCGTCACGGAGGTTTCCGATTTAGAGATCACCCAAGCCCTCGAGGACATCGCGGCACACCCGATCCTGGGCCGGTGTGTGAAGGAGTCGTCATGCGTGCAGTCGGCATCGACCTCGGCGGAAGCAAGCTACTCGCCTGCCTGACAGATGAAGGTGGACGGATCCTGGGACGCACGGTACGAGCGACCGGGCGGGATACGGGACCGGTGGAAGCCTGCCACCTCATCGCTAGGGCGACGCGGGAGCTGAGCGACACCTTCGGACCGTTCGATGTGGCCGGCGTCGGCTTTCCGGGTCAAGTGGATTTTCGGGTAGGCCGAGTAGGTGGCAGCGTAATGCTGGATGGCTGGCTCGACGTCCCGTTGGCCGAGCTG
>DASXRM010000141.1:0-6543 GCA_036506575.1 Gemmatimonadales bacterium | reverse complement strand
CGCCCTCTCCGCCCTCTCCGCCCTCTCCGACCAAGTCGATACTGCGGCGATTGTCTTAGTCCCTGAGCAGATCCTCATCCTCAACGCCATGCGCGTGTCCCCCGCCGAGTATCTGAGCCTGAAGCTTCGGGCGCACGAGCTGCTGCACGGCGTCCCCTTGTACGATGTGTCGGTCGTAGATCTTCCGGGCGGCGGTGCGGGACGGAGCGTGGCCGACATCCGGGCGCTCGACCGGGCCGCCGAGCCGAGTCGCATCGCGAATGCATTGTATCGCGTGCGACGTTTTCTCGGGCGCGTTTTCGGCTGGGACCGGGTGCAGATGCCTCCCGAGCACTCTCTGCTCTCCCATCTATCGGAGCGCGACCGCCGCGAGTCCGAAATTCCTCCCGGCACCTCTGACGGTCCGTTCCGTTTACTCTACCAGTTTCCCGGCGAGGCGCTGAGCGAGATTCGCAACGCCACGGTGCAGGGGTACGTCTGCACCGCACTGGCGCGCACCGCAACCGGCTACCGCCTGTACTGGGCGGTGTACGTCCTGCCGGTGTCCTGGCTGACGCGACCGTATCTGATTGCGATCGAGCCGTTCCGACGCATCCTGTACCCGGCCATGCTTCGCCGGATTCGGCGCGCCTGGCTCGCGGTTTACGGTGCCTCAGGTTGAGACGGGTCAGCCAGTTCCGGAGTCAGCATCTGCCGACAAAGAACTCGTACAGCTCGTCCAGTGCCCGCCTGGGGTCGCCCACGCCCTCGTGAACGGGCGGGCTCTGCAGCACCCTTCTCCGCCCTCGGTCTTGGGGCGCACCGTCTACGAGGCGTTGACCCTTGCCGCAAGTTGTCCGATCAACTGAGAACAAGAGAAGAGTCGGCGCTAATGCCACATGCAGATCACCAGGTTGGCGGAGCGGTTAGTCAGGACGCCTCCGGCGTTCAGGATGCAGGATGCTATCCCCTCACTCTGAGTGCCTACCATAGAGGCAACGCTGATCCCGCTGCTGAGATTTTGCACCCTGGCTGTGGCAATGAGGTCGTTCGGGGCCACGCGCACGCAGTACGCCTTGCCGATGACCTGGTTTAGGGTCGACCCTCCCCAAATGGCAGCCGTCACGGAGGCCTGTCGGCCGCTCACGCACGAACAGTCGCTCCCGCGCTGAACCTTGCGAAGGGTGCCCCCGGTGACTTTGTACCGGACCTGGAGGCACCTTGGGGACACACCCGCCTGCGCCGCCATGTTTTCGGCGATGCGGTCGAGGTCTACTGCGTCACCGTCGTTGGGCGCAACCTCCGCCGGGGCAGTCACCTTGGTCGGGGTATCCTTACAGCCGAAAACCAGTAGCGCGGTCAGCGGAAGCCAGAGCAGGGATCTCATGGTTTGCGCTCCTTTGAGGCAAATACGTCAGGGTCGAGATACCTGGCTAATACCAGACGCAGGTCACGAGTCGTGTCGAAGTGCCGCTCGAACTGAGAAAGCAGGCCGAGCCGCCGGTGGTGGACACTGCGCCGACGAGAGCGGCGGCGCCAAGCAGGTTGTTGCCTGGATCCACCGCGGTAGTCGGCCCGGCAATGAGGGTAGCCCCCAGGTTTTGGCGGCAATACGCTTTCCCAGTGACGCTGTTGCCGGCGGAGCCGTTCATAATCACGGCGGTCACGGCGACTCGTCTGGGAACTCGGCTAATTACACAGGTGCAGTCTCCCCGTGACCCATAGCGCTTAGTGCCGCTCAGGGCGACGTACTGAACCTGGGCGCACCTCGCCGGCACAGCCCCCTGGGTCATGAGGTTCTCGGCGATCTTATCGACGTCCACATCGCCGCCGCCGTTCGGAATCGCCGCAGCCGGCGCCGTTACTCTATCAGGGGCATCATTGCACCCGAAGAGCAGCAGCGGGGCCAGCAGGAGCAGGGATCGCAGGAGACTGCCGGGATGAGCCGGGTCCGCGGTGCCGTTGAGGAGGTTAGAGATGGGCATAGATCCTCCAGCTGCTGCTGGTGGGTAGGAGAGGTGGTCGATTGTGTACGCGACAGATAGGAGGCAAAGGGGACATCGTCCCTGACGAGACCGCCGCCGAGATTCGCGACTCCGGCGGCGGCTCAGTTTTCCGACCTGCGGTACATCTGATTCATGATCATGCTGCTGGTTTGATCTCACCGCCTGTTGAGGGCGGCTCCGGAGCGCTGGTCTTCTCCGGACGAGGTGGGCCGACGACGTTGCTGGCGCTCTTCCAGGCGGCGAGGAGGTCCGGGTCATCGGCGAAACGGAAGCGGTTGAGGCCGTCGATCACCTTCACGATCTGGACGATCTCGTCCGCCGCCACGTCCAGGTTCGCGCGCGCTCCGATGTGGACCCGGCGTCCCTCGGACCCCTGTTCCACTGCCCGGTCGAACTGATCGAGCGACTGGCCGAGGCTGTCGAGGACCCGCTCCACCAAGCCGTGCTTGACCAGCAGCTCCTTCTGCCGCTGGGCTTCGGCGACCATGCTGCGGGCTAGGGTGGTGAACGCGAGGTAGGGGATCGGGTCGCGCGGGAGCGCGAACTTCTGGGCCAGCTCGGGCAGCTCCTTTGCCGCTCGGTGCGCGGCCCGCGCGAGGTGCACCAGCTGTCGCCGCCGCATCGCCCGTTGCAGGTCGCGCTTGCGCGCGGTGGCCGCGCGGACTTCGACGACGCCTTCCCGCTGCTGGGTCGCGAGCTGGGATGAGCGAGTGACCTGCTCCTCCAGCTGCGCCAGCGCCGCGGTGTACCCGGGACTCTCATCCGGGTGGGCTCGGCTGAATTCCAGCGCTCGAGTGCCCATCTCGAGCTTCCTGCGGGTAGCCGCTTTCATGACCTGGTACCTCCCGACTCGATTGGCCGGGCGGCGGCCGGCACACCGTCCGGCGCACATGATGATGATTGTGTGTGTCCGAGCGATGCCGACCTTCGCTCGGCGAAGCGGTGAGAAGCGAGGAGTGTGCCAGAAATCTTCATCTCGCGCGCGAAACTGTTTTCAGGACCGAGCGAGTGTTGTCGGCGAGCTGGCGACTTCCGCTAACGCCAATGCAGATATTGGCGAACCGGACCGGCACCTTTTCGTCGTGCGCGCGGGTGCCGATGCCGAGGATGCCGAGACTGCGGCTCAGATGTCCTCTTCCGGTTGCAGCGGGACATTGATGACGGTAATGCGGGCGTTAGCGGCTGCAAGAATGAATCGACCAAACGCGAAACGAACTCTCGTGGGCGCCAGCGGGTGTCTTACCCATGCGAGCGCGGGCCTGACGAACGCAAGCGGGAGTCTGGCAAATGCGAATGGAGACTGACAAGTGCTATCGCACATCTGACAAGCGCGAATGCGAGTGTGCCGAGTGCGGATGCGAGTCTGACGAGTGCGAACGCAAGTCTGCTGCAGGTAACGCGAGCCTGACCGGTGCGAATGAGAGTCTACCAGGCGCGAAGGTGTGTCTGGCGGATGCGAGTGCCAGTCTGACACGTGCGAACGCAAGTCTGGAAGTGGAAGTCGGACTCTGATGGTTGCGAGCGGGCCTCTCGCGGGTACAAGTAAGTCGCTGAGGCTTGCAAGTCAGACGTGGCCCCCCCTTATAGCGGCCCCGTGCCTGTCTACTCTGGAGGGAGAGCGTGGGTATTCCGACCCTTTTATATGAGAACGAGCGTATGGCTAGGCAGAGGGGGCAACCAAAACCGCCGACCCAGTTCAGCATCTTCTACCCTTGCGGGTATGTGGTCGTGGCGTTCCGCACGCCGGAAGACGCCGAGCGGATGCCTTGTGCTCCATCGCCTCACGATCGCCGAACGTCCTCGTGGCTGACCGGATCGTCACCTTCGCGGGGAGCCTCAGGCGCGGCTCCTTCAACCGCGCACTGATTCACGCCGCGCGGGAGCTCGCCCCCCGACGGTATGACGATCGACCCGATCGAGATCGGCGAGCTGCCGTTCTATAACGCCGACGTCGAGGCGGAAGGCGATCCTCCCGGGTGTGACGGCCTTCAAGGCGGCGCTCCGCCAGGCCGATGGTATTCTCATCGCCACTCCCGAGTAGGACGGAATCCCGGCGGTGCTGACGAACGCGATCGACTGGGGGTTGCGCCAGGAAAGGCCAAGGCATCAGCTCTACGAAGTGACGGTCACGGTACCGGTGAAACCAGGATAGCTCGAAGGCGGGTGCAGGCTGCAGTGATAGGAGTACGTACCGGGCTGCGTGAATGTGAAATCGAAAGTACCTCCTGGTGACCCGGCACCTCCATACCCACCGCTGCCGCTAGGCGGGCCGAGCGTGGCGCTCCCCCAAACACCCGCGTCGCTGGTCGTAGTATGAGCCGAGGGTCCTTGGTTGACCCACCGCACCGTGGTGCCCACCTTGATCGTCAGCGAAGCCGGTGTGAAGCTGAAATCCTGGATGTTCACTCCGACGGTTCCCTCCGGGAGTGGATTCGACATCTGCCCCCCACCGGTTGGACCGGTGGGCGCCGAGTAGCCGCCGCATGCCACCATTGTGGCAACCAACGCGAGCGGTACGACGCGCGAGAGATACATGATTTTCCTCCTGCAAGTATAGAGATTACGCTTGACCGCGATCGCCGAGGGTCAGTATCACCTTTCCCTCTTGTTCACGGGTGCGATAGGTGTAGATGGGCTCCTCCGCTGGTCCGGCTTTGACGGCACCGCTCCGACAATCGAACTGAGAGCCGTGCCAGGGGCACTGTACCATTCCGCCGATCATCACCCCGCCGGCCAGAGATCCGCCCCGGTGGGTACACCGATCATCGAAAGCGACGTACCCCTCCTTCGTTCGCGCGAGCACCAGCCTGCGGCCGTCCACTCGGACCAGCTTCATCTGGTCGATCTCGAGCTCATCGGATCGGGCTACGACAATCGGCTGATCCGATGCGGCGCTGACACGCTCCTCCTTCCACCGCCCCGCTCGAGCGTAGCGGTGATCGACGCTGATCTGATTGCGCGAGACCAGGACCCCACCGAGCCAGCCGCCGACGAACAGCATCGCCACCGCCAACCCTTCGAGCACCACAACCCGAGTTTGTGGCGTGACACCGCCACCCCGAAGCCACGTCGCAACGATGAAGGCGGTAACAGCCGAGAGGTTCAGCACCATGTGTTTCGTCGCTCGGCGCTTGCCGGAGCTTTTGGGCGGCACCGTTCGGAAATAGTCGATAAGGCCCGGCACCGCCGCCAACAGGGCGGCGACGATGCCGACGATCGCGAGATAGCCGCCGGTCGACCACCAGGTGGCATGTCCGGTGATTCGGCCGGCAGCATCGAACAGGAAGGCTCCGGTCAGGAAGGCGAACGGGAAGGGGATCAGCATAGGATGAATGGGATGACCCCGGAGATGAGCGGCGCTGCGCATCAGTGCCTCCAGTGAATTACTGAACCACAATCGTACCGGTCATCTGCGCACCATGGACCGCGCAGTCGTATTGGTAGACGCCCGGGCTGGTAAAGGTCACGCTGTAGGTCCTCCCGCTTCCCGCCAACGTGGCGCTGCTGGGAAAGCCGGGAGCGCCTAGCGAGCGGACGCTGTGGGGCTCCGCTCCAGTGTTGGTCCAGGTCCATGTCACCATGGTGCCTGCCGCCACCGTGTCGACCGCCGGATTCACGCTTCCGTTTCGCGCGCTGCGGAAGAATATGTTCCCGACCGTGACCGCTCCCGGCGAGCCATTCATCGGCAGTCCATCGTTGGGGGCGGTCAGTCCGGTACTGCCGCCGGAACAGGTGTAGGTCGCCGCGGCCATCAGGGTGAGCAAGTTCAGCTGGATACTCATTGTACTTACCTCACTGCAGCTGCTTGCGAGCCGACCTCACTGGAGCTTCTTCTGGAGCTCTTCGGCCCTATCCAGGTGCTTTTGCAGAAAGGGTCCGGCCTGCTCGATGAGCTTTCTCAGTTGATCGTTCTGCGTGGCATCGTGTGCCTTGCCGGCTAGATCGATGACGGCCTTGTGAATGCCCACTTCCTGATCGATGTAGGTGCGGTCGAACTGCTTGCCCTTGGGCGCTGCCCGAAGCGCGGCCATTTCAGTCTGGGCCGCCGCTGGAAGCGGATCGGTGGTGGGGGGTTGCGGTGTCACGTTCAGCTGCTTGCCAATCGCTGGCCCTGCAGCCGCAGGGCATGGTGCTCGCTCATCATGAGCTTTGCGAACGCCTTGACGTCCGGGCTGGTGGCTTTGCCCAGGGCGTAGGATCCGGCGGCGCTGTCAGCCTTGTTTGCCTCATCGAGTAAGGCAACGATGTTTGGATCGGAGAGACTGGTGGACCCGGATCGAGCCGTATCGGTTGGCGCCGCCTTCATGCCTCCGGTATCCACCGGAGCCGGCGATTCGGTATTTCGAGAAGCCGATTCGGAACTTTCCCTGCCCTTACACGAGCCGAGCGTAACCATCACGATCGATCCGGCTACAATCGCGATGGACCGCCAGAATAGACTCTGCACAAACTCCTCCTTTGGGTTGGTCTCTTTCAGAGACACTGATGCACAGTTGGGCTCAATGGAGTGAAGGCGCTCACTACAGAATCCGACGATGGGCCGATCTGTTGCAGTCAC
>DASXRM010000140.1:0-3275 GCA_036506575.1 Gemmatimonadales bacterium | reverse complement strand
CGAGACGCGGGGACCGGCGTGACATCGCTCCGCTCCGGCCCCGCGACGAGTCCGGTGCAGGCGCTGGAGGACAGCAATGTCGAGAGCAGAAGGGTGAGTGTAGAGCTGGCACGGTTGCCGGGAGAGATGTGACGGTGCATGCGAATCCTCAGCTGGGGTAGCGAAAGCACTGACGCAGCTGAAAGCTTGTGCTCGCATGTAGTCCCCGGGTCACGGCTCTGTCACGTTGTCGTATTCATCGAAGCGCCCCTCGAAAACTTCATCCACCTCGGGCCGCACCCGTTCATAGGCGGCCAGCCGCTGACCACCGGGATCGCGAAAGATGACACACGGGCCTGAGGGAATGTCGAATGGCTCCCCCTCGAGCGAGTAGCCTGTGGCAGTAAGTCGTCGCTGCAGGTCGGCGATACTGCCGGTCCGGTAGATGTGCAAGAGCTGCCCCGGTTCCAGGTGATTGGCCAACAGTACGAGCGGCCCGGGCTCGGCCAGCCGGACCGCAGCCACCCAGACGCTGCCGTGCCGGATCCGCCAGCGGGGCTCACCCCCGAGCGCCTCGACATAAAACCTCACAGCCGCTTGGATATTGGGAGCGGGGACGTAGAGGTAGTCGAGCGAGAGAAGAAGGCTATCGGTCACGGACCCGCTGCGCTTCTGCCGCAATCCTCCAACCGTAGTAGCCCAGCCAGAGAAAGGCAGGAACGTTGGCATAGATCAGCGGCTCGAGAAAGTACCATCCGGTGGCTGAGCCGATGCCTCGGCCCCACGAGAGAACACTTACGATGAGCCCCAGCCATGCCACCGGCCGGGAGACGAATGGGGTAGGACCTCGAGCCTCGAGATA
Organism: Gemmatimonadales bacterium; assembly: GCA_036506575.1. Classification (GTDB taxonomy): domain Bacteria; phylum Gemmatimonadota; class Gemmatimonadetes; order Gemmatimonadales; family GWC2-71-9; genus CAVVWJ01. The sequence continues at coordinate 2,434 of DASXRM010000140.1, read as the reverse complement.
GGCGAGACCCGTTAGACCCAGGAGGAAAAGCGGGTTGCCCAGCCAGCCGTAACCAATCAGTAACCGGTTAAAGGCATAATAGAGCAGGGGGTCGGCCTCCGGCACGCCCCGGGCCGTCAAGGCGTGCATCACCCAACCGTTGATCAGCGCCACACCGGTGAAGAAGATCATCCCGACGGCGATAGCGGCCCAGAAGAGCGCGGCAGGCCAGGGGCGCAGGAGACGCCCGCCGGCGGCAAGCATGAGGATGCTGCCGAGCACGCACCCGACAAATCCGGCCGCGATCGCGACGTGGATCGGGCCCCACCAGGGGGTCTGGCTGAGCACCGATGGCCGCTCCTCGAAGCCGCCGGCCGGCACCGGGTGAAAGATGAGACCGCCGACCACGAGGAGGGAGGCCAGCGCGAGCACGTACCCGCCGGCGCGGGCCGCTCCGGGCTCACGAAATTCGAGAGACAACCGGAAGACCTTTCTCGATGGCCGCTCGATTCGGCTCCTCCCAGGTTGGGAGCTTGAGCTCGCGACCCAGCTCCGGCAACGTTTCATCCACCGTGAACCCGGGACCGACCGTGGCCACCTCGAATAACACGCCGCCCGGCTCGCGAAAATAGATTGACTGGAAGTACTGCCGGTCCAGCACCTCCGTCACTGCGTACCCCAGATCCAGCAGCTCCTGCCGCAGCTGAACCTGCTGGTCGGAGCTCGCGATGGCCATGGCGACGTGGTGCACGGTACCGAGTCCATTCCGGGCAGGTTGGCGCCCGCCCCCGTACACCAGCTCGATCCGCTTGCCGGGCTCGTCGCCGTTGACGGCGAGCCGGATCGCTCCCTCGGCCTCGCCTACCACCTCGAATCCCAGGAGCCCGGTCAGGAGTGCTACCGTAGGACCGGGTGCTCCGATGGTCATGGTCACGCTATGTAGTCCGCGAATCGCGGTGGTCGCGCCATCCCGCTGCCGGTCCACGGTGCTCGAGCATCACGATCGCTGCCGACGAGCTGAATCGCGAGCCCGGAAGGATCGCTACGCCGATCTCTCGGAGCCGCACCTTCCAGAGGTCGAGTGACCCGGTCGGCACCGAGAAGGAAGTGCCCGTGATCTGCCCGCGTCCCGGTTGCCCCCTGGGAACACCCTATCCCTATAAGGAAAGGTGGTCCAGATGCTGCCTGGAGTGCCCCGTTCGTCCCCGTAATAGAAGTGATAGACGTGGTGATTGTCGAAGTTGACGGTCTTCTTGATCAGCCGGAGACCGAGGGCATCGAGAAAGAAGTCGAGGTCGGCCTGAGCATCGTCTACCGTCGCGGTGACGTGGTGCAGGCCGAGAATCGGGTGGCGGTTTGTAACGAAAGCCTCCTCGTGCCACTCCCTGCACCTCGTTGGGCGTGAACGCTTTCCACCGGTGTCGCTGTCGCGTTCTTCGGCGCGACCAACTTCAGAACACTTGAGCGGCTCCCCGGCACGCGCGATACTGCCGAACGTCTTCGACGAGGAGCGCCATGTTCCCCGCTATCAGTCGTGGCAGGGCGCTGGAGTCGTGTCTACTCGCGGCTGTGCTGGCTATGTCCGCGTGCGCCTCTACAGGACCCGGAACCAGAGGACCCGGAACCGCCCCCTATCTGGCGCCTCTCCCGGCCTCGGTCCAGAGACCACTGCCCCATAGGCGGACGGATCCTCCGAAGCAGCATGCCGCCCGGCCAGTGCCGGCGCCACGCGCTCGGCTCGACAGCGCCGCGCTCGAGCTGGCGGTGACGAAGCGACTGGCCCACCGGCCGCTGGCGATCGCCCTGGCCCGCCGGGTCCGAAACCCGGAGTTCGCCGACCGGGTGGCCTCGGCCATAGTATACGAAGCCGGCCGCGCGCGGATGAGCCCGAGCCTGCTCGCCGGCGTGCTCCTGGTCGAGAACGCCCCGTTCGACACCACCGCGATAAGCAGCGAGGGTGCCATCGGGCTGATGCAGGTCATGCCGGTACACGTGGGGAGCTATCGCTGCCTGTCGGGGGACCTGCTGAACGTCGAGGGCAACATCTGTCATGGCGTCCGGCTGCTCCACACGTATGTGCGGCGAAGCAAATCAATAGAAGATGGACTCCGCCGCTACAACGGCTGTGTCCGGGGACGCAACACGCCTCGTTGCCACCGGTATCCGACCCGAGTGCTCCGCACCGCCTCGCGTATACGGCGGGAGATCCTGATCACCGCGGCGAACTTTCCAGGCGGGGACGAGGAGGATCGGGGAATCTCGTCTTCCCGGCTCGGCGCTGATGTGCCCCAAGAGGTGGAGGAGTCCGACTCGGTGGTCGAGGCCACCCCCTGCAGCTCCTTGCTGGGCTGTTTGAGGAAACGCTGGAGCTCGACGCGCTAGATCAATGTAAAGGCGTTACTTAGAACGCGGCTTTCGGGTGACCTCGAGCTCCTGGCGTAGCTCCGCCGTGAGC